>JBAZCI010000070.1:0-2535 GCA_041671025.1 Patescibacteria group bacterium | reverse complement strand
GTCCCCCAGTACCTCCGGAATGCTGGTCACACGGCTTGCAACAACCGGAACACCTGCAGCCATAGCCTCAAGCGGCGGCAGGCCGAATCCTTCATACAGCGAGGGGAAAACAAACGCACGGGCACTGCTATAGAGTAGCCGCAATTCGATATCATTCACAAACCCCGGAAAAATAACTCTGTCCCGGATACCAAGATCGTCCGCGCGGGTGCGTATTCTTTTTTGGAAGTAGTCTTCCCGTCCCACAATCACTAACCGAATTTCAAAATTCTTTTTTGCCATGATTGAAAACGCCTCAAGCAGTCTTTCAATATTTTTATGCGGATATGCATTCCCCACATACAAAAGATACGGGTGATCCAGATGAAACACAGTGGACATATGTTGTGATGCCGCTTCATCATGTTTTTTTTCAACTCTATCGACACCTTCGAGCGTAACACGCACCCGAGAAGGGTCCAAATGAAATGTCGAGATAAGGTCGTTGCGGGAAAATTCTGATACGGTAATCACTTTTTTCGCGCGAGCGATCGCGCGGCGTATCACGACTGAATAGGCAAAATGCTTGAGAGCGTATACAAGCGGCCCGAGTGTAGTCGCACGGCGGGTAGGAAAGTGCGTAAGAATAAGATCATGAATGGTAACAACAAATTTTCCGCGATAAAAAAGCGGAACATTAAAATGGGGGAAGTGGACAATATCGGGATGCAGATGACGAAGAAGCTTGGGCAGCTTTACCTGCTCATCCAGGGAATACCACTGGAAATCGGCAAGCTGTTTTGACCAGCGCGGATGAACCGGCTGATACGCATCCCAATTTTCCTTGCGAAGAAGAACAATATACGTATTATCCGTATCAACACGTTCAAGCCATTCGATCAGCTTTTGGGTATACCTTCCCAATCCTTTGCCGTACGGACCGTAGAAACGTGCGTCGATAACGATGCGCATATGATTATATTGCGTGTAAAATTTCGGCAGTCTGCTGTGCCGATCGCTGCCAGGTAAATTCGGATACACGGGCGTGTCCCCTTCGTATGAGGGTTGCGCGCAATTCAGTGTCCGCGCACATCTGCTCTATCGCAGACGCCCACGCACCCGGATCATGCGGATCGACGAGAATACCGGCATTCCCTACTACTTCAGGGACCGACGATGCACTACTCGCGATTAACGGAGTACCCGCGGCCATACTTTCAAGCGCGGGAAAGCCGAATCCTTCATACACCGAGGGGAACAAGAGGCATACCGCGTCCTGAAGGAGGGCGATTTTTGTTTCCTCATCGACAAACCCGATACACCGGACCCCTTCGATGTCTTTGCCGTGATCCATATGCGCATCCTTTTTCCATACCGGTGTGCCGATGATGACCAGCTGATGGGCGCGGCGAAGCGGATCCGGCAGGCGTGCATATGCCGAAATGGCGGTTGAAATATTTTTTCTGGGATCAAGGTTTCCAAGTACGAGAAAATACGGACGCGTGATCTGCCATCGTTTACGAACGCCGTCGATGATATCCGACCGATGCCGAACATAGTCACTCGTGTCAATCGCCGAATGTACAACGTGGATTTTTTCCGGTGAAATATTACATGTTGACTCAAGATCACGTTTGGTCGCATGCGAGATGGCAATGATCGCGTCCGCGCGGTGTAACAGTTTTTCGGGATGAACAGCGCGATGCCACATCCTGCTTTTTGCGGACATAAGATGCGGAAAATGGATGTACGACAGATCATGCACCGTCAGCACAAACCGCACGTCAGGGCTTAACGGGATAAAATTTATATTCGGAGCGAAATAGACGTCAGTCCCCCCCGCAAGTCGATCAATATACGGCCTTCGAAAAAACCGAAAACACGCGTTGATCAGTTTATTCGGCAAACGGAGATGCCGTAATTCAACTGCTCGCCCTCCGGTATCGACTACGGGACGGGTGCGTTCGCCTTTCCCGCATGAAAAAAAAACTACCGTATCGTCAGCACAATACGGGAGGAGGGTTCGCACGAGCGCTCGCGTGTAGCGGGGAATGCCGCCGGGGATTTTTTCCGCCAGTGACCGAAGATCAACCGTGAGACGCATTCGACGCACCGTGGTTACTATTCTCTACAGATGCGGAAGTCCTGCTGAGATCAATGACATACGTAATCAAGATACTAAGAATGACTCCTGTAGCTAAGCCAATAACGGTCATGAGCGGAAGTGAAGGACGATTCTCAATGATCACCGGAGTCGCCCCGACCACTTCAAATAGCGGCTGGTTATCGACGGTTTGATTGGCGTCTTGAGCGCGTTGTTCAACAACATCGATAAGCGCAGCGGAAATCTTTTCGGCAGTCGGGCGATCGCGTTCGGTAAATCGCACGACGATGTTCTGTGCCGAATATTTTTTCGCCTTGATACGCGTGGTCAGCTCCTCTATTGTCGAAACTTCAGGCGTAATCTGCGCACGATCATATATCTCCAACAATACAGAGGGGGTTAAAAACCAGCTCAACACCGTCTGAGAAAAAAGATCAGACGCCTGTATCGCA
>JBAZCI010000069.1:0-2641 GCA_041671025.1 Patescibacteria group bacterium | reverse complement strand
GCCCCTGAATTGAGGAGATGGATTCGCGGTTGTACAGGAAGAAAGGAAGCAGGATGATTGAGGCAAGGATTGAATGGACAAAAAGCAAAGTCACCGGACTGAGCGAGGTGAGTATCTTTTGGTCGATTGCATAGACGAGACCCCAGGTGATTGCGGCTCCCAGTGCATATACTATCCCGAGATGTTCCATAGATATCCTGTTCACAAAGGGTTGGTTGTTAAATACCTATCTTCCTCGCCATTCCATAAAAAATTGCTTCAAATACGCTTGCATGAATCTATGACGCGGATTCGCAATTTTTCGAGCTGTACGTGTGTTCAATCGGTCTTTAAGGAGTAGAAGCTTATCATAAAAATGTGCAATGCTTGATTTACCTCTGCCCTTATATGCGTTGAAGCTTTTATATTGCACTCGACGTTCGCTAGAATCATAAATTTGCCTCTCTTTCGTACCGCCCCAGGCAAATGTTCGGGCGATGGCAATGGCGCCGATCGCGTCCAGCCGGTCGGCGTCCTGGACAATTTTACCTTCAAGAGTGGTCATCCGGTCGCGTACGCTCCCGCCTTTGTACGAGACATTGTTCACAATATGTTCCACGTGGGAAATAACGTCTTCACTGACTCCAAGTTTTTGCAGAAGGGTGCGGCTGGCGCGTCCGCTTGCATGAAAGTTGCCGCTTTCCTTCCAGTCAGCGATATCGTGACACAATGCCGCCAGTTCGATAACAAAAAAGTCGCCCCCTTCTGTTCGAGCAAGCCGTTTCGCCATTTTCCATACGCGTTCGATATGCGGCCAGTCATGACCGCCGGCGTCGGTGCCATGATGTTTTTTTGCGTATGCCATGACAGCAGCGACAACAGTTTTTTTGGAGACATTTTTAGATTTCATAACGTAGTCAATGCTATTATGTAGAAAATGTTATCCGTTTCTGAAAAGCTGTTTTGTTATGTGAGGGATGAACCGTTCGCCGATGTCCAGCAGTGCATATACTAAGTATATCATTTCCAGTGCAAAGAAAAACATGCTGTACGAATCGGAGGAACTAACGAATATAAACTTACCTTGCATTTCGGGCCAAAGTTGTCCGTAGAGATACTTGATACGAAACATTCGCTTTGCACTACTGACCACCGTAAGGGTATCAGGAGCGTACTGCGCAATGAGCTGTTTTGTAAATCTGATGTTTTCAATAGTTGTATGTGAGGCTTCTTCAATAATGATTGGTATCCCCGTTTTGTCGCGCAGATATTCGGCGCCCATGGAAGCTTCGGATGGACAGTTTTTTCTGGTGATGCCGCCGGTTATGATAATACCGTCGAACGTGCCTTTTTGTGCATATTTGATTGCTTTATCTAGTCGTCTGATAAATTCTCTATGTATGCTACATGTACTGTCGGGTTTTTCGCCGTGGACTATAATGTAGCAATGTAATTCTTGTCGAGGCATTACTCGTCCTTTAAAAAATCACCTGATTGATGACGCCATAACTTGGCGTACATACCTTTTTTATGAATGAGTGTGGCATGGGTGCCATCTTGGACTATTTTTCCGTCGTCCAGCACGATGATTCTATCAAGCTGTCGTATAGTTGAAAGGCGGTGGGCAATGACAATTGCTGTCTTGTTTTTCAATAGCTCCAACAGCCCCTCTTGGATATATTTCTCCGATTCGGAATCCAGAGCGCTGGTTGCTTCATCTAAAACGAGAATGGGTGCAGTTTTGAGCAGGGCGCGTGCTATAGCAATGCGTTGTTTTTGGCCGCTACTCAGTTTAATCCCGCGTTCACCGACATATGTTTGATATCCGTGTGGGAGTTTTCTGATAAATTCATCAGCACGGGCAAGTTTGGCTATTGCGACAATTTCTTCTTCCGTTGCCTTTTCGTTTCCGTATGCAATATTTTCCAGCAAGGTCCTGTGGAATAAAAGAGGTTCTTGGGGGACGTAAGCAATCGCCTTACGTAAAGAATGTTGAGTAACTTTTGTAATATCCTGCCCATCTATGATAATAGAGCCTTTGTGCGTATCAATGAATCGGAGTATTAGCTTAGTGATCGTTGTCTTGCCGCCGCCGCTGGGCCCGACGAGTCCGATTTTTTGTTTTGCCTTAATATCAAGTGTAAAATTTTTCAGTAAAAAACTTTCATGGTTTGTCTGATCGTTGTACGAAAAATGAATCCGATCAAAACGAATGTTTGCATGAGTCGTCATGAGATCCGCCGCATTGGGTGCGTCTTGAATTGTCGGCGCAGTGATGAAGAGTTGGGTAAATTCCGCCGCTTCGCTTATAGAAGATTCAATGTTCCGGTACACTCTGTTTATTTCCCAGAACGTTCTCGTGATATGGGCGTAGTAGGAAAAGACTACAACGATCGTGCCTGCTGCGAGTCCAAGATGTTGAGTGAAAAAAATGGCCGCAATCAACCCAAAGATATTGGTCGCAACGTATAATGGCGAGATCAGGGTGTCCAGGCGGAGGTTGTGGTAATCAGCCGCTTTTTTATACGCAAGGCTAAACGTATCGACATACTTTTTGAAAATCTGCAGCTCCTGTTTTTCTGTAGCAAATGATTTAATGGATAACACGTTGGTCATTGAATCAGAAAGACGTGCGGCAACTTTACTGCTCGCGTCATGTCTC
>JBAZCI010000068.1:0-2770 GCA_041671025.1 Patescibacteria group bacterium | reverse complement strand
CTGCTTGAGCGGCGTGCGCATCAACGCCCACGCTGAACAATATTGCCAGTCCGAAAAAAAAGCTTATATGGAGTAATCGATTTTTCATAGTTACCCTGTCCAATAGAATAGCATAATACTGAAATCAGGTTCATCTACCCTCCCGTTATGATTAATATCTGCCCGTGAGTTTGCGGGATTCGTCTGCTGCCAGAAATACAGCATAATACTGAAATCAACTAGATTGACCCGGGTATCACAATTAATGTCAGCTGCTATCGCCGTATCACACGCATTCGCCGGCGGACCCTGAATACTGAATTGAATGAGGTTGGAAAATTCCGAGAGTAAACTACCTCCTGATGCGGCTTGTGCCTGAGCCGAATGATTTCCCGCGTCCAGACCGGATGCAGCTACCGCCTGCGACCAGAGTCCATTGGCCCCGGCAAGAAGTGTATATATCACCGGATCTGAATTGACTGTCAACGTTACTGTGCTATTGGGGACTGTATACCCCGAAAGTATGACCGAATCACCCGACTCATATACCGTTTTGTCAGAACCAATCGTTGGTGCGATAAAAATATCGGAAATAGTTAACTGTTCTCCGTCTATCAAATTCAACGTTACATTTGTAGGAGCGCTGTCCATGCCGCGGGCATCCCGTGCGATCACAGTAAATACGTAGGTCCCCGGCGCAGTCGTAATTGACAGTGAAAATTGGGATCCGGCCGTGGACGTAATCGTCCCCGCCTGTGTTCCGTCTTTCAGAATACGGACCGGAGAAAATGGGGAAGAATACCCCTGAAAAACTACCGTTGCATCGACAGTCTCGGGGGGCGGACGATCGGGAACAACCGCGCCTATGCTCACATCAAGTGCACGCCCAAGCAGAGGTAGTATGCACAACACCAAAACGAGGACGAGACACGTTCTCCCCCAATATCGTTGCCACCGCATCACGGTCAACATTTATTTCTTCTGCTGGTTCGCAGGCAATGTTTTGGAAAGTTGATCTTTAGTCGTACTCGTCGAAGACGGCTTTACTCCTTTTACCTGAGCTGAAGATGTATTTGCGGCATTCATGACTCGGGAAATGAGCCACTTATTGTAATGCTTAATAAACCATATCAGGAGCAAAATAACGAGAAGGCCGATAAGTACGTACACGATGATGACATGCCACGGCCACACCCAAAATGTTACTGAAGCCGTTCCATGGATTGACGTTTCTTTTCCCGCATCAATGCTCAGCGATGCGGTATATTTACCCAATGCAAAATTATCCCGCTCATTGCCGAATTCAACCCAAAAATCTTTCCATGTGCTTCCGGTTGTTTCCTTAATCTGAGTTCGTTCCCATGTTGATTCATACTTTCGAATAGAATCCGGAAGAGTAGCGCCTTTTGTAGAATTTACATCAACGGTGTCAACAGAACGGCCGAACATATTTTTGATCGAAATCAATCCGGTAGGACGCAGATGGACGTTACCGGTATTTTCAAACCGTGTCGTAAAAAGAATTGGGAGCCGATTGAGCATCGATCCCTCACCGACCGAAAATTCCTTGATTGATCCCGCTTCAACGGTCTCTCCGCTCACCCGTGCAAGCAAAAGTATACCTACCCCCTTACCGATGCCGACCTGCCCGCCACCGTCAGTATTCCCTTTTTCTGTAAAAAACACCGCAGCATAATGTCCACCCGGCTCAGCATTGAGCGGAGGGTTTACTTTGACAGGTATTTCAATACGCTCACCCGGTTCAATCGTATACGGCTCCGGAGCAACAGTGATCCACGCGCTGAGTCCGGACACGGGCGCCTCTAAATCATACGACGGTATTCCTGTTTCTCCCTGAGGCCCGAAATTTTTTACTTCAGCATACACAACAAGATTCCGCTCTTCTTCGTTGAATAGCTTTACCACGGTTTGGTATTCTTGCCCCGGCGTCAGTTCAAATTCGACAGACGGAGGAATAAGTGTTATGGCATGTGCGGAAGAGACAGCAAAAGCGCTGAATCCGATAACGAGCGCAATGACCAATAATCCCCTTCTAATATTCATACCGTATGTGCGAACAAACATGAACAATAATTAAAACGTGCCGGTTGCAATATAGGTAATATCAGTTTGATATGTTCCCGGCTGTGTAGTAGCAGCAATATTGGCAAGATAAAATGCGGAAATTGTTTCAGTTGCCGTAGGAGCGATTTCAGAAGCAATTGACGTCGTTGTGCTTGCGACAAATGCCCAATCGCGGCTTCCCGCAACTGCATTGTGATCGTACGCAGCGGTAATTGTGGCATCACCACTCGTTGAAAATCCCATCGCAAATTGTTCTGCGCCGGCAGTGCCATCCGCATCATTCGTAATAGCAGCTACATCGATGGTATTGGCGCCACTCGTTAATGTCGGTCCGTTATATGTAACGGCGTATCCCGTTGCCGCGTTTGTGGCGACAGCCATCGTGTGTGCCGCTGCGGAATCGGTGTCAGAACCAGTCGCATCTGCCGTCGCATACCGTACATTTGCAACAGCGAGAGGACCAAAACCGATTGCCGTATCAGAAATCGTAAAACTAATTTGTGCATCCACGGTCGCGGATACATTCACGCTGTCATCGGTAACAAAGTCGAGTGCAAGTGATCCGGAATCATCAGCCACGCCGAGTTCAGATGTCACTTCCACAACAAGCGTATTCTGGTTGTTCGGGCTGGTAAGCTGGGCATTGCCTGACGCCGCGTTTAATCCGATGAGTACCTGGACGCATCGGCCGGCTGTAATTTCACCA
>JBAZCI010000067.1:0-3052 GCA_041671025.1 Patescibacteria group bacterium | reverse complement strand
GCCGACGCTTGAGGCTATGGCTGCAGGTGTTCCGGTTGTTGCAAGCCGTGTGACCAGCATACCGGAGGTACTTGGGGACGCGGCAGAGTACTTTGATCCGGAGGATATTCATGGTATGATACACGCGATAGAAAGTGTGGTAAACGATACTGAAAAGCGCGACGCACTCATCACAAAAGGCAGGCTTCGCATTGAACATTTTTCCTGGAAACGCATGGCGGAAGAAACTCTGTCTATTTATACCGCGACTCAATGAACCATCAAGTAAAATTCAGGCACGACCGGACTGGCAGTGATGTTCCCGAACACCGCGAGGTTCGTGTAACCAAAATTCCCGAATCGAACATTTTGGATTTGCGGAAGCTTACGCACGAGAAAATATCGTTTACGGAGGAACAGGCTGAACAGGATCAGCCTCCGATTTCCACGTCAACTCCTGAAGAATCCCCGCGGCCCGGTCGACGAAAGGGCAATTTTTTGCATGCAATGAAATTCCGATCCTTTACGAAAGAGAAAAAGTCTCTTCCGCCCGTGCCTGTCGTACTGGCAAAAGAGCCTCCGCCTCCGCCATTGCAGGATGCAGAAGTGCGCTGGTCATTTGGTGTCGCGAGAGGGGCGGTCGGATTTGGCATTGTGGCTATCGTGCTTATGGTTCCGCTTTTTGCCGCAAGTCAGCTTGAACGTGTACAAACGATGCAGGGAAGGGTACTTGGCGCATCGACAGAAGCGTATTCGTCTCTACAAGCTGGACAAAGTGAAATTTCGTCTGATCATTTATCCGCCGCAACAGAGGCATTTCAAGATGCAGAACGGCGTTTTGATGAAGCAAGAGAACAGCTCTACTCATCGGGAGAGACGCTGACGAGCATTCTTAAATTTATTCCCCGTGTTTCAGCGGCTGATCACATCCTTCGTGCCGGTACAGAGCTGAGCAAAGCCGGTAAATTATTTTCACAGGCGTTAAATGCGGCTACCGAAACTCAATCTGCGGGGGTTTCATTTACGCGACAGCTCAAGGGATTCTCGCAGTATGTGAGTCAGGCCGGTGAGGCTGTGAGTGCGGCACGCGTAGAAATGGATGCGGTGCAGGTCGACGACGTCCCCGAAGAATTTCAGGCCCGTGTTTCAGACGTAAAAAAACAATTGCCTGTACTGGAAAATATTACACGCCAATTTCAGCAGTCTGAGCGGGTGCTGTCGGTCTTACTCGGAGCTGATGATCCTCAACGCTATCTCTTTCTCTTTCAAAATAATGCCGAAATCCGTCCGACCGGCGGTTTTATCGGATCGGTTGCATTAGTAGACATCGATAATGGTGTGTTACGGAATATGGAAGTGCCTCAGGGTGGCAGCTATGATTTGGCAGGACAGTTAACACAGAAAATAATTTCACCGACACCGCTTCATCTTGTCAATCCCGGGTGGAATATCCAGGATGCAAACTGGTTTGCTGACTTTCCGACAAGCGCTCGAAAAGTCATTTGGTTCTATGAGCGGAGCGGGGGACCGACCGTAGACGGCGTGATCGCTATTACCCCGGCGGTACTTGAGTCGTTTTTGAAACTGACGGGACCGATCCCTGTTCCCCAGTACAATGTGACCGTTGATGCAACAAATGTTGTGCGCCTCGCCCAGGAGTTTGCTGAACAGGGGGATGACAAAGCGGCGAATGTCCCGAAACGTTTCATCGGAGAACTGATGCCGCTGGTGATTACTAAAGTATTCAGCTTGCCGGGTAATTCGTTTTTGGAGCTTTCTTCTAATCTCAGTGCACTTTTGGAAAAAAAGGATGTGCAGATATATTTTTCAGATCCTGACATGCAGGCTGAGGTAGAAAAGCTTGGTTGGTCAGGATCCATCGGGGTGACTTCGCGCGACTATCTGAATGTCGTACATACAAACATCGGCGGGGGAAAGACGGACCGGGTGGTTGAGAATTTGCTGTCATTGTCTACGGCCATTGAAGATAACGGCGATATCGTAAACACGCTGACCGTTACGCGTACTCATCGCGGCAATCCGCTCGATACATTTGAAGGCATCACGAATGTCGATTATGTCCGGGCGTATGTGCCCTCAGGAAGCGTACTGTTGTCTGCGGAAGGATTTGAACGCATTCCTTCCTGGCGTTTTCAGACTCCCGATCCGGAATACCGTTATGACACAGATCTCGCTTCCATCGAAACAGCTTTGCTCATAGATGAAGCAACCGGCACGCGCATCACTGAGGAATTTGGCAAGACAGTTTTTGGCAACTGGATGACCGTTGAACCGGGTGAAACATCTGTTGCGACGCTTACCTATCGGCTCCCTTTTCGCTACGCGGTACACCAACGTCCGTCAGGTGTGCAGTCCTATTCACTGTTAATTCAAAAGCAAGCCGGCGTAGAGCGTACGGCGTTTATTCATAAGATATTTCTTCCGTTTACTTCGTCATTCCTGTACATCGATCCCAGGTTGGTAAGTACCGAAACAAACCTATTGCTTTCAAGCGAGTTATCCACAGATCTCTTTTTTGGCTTTGTTGCGCAAAGAATGTAGTTTTCCCACATCGGTGAATTGGTAAAAAAAGGGAAAAAGGGAATGAAAAGGGTGTAAAAATGACACTCTTTTTTGCTAATGTTAGCGCATATCTGGTGTTTAGGCATTGACAACTTTTGCTATTGGGTGTATGATCTCTTGTTAAATCTGCTTCAAGCAGATGCGCACATTCCAAGGTAATTCTTTTAAGGAGAGAGTTATCTAGCAACAACTTGCTGGGTATGAACGCATACCATTATTTTCAACTCATTGTTTTATTAACGTAAAACAAACATGAGTGGTGGGTCGTTCATAATCTCTTTAAAGGTTCCACACGGTTCCCCAGGTTATGATCGATTCGTCACTCATTTTTGTTTGCGAGTGAATACAGATCATCGGGAGGAATTTGGAGGAGGGAAGGTTTCATACCGCATGCGCAAACATGCGAAGAAGCCAGAACGCGGAACGAGGGAAATATCAGGAGCAATCTTGATACGCCCTCAATGAAACGTTCACACGGTGGGCGGTTCCG
>JBAZCI010000066.1:0-3117 GCA_041671025.1 Patescibacteria group bacterium | reverse complement strand
GTTTCACGGTATCAACAATGACAGAACCTTCCTGTCCGGCATTGACCGCGATCTGACGGATAGGCTCTTCGAGTGAACGCATCACGATATTCACGCCGACGCGCTCGTCGCCTTCCGCCTTCACATCTTCACAAGCTTTCATGGCGCGGAGATACGCGACGCCGCCGCCGGGGACGATTCCCTCTTCAACAGCCGCTCGGGTTGCGTGCAGTGCGTCTTCGATCCGCATTTTCTTTTCTTTCAATTCAGTTTCCGTAGCCGCACCGACTTTGATGACTGCTACCCCGCCGGAGAGTTTACCCAGACGTTCCTGCAGTTTTTCTTTGTCGAAGTCGGATGTACTTGCTTCAATTTCTTTCTTGATCTGAACAATGCGCGCTTTGATTTCGCTTTCATCACCCTTACCCTCGACAACAGTCGTGGTTTCTTTTGTTGCGATGACTTTGCGTGCATGGCCAAGTGATTCGATTTCCGCATTTTCAAGCTTCAAGCCGATATCTTCAGAGATGACCTTCGCTCCCGTTAATACGGCGATGTCCTGAAGCATTTCTTTGCGACGGTCTCCGAATCCCGGAGCTTTGACTGCGAGTACGGTAAACGTACCGCGGAGTTTATTGACGACAAATGTTGCGAGCGCTTCGCCTTCCACTTCATCGGCGATAATGACAAGCTCTTTGCGTCCGCTTTGTGCAAGCTTTTCGAGCAACGGAAGAATTTCGGAAACGGCAGATATTTTCTTGTCGGTAATTAAGATTGGCACATCTTTCAATTCAGCTTCCATGCGGTCTGAATTCGTTACCATATACATCGAGACGAATCCTTTGTCGAACTGCATGCCTTCGACGACTTCTTTTGACAAGCCGAACGTCTGTGACTCTTCCACAGTGACGACGCCATCTTTGCCGACTTTTTCCATGACCTCGGCAATGAGCTTGCCGACTTCAGGATCCTGGGCAGAGATTGTTCCTACCTGTGCAATTTCATCATTGGATTTCACCGGCTTGGACATCTTTTTGAGCTCAGCAACAACCGCCTGCACTGCGCGTTCGATGCCATGGCGAACCATGACGGGATTTGCACCTGCGGTAATGTTGCGGAATCCTTCGTGAATCATGCTCTGTGCCAAAACAGTCGCGGTAGTCGTACCGTCGCCTGCGACATCATTTGTCTTGGAAGCGACCTCCTGCACGAGCTGAGCCCCGACATTTTCAAACTTGTCTTCAAGTTCAATTTCTTTTGCGATCGTGACGCCGTCATTGGTGATCGTGGGCGAACCGAATCCCTTGTCTAATACGACATTTCGTCCGCGCGGACCAAGAGTAACTTTTACCGTATCGGCGAGCTTATCAACGCCGTGTTTGATCATGCCTCGGACCTTGTCGCTAAAAAGTATTTGCTTTGCCATAATATATTCTTTAAATTAATTATTTCTGAACAATCGCAAGCACATCCTCTTCTTTGAGAACCTTGTACTCGATGTCTTCAATTTCAATTTCATCTCCTGAATATTTTCCAAAGATCACTACGTCTCCGACTTTGAGACCCAGCTTTGCCACTTTTTCTCCACTGCCGATGGCGATGATCTCACCCTCTTCCTTCTTTTCCTTTTCTACGGTATCAGGAAGTACAATCCCTGATTTTGTCACTTCCTCGCCTTTTGTCGTTTTGACGATAACGCGGTCTCCCAATGGTTTGAGTTGCATAGGTTGATATAATTACGCTTAATTAAATAAATGGTGCCTGTACTTAATTTAGCACTCATTGATCAAGAGTGCTAATTTCTCGTGTTTACTATTGTAAATAAAGGATAAAACGCAGTCAAGTATGAGCGCCAGATTAGTTATCCACAGATTATTCAGTATACTCGCCTATTACGCCCATGCTTAGCCCGGAAACAGCCCAAAAGATAAAAACGCCGGAATGAAGACTCCAGAGGTAATGATCAAAAAGCCCGACCACGAGCAGGCTAAATAGTGCTCCAAAGCATACCATCGCCCAAGGAGTGCCGACGGGTTGAAATATTTTTTCAAAAAGCCACTTCATCATTTCCACAATGAATATGACAAAGAAAATCGCTCCAAAAATTCCCAATTCAGCGCATATAAGAATAAACACATTGTGTACGGGCTGAATTTCCCATGCGTCCCGCGCAGGAAAGAGCGCGTGTACGGCAGATGTGTAGGCGCCGATGCCGTTTCCTATCAACCACGAATCACGGATCACGAGTGACGCGTCCTGATATCCCTGCGAACGTTCCTCCACCGACAACGTATTCAGACGCGAATGCGCATCCACTCTTGAGAGCAGCGCGGAACTGTTCATCGCCGCCGATACGCCGAGCGTCACCACAATCGCCGCGCATACGGCAATCATCCTTCTTCGAAACGGACGCATCTCCCGCACCACAAGCACGACACTTGCAAAGACCAGCAGCATCACACCCGTTGCTACCCACGCCGACCTACTCATCGTCATGAAAAGCGCTGTAGCAGTAATAACGACGCTCGCTAATGCCGCGAGCCGCTCCCACATTTTTTTAGCCGTGAGGTACCAGCCGGCTTGAAATGCCAGTGCAACGCATAAAAACCCGCCCAAGATATTCGGATGCTGAAATGTTCCGTACGCACGAAGAAACCGCCCTCCCGCAACCTCGACAACTGACTGCCCCAATTCTTCAGGAGCATGCGCGGCAATCCCCAGCACCGTAGACCCCGCAATGCGCTGTGTCATGACCTGCACGAATGCAAAAACACCTTGTACGACGCCGGCCATGCTTAACGCAACTGCCGCGGTTTTCACGGGTATGACGCGCCGTGACAACAGATACGCGAGCAAAATACCGGAGCACAGAGTCACCAACCGATATCCGCTCACCGACCGGTCAGCTGAAAAAAACAGGGTAAAAAAGGCGGCTACGGCAATCGCCGCTATAATCATCCATATGGTCTGAACATGCTTCGGGCGAATTGATAATTTTTTTTCTCCAAAAAAGATCCATACTATTGCCAGGAGGATCAACAGTGCGTCTATCGCGTATATCCCGTAGGTGCCGTACTGCCACGCTTCCCCGCCAATGTATCCCTGATGCACGATGTACTGCGCCTGCCAAGGAAGTAC
>JBAZCI010000065.1:0-3136 GCA_041671025.1 Patescibacteria group bacterium | reverse complement strand
TGCGCCAATTGTTGTTACTCCGGACACCAGGCCGTCGAGTCCGTCAAGAAATTTTGTCGTATACATCATCCCCATCATCCATACAAAGGCGAATACATCCGCAAAAAGGATGACACGATATGGAAGATCATTAAGTGTAAAAAATGTTACTCGCACCTGATCCAGTGAAATCGACCCGCCAAACGGATTTTGGATATACGTAACCCCGATACCCGCACCGATAACAACCAATGCAGAAAGTATCGGCCAGATAATTTGTTTGCCCGCTGAAAAGTTTTTGCGATCATCCATCAATCCACCAGTCATGAGTAGCAAACCGCCCAGCGTGATGCCAAACAAATACTTTGGCAACATATACCCACCAATCAACCGGTCAGAAAATAGAGCGTATATCACCATCACGATCGTAAAACTTGCAAATACAGCCATTCCCCCGAGTAGCGGCACAGGTGCCGTATGCACCTTGCGCGCATCATCCTGCTGAGGACGATCATATATTCCAAATCGTATGGCCAGCTTACGAATAAGCCACGTACAGAACGCTGACAAAACAATGGTGAGCCCGAATGGAATAATATACCCCGATAGAGAAAGTGATGTGTTCATCAGGTTTTTCGAAAACTCAGTCGTTCGATATACCCTTCTAAAATAACCCGCGCGGCGTCCTCGTCGTCATGGCCTGTTTTACCGGCCTCGGCTCGCAATCGTTTTGCGAATGCGGTACTCAAACGCTCATCCTCAAATACAATCTCCACCCCTGTTTTTTCATGCATGCGGTCGGCGAGCAGAGCAATACGCCGCGCATCATCCCCCCTGCGGCCATTCGCATGCAACGGTAATCCGACAATAATCCGAACAATCGATTCCGCACGACACAGACGGTCAATCGTTGCAAAAAAATCCTCTTCCGGAAACGAGGGAACTATCCCTTTTCCAAACACAAACTTGCCATCAGGTGACGATATGGCTAATCCCGACCGCTTACCGCCTATGTCAATGGCAAGCATAGGCCCCGGAACGTTCATAGTGCCGTCAATATCTCATACCCCCGTTCAGTAACTGCAACGGTATGTTCAAAATGGGCGGAACGACTTCCGTCTTCCGTCACAATCGTCCATCCGTCATCGAGTGTCCGCACCGGGTACTCGCCGGCATTCACCATGGGTTCGATCGCAATGGTCATTCCGGCTTCCAAACGCTCACCGGTACCTTTTGCTCCAAAGTTTGGCACCTGAGGATCCTCATGGATGTGCCGCCCGATACCGTGACCGACCAAGCTGCGTACAACGGAAAAACCTTTCTTTTCTACATACTTCTGAATCGTTGATCCGATGTCACCAATCGTGTTTCCCGGCTTCACCATCCGTATCCCCCGCTCAAGCGCTTCTCGTGTCACCTCAATCAGTTTCTTTTCCTTCCGCCCGATCTTCCCTACGCTTACGGTAAGCGCCATATCGGTATACCACCCTTTATAGAGCGCCCCAAAATCAAGTCCTACAATATCCCCCTCTTTGAGTACACGTCCGTGCACGGGTATGCCGTGCACAACTTCAGAATTGATGGAAACGCATAAGCCCGCGGGAAATCCTTCGTACCCCTTGAAAGCGGATTTTGCGCCTTGTTTTTCCAGCAGTGCAATCGCCTGTTCATCTAATTCACCGACATCGGCTCCCGGCACAGCAAGCTTTGCGACAGTGTGCAGTGCCTGCGCCAGTATTTTGCCTCCTTCACGCATCAGTCGAATTTCATCAGGAGTTTTTCTCATGTCCATATCAAAGATGCCTAAGAATATGCCCCCATACCGTACGTACTGACTGCTCTCCGTTCACTTCCATGACGATATCCATTTTTTTGTACCACGAAACAATTGGCAATGTCTTGTGTAAATACTCACGAAGCCGTTTTCTAATAATTGTTGGCGTGTCATCTTTTCGCTGAATCACCAACCCTCCGCAACGCGGACATTTCGTCCTGTCGGAAGCGATATTTTTTCCCAGAATCCACGCCGTACCGCATGAAGTGCATGTTCTGCGTTTTGAAAGTCGTAAAACCGTTGTCCGTTGGGACAGGGGCATATAAATAACATGCGTGAGCACCCGTCCGTACTTCTTCAGTATGACATTGAGAGTTTTTGCCTGTTGTATCGTTCGTGGAAAACCGTCGAAAACAATACCACGCTGCTGCGCAACGCCCCGTACAGCATTCTCAAGTAGTGCATTCACCAGCTTATCCGGGAGAAGCGCACCCTGAGTATTAATAATCCTATGTATTCGTTTTCCGAGCGGCGTGGGTTTGCCGGCGGCGGCGCGAAGAATAGCACCCATTTCAATATGGGCAAGACGAAATTTCCTTTTGAGAAGCTGAGCCTGCGTTCCCTTACCTGAACCCTGGGGCCCGAGAAGAATAATATGTTTCATGAAAAAGCAATCAAAAACTTATGACACGCTCTTGATATGTAGTCGCAGATCTTTTCGAACTACCCATTTCGCGGAGTCGTTGAGGTGTAATTCATTCTGATCATCAAGAGCTCCGTAACTCCGGTATACGAATCCGCGGCATCATCGCCCAGCCTACTGATCTCAAGGCTTACAATGTCGCCGGCTGCCAGATTTGTACCTAATATCGTTACTGCATCAGTGCTGAGCCTGTTATTTGCCGTATATGTTGCGGGCATCGAACATCCGTCTGGGATTCCATTATATGCCATACACGACGTAGTTGCTACGGTTGTAGACCCGGCGGTAATATCTTCTTGAAATCCCCGGGGAGTATATTCAATCTGCCATCTTGAGTTAAAATTGCCGACGACAGTACTTTTTCCGATATACTCAAGTTGTGTGGTCATGTTTGACGCAGATGACCAGTCAGTGGGCACTGCAAACGTGCATCGAATCGAGGTCGTTCCCGCCGCGGTAAAACTCCATGACTCAAAATCGCCTGTGTTCGCTGCAGATGCGCCTGATGCAACAGTGCAGTCTTGAGCCGTGATCATAATCGTGCGGGTATTTGCTTTAAAGTTGTATGTTGCGCCAGAATCATCCAAATTGATTATTGCATCACCCACTCCGTTAGTTCTGCCGATGGTCAGCGCACTACCACCCACGACACCCAGCACAAGTCCGTTGCCGAACTGGGC
>JBAZCI010000064.1:0-3215 GCA_041671025.1 Patescibacteria group bacterium | reverse complement strand
GACACTCTGGTCGCAAAAGGTGTCGGGAGCGCCCCTGGTTCGCTATAGTGCGCTCTTCGGACTGATATGGGGGGAACTGGTATTAGCCTTTTCTTTTCTTCCAGCGGGACCGGTTATCTTGTCTCTCCTCCTTACAGTCGTGTATTATTTCTGTATAATGATGGTACGTGATTATCTTCTCGATCGACTGGAACGAAACATCATTCAACGGTATGCTTTTTTCACCGTTACTCTGGTTTTTTTGATTATTATCACCGCACGGTGGGTATAACGCGCACTATGGAACCCCGTATTTCACCTACATCGGTAAAGAGAAAAAATGAATTTTCCGCCCGAGGAAGCGGAATCTTTTCGCGTCCCGGGGGCGCCCCCCTTGTTATCGGAATCAGTGTCGTAACGGGGTGTATTGCCGGGTGTATCGGCGCCTTTGCACTGATGTATTTTTCGGGCAGCGCTTTTTTTCAAAATGGGCAAAACAGTACTCCCTACTTTTTTTCAGGAATAAATAGGAGGAACACCTATCAATCTGCTATACGTGAAGTTGTTGATAACCGGCTCTCAACCGCATATGTGGCTTTATACCGTGTCATCGATGAGAAAGATCTGGTAACCAGCCTGAGTGCACCGGATGCCTTTTTAGGGTGGGGTATGATGATGACCAGAGATGGATACGCCGTAACAACGGTTGAGTTACCTTCCGACATCAGCGTGTATGCTAAAGTTGCGGAGCATCAGCCTCAGCGTGTTGAAATCCAAGACCGAAGTCTCGCGACAGGGCTGACTTTTATTAAGGTGAACGAGCAGGGGTTGGATATCGCGAGTTTTTCCTCAACGCCGCTTATTCAACTGATTGGCCAGGAGGTAGCTCAAGTTCAGCTTCGACGCTTAGGCAGCGTCCCGGGCGTTGATATTGCACAGGTCATAGGCATCGGGACGGAACAGTCCGAGACAGATGCTATAGTTCGATCCACAGAAGGCCAAGAAAAGTTTTTATTACTCGGAGCAACTGTTTTATCTGATCGGGGGGCGCCTATTCTTGATTCGGCCCGAAATGTTGTCGGAAGTGTTGCAGAATCATCAAACGGCACAACGAAAGTTATTCCCTGGACAACAATAAAAAATACACTCGATAAGTTTCTGCAGAACAAGACACTTGCTCAGCCGTATGTAGGTCTTACGTATATTGATCTTTCAGAGGACACAGCCCTTCCGGAGATGCTTGCCGTAAAAGAAAAAAACGGTATATATGTTGTAACAGTTAGTGTGCGATCTCCTGCAGAAAAATCTACTCTACAGGCGGGTGATATCATCACCGCTGTTGACGGGCAGACGCTTGATGCGCGTCTCACTTTTACTGATGTTCTCCAACAGCATATTCCCGGGGATACGGTTATCTGCGAGGTACGACGGGGAGCGGATCGGTTGGTACTCAATCTGATATTGGGTGAAAAACCGTAAATATGCGTTTTTCTCTCCTTACGTTTATTCTGGCAGCAGGCATACTAGTCGCGCTGCCTTTTTGCGGAAACGCGATGGCGAAAGATCATGAATTGCTTGTGCAATACCGCGGAAGTCCAAACCTTGTGCTTAAACAATACGCCACAGAAGCAAAAATGACTACGGCGTGGGCTCGTCTGGCGCTCGATCCGTCTGTGCGTCATGTTGAACCCAACGGCACATATCACGCTGTTGCGACACCAAATGACCCCTTGTTTGCCCAGCAATGGTCGCTTGTAAAAACAAGTGCTTCGGAAGCGTGGGACACGCAAACGGGGAGCGCATCTATTGTGGTTGCGGTTTTGGATTCCGGTATTGATGTGGCACATCCTGACTTAGCCGCAAATATCTGGACCAACCAGAATGAAATTGCTGATAACGGCGCGGATGACGATCATAACGGCTTTATTGATGATACGGCTGGATGGGATTTTGTCGACAGTACCAATGATCCCCAGCCTAAGTTCGAAACAGGATGGTCGACGGTTGGTGTACAGCACGGGACTGTCGTCGCGGGTATTGCGGCAGGAGTAGGGAATAACGGCGAAGGAATTACGGGAGTCCCGTGGAATGTCTCGCTCATGCCAGTGCGGGTGCTGGATGATGACGGCGTCGGTTCGACGTTGACCGTCGCGCAAGGTGTACAGTATGCGGTAGCAAACGGTGCAGATATCATTAATTTGAGTTTTGTGGGTCCTGACAGCTCTCCAACGCTTGCTCAGGCGGTTGCTGACGCACGTTCAGCCGGTGTTGCAGTTGTCGCCGCTGCGGGAAATGACAATTTAGATCTGGATGTGACTCCTCAATATCCGGTGTGCAATACGGGCGTAATCGGCGTCGGCGCATCTGACAGGAACGATCTGAAAACCGCTTTTTCAAATTATGGCTCATGCGTTGATATTATGGCGCCAGGCATCGAAATGACGAGCACGGTTTTTTATGACCCAGAGCATGGTTTGAATGACAAGTATCAGAGCGGTTGGTACGGTACATCTGCCGCTGCTCCGTTTATAGCGGGATCATTGGCACTTGCGTGGTCTCAAAATCCAAACAGCAGTGTTACGAGTATTGAATCTGCACTTTTTGATTCTGCTGTTGATATTTCATCACAAAATGCGTTATACTCGGGCAGGCTCGGACACGGGCGGGTCGATTTATCATTTCTTGTTACGCATGAAGTAATTACCCAGACAACTCAAAGGGTGGTTGTCGCAGCCGGATCCGGGACAACTCCCCGAGTAAAGGTAATGGAATCAGACGGCACCCAAGTTGAGGCATTTGACGCATTCAGTGCTTCATTTAGGGGTGGAGTGCACATTGCTGCGGGTGATATTACCGGTGATGGTATCGGAGACATCGTAGCCGGCGCAGGCAACGGCGGCGGTCCCCAGGTACGTATGTTTACATCGGCAGGCACCGTGCTGGGATCATTTTTTGCGTATGACCAAAAGTTTAGAGGCGGAGTAAATGTTGCCACAGGCGATGTGGATGGCAACGGTACTGCGGAGATCATTGCCGGCGCTGGGAACGGCGGCGGTCCACAGGTACGCATGTTCTCATCGTCGGGTACCGTGCTCGGATCGTTTTTTGCTTTTGATACTCGCTTCCGCGGAGGCGTTAATGTTGCAACAGGCGATTTGGATGGCAACGGTACTGCGGAGATCATTGCCGGCGCTGGGAACGGCGGTGGTCCGCAGGTACGCATTTTTTCCGACAAA
>JBAZCI010000063.1:0-3295 GCA_041671025.1 Patescibacteria group bacterium | reverse complement strand
GGCACTTAAGGTCATCGAAAGCGCCGACGTCATTTGCTTCCTCATCGACGGCAAGACGGGAGTGGTCAAAGAAGACCGTCAGATTGCCCGGCGGATTCGTACAAAACCGAACGTCCTTCTTGTCGTTAATAAGCTGGACAGCCCAAGAGCGTTCACCGCGATGGATACAACTGTCCAGTCGCTCGGCATTAACGCAATCTCTCCTGTATCCGCAATCACCGGCGCAGGTGTCGGCGACCTGCTCGATGCCATTCACGCCCGACTTCCGCACGGCGGGGCAAAACCGGCTGTTGATCCGATCCGTATCGCGATTATCGGCAAAACAAACACGGGCAAATCAACCATGCTCAACGGGTTTGCCGGCGAAGAGCGCGTCATCGCGACTTCCCTGCCCCATACGACCCGCGAGCCCCGTGATACCGAAGTACGCTGGCACGGAAATGACTTCGTATTTGTCGACACCGCCGGCCTCCGCAAAGAACGTAAAATATCAGATGCGCTCGACCGCGCAGCGACTATCATGAGCCACGAAGCAATTGAACAGGTCCACATCGCGCTTGTCGTTATTGATGTTACTCAGGCGATTACCATGCACGATCTCCATGTCATTGACGTTGCAGTCAAGGCAAAAAAAGGGATTATTATCGTCATGAATAAATGGGACCTCATTAAAGACAAGACTCCCACTTCACTGAAGGAATACGAAAAAGGGCTTCGCAAGATATTTACGATGGTCCCGTGGGCACCGATACTTTTCATATCTGCGCTTGACCGCCAACGTCTGACCAATATTTTCAAGATGGCGCAGGAGATACGTGCCGTTCAACTCCAGGAATTTTCTGAAGAAGCGCTTGATCGCTTCCTCGAACGCATGATGCGCAAGCATGCCCCTTCCCAGAGGCTCGGGAAGAAACGGCCACATATTTACGCGCTCCAGCAGGAATCAACCGATCCGCCGCGCTTTCGTCTGATTATCAATGAGCCGAGCGCCGTAGCACACGCATACATCCGGTTTCTTGAAGGACGCCTGAGAAAAGAATTCGACTTCACCGGCGTACCGATCGGATTCACGCTTGAAACCGCAAAGCGCGGACTGCGCCAATCCAACCCTTTGCCTAAAAACCGATGACCCCTTACATTATTATCGGCCTGGGAAACCCGGGGAAAGCATATGAAAAAACACGGCACAATCTGGGGTTCCGCATTCTTGACGCGCTTGCCGGTCAGCTTGACGTGGAATTCAAGAGTAAAGCAAAATACTCCGCCGATATTGCAGAAGCATCCGTCAAAGGTACCAAGCTGATTCTTGCCAAACCGCAGACATTCATGAATGTATCGGGTACAACCGCACAGGCGCTTGTTCAGTTCTATTCAGCGCCACCAATACAGGTGTGGGTCGTACACGACGATGTTGATATCGCATTTGGGAAGATCAAAGTACAGCGTGACCGTTCGTCTGCAGGTCATCGGGGTGTACAGGATATTATCGAGCGGCTTGGAACGCAGGATTTCAACCGCATCCGCGTGGGCGTTGATTCACGAACTGAAGAACAAAAAAAGAATATCGAAACCGACGATTACGTTTTGGCAAAATTCACCAAGGACGAGGAAAAGAAATTGGATTCCTTGATCCCGGAGATTGTAGAGAGAATATTAAAGGAGGTTTCCAGGTTGCCAAGTTAGCCATGATTGAATTTTACCACGCAGAGCAGGCTTCCACGCCTGCGCTCGATTATTATTAACAAAAAAAGACCGATCACACATGGATGACCGGTTCTTAAACCAGTGGCGCACCAACTTGATTAACAAGCTACTTTTTGATGTACGGCGTGGCGCCTTCGATCAGTTTTTGACCAATTTCTGCGATCATTCCAGCAATATCGCTGTCGGTCATATTGCGGACTCCGGACGTATCTGTCTGGTGTGAAGCTTGGACGTTCCCGTTATCACAGATGATGTTGAACACACCTTGCAGTCTAAATATCGCCGGATTTACGATTTCCAAAAGCGCCTTCTGAAGACTTAAGCTCATACTCCCTCCAAACTCTATATGATGTACTACGAATGTACAATTTCCAAAAAAACGGCTGGATACAGTATAGGCTTTCCACCCGTTCATACAATTACCCGCATCTCTGCACGACGCCGCTCATAAGCATAAGGTCCTCTGGTAAAAACCACAAAACCTTAAATTTGAAGAGCGAGATGCACCCGTTGGAGGGGTTGGGTGCATCCACTCACTTATGAACGGCGTCCTGTCGAGGCGGGTTGTACTGTTCGTTTTTTTGGAATAAAAAAGCTTATCACACAATGTGCGGGTTGTCAAGGGCAGCCGCATGTTTTTGAATAAAAAAATACCGAAGAGAAATACTCTTCGGATAGTTTAGGGCTATTTTTCATTTGAAGTTAAAAACTCCACGCCTGCGGAAATATTCAACCTCGACGCTGGCAATTTGGATTTCTTCGGTATCTACAATACCCAATATACCAACTTGCAAAATTCCCCGCTGAATAATGGCGGAACCATTCTTTCTGGGCAAACACTGCCATCGTACACGATATCCGTCAACTGCAATCGCTCCACGGGGTATTTCACGAATGCTGTTGCAAAAAAATGCTTCCTGTTGAAATCCCACTATTACTCCCAATTCCAAATAACGATACTGCTCACCGTATTTCTGATCTGTAACGCATTGAAAAGATGACGAAGCAATTGCATCATCAACAAAAGCGACATGAATCAGGGAAAAGTGCGGCCGACCACGTGTGAGAATTTGTGTAGCGATAAATTCAGGGCAAATGTCCGCACAAAATACCGCCCGTTGATCATTCAGGTCAACGTCCATTTCGATTTGAGAAAAAGGGAAATGACCGGCCTGTGGATTCGGATTCGCAAACTGTGTAGTGCCGCACACAATCTTGGAGTTTTGCGGCTTTTCAATGTGCGTTCGAAAATGAGGAACTATACTCTGTATCATGCTTCCGCCTTCTGTGTATTTGTTTTCTCTTATTACACACCTTTTCATAATTATGCAACAAAGTCAATTGGAGCCTCCAGACAGCTAAGAAATTGCCACGCAATGACACATGAAATAAGGTATGACCCGATCTACCCGGATATATTTGAGTCCCTGTCATGACACATCACACTAGGCAAGCGCACCTTAGAGAAAGTACGCTTGGAGGTACATACATACAGAGCACCCTTCCCGCCTGCCTCGCTCTGAGCGAAGCAATGGCGGGCAGGTCTAAGGTGCGGAACATTTCAATACCCTCTTGCCCTTTTCCCCGGCCT
>JBAZCI010000062.1:0-3750 GCA_041671025.1 Patescibacteria group bacterium | reverse complement strand
CCGTCGACCGTGTATTTCGCAGTACCGTGATGAACTCCCGGACAATACCGAATTGGTTTTCTGCTTCCCGGTCAAGGTGTTTCTTTTCAGTATGCGGCCATGACGATACGATGAGCATGTCAGAAGTCTTGCGAACCTTACCCGTGTGCTTCCAGAGTGTTTCCGTTACAAACGGGGCAAAGGGATGGAGGAGCCGGAGAAGCGTCTGTAATACGGTATTAAGTACTTCGCGATTGGGGTGTATTTTGTACACTTCGATATACCAGTCAGCGAGTTCGTGCCAGGTAAATTCGTATAGTGCCGTACCTGCGTCTGAAAAACGGTAGTGTTCGATGTCGGCTGTAACCTTTGTAATCAATGTTTGTAATTGCGAGAGGATCCAACGATCGGCAATGCTTGGCGTTGTGGGCGAATCTTTTTCTCCTTGGCTTTCTACGAATCTAAAAATATTCCACAACTTGTTGATAAAGTTTCGATATCCGGCGATTTTTTCCTCATAGAGACGGGTGTCTTGTCCGGCGGTTACGCCCAGCACGAGTGACAGACGAATAGCGTCGGTACCGTATTTCAGTGTCATAGGGATAGGATCAATGCCCGTGCCTTTGGACTTGGACATTTTCTTGCCGTCGCGGTCGAGTATCAGGCCGTGCAAATAGACGGTTTTAAATGGAATCTCGCCGGTTAAATACAGGCTCATCATGATCATGCGAGCCACCCAGAAGAAGAGGATGTCCCATGCCGTTTCCAAAACGTCGGTTGAATGAAACAACTTGAGGTCTTTAGTTTTTTTCGGCCAGCCGAGCGTGGAAAAAGTCCAGAGTCCTGAAGAAAACCAGGTATCCAAAGTGTCTTCGTCCTGTACCCACCCTTTTCCTGTCGGACGTTTTCCGGAAACCCTCATCTCGTTCCCGCGATACCACACGGGAATTTGATGTCCCCACCACAGCTGTCGTGATATGCACCAGTCATTGATGTTGTTCATCCAGTGGAAATATATTTTTTCCATTCGCTTGGGTACCATGGTCACTTTTTTTGACTTCACGGCGGTAATCGCTTTTTTTGCCAGCGGCTTTACTTTTACAAACCATTGTTTGGAAAGCAAAGGTTCGATAACGGTATGACAGCGGTCGCACGTTGCAATGTTATGCGAGTACTCGTCGGTTTTTTCCAGATTGCCGATTCGCGTAAGTTCTGCGACGATCAGATGGCGCGCGTCCTGAACAGTTTCGCCGACATATTTGCCGCCGTCTTTTGTGATGATAGCCTTTTCATCAATAACCGAAATCATGGGGAGTTTATGTCGTATGCCCATGTCATAGTCAGTATGATCGTGCGCCGGGGTTACTTTGACAGCGCCCGTCCCGAATTCTTTTTCAACCGATTTGTCTGCGATGACGGGAATATGGCGTTCTATGATGGGGAGAATAACTTCCTTACCTATGAATTTTTTATAGCGCACATCATCCGGGTGCACCGCAACTGCGGTATCACCGAGCATAGTTTCAGGGCGCGTTGTTGCTACGGTGATCGATTCCTTGGTATCCGTCAGTTGGTATCGAATGTAATATAGTTTTTCTAGCCGCTCTTCATATTTTACTTCCAGATCAGAAATTGCCGATGCGCATCGGGGGCACCAGTGAATAATACGCGTGCCTCGGTAGATCAACCCGTCTTTGTATAGTTTAATAAAAGCTGTCTGTACTGCTTCAGTAAGCTTCGGGTCCATTGTGAAGTGTTCGCGTGACCAGTCGCACGATGCGCCCATCTGACGGATCTGAGTAGTAATGCGCGTGCCGTATTTTTTCTTCCAGTCCCATACATGCTCCAGGAATGCCTTACGGCCAAGTTTGTGACGGTCGAGTCCCTGCTGGGCGATGAGCCGCTCCACCATGATTTGCGTCGAGATGCCTGCATGGTCGGTGCCGGGTAGCCAAAGGGTCTTGTATCCCTGCATCCGTTTGAAGCGAATGAGGATATCCTGAATCGTTGTACCGAGGGCATGGCCGAGGTGAAGTTCACCCGTTACATTTGCCGGCGGCATGGCGATGCTGTATGTTTTTGTCCGCTTGCCCGGTAGGTTATCAGGATTAAAAAAGCCCGACCGCTCCCATGAAGAATATATTTCTGATTCGGTGTCCTTGGGTTCGTACGCTTTTGGCAGGCTTGTTGACATATCCATGCATTTTTATTAGTGTCTGAAGTAGATATATTGTATCACTCAGAGTAAAATAAGGAAAAATTGAACCCTGGCAGCAAGGAGGGACTATGCCAGTTCAGCAAGATAGCGGCGGATACTGTCCGACGTGTCACGACCACGTTCGCATCGATCCCAAAACGGGGATTCCTGATTGCGGACATGTTATCTCAAGCGGCGACCGTTCTGTCGGGCAAACGGCAGAAGACTATGCCGACATCATGGTTGGCGCCGATCGATTTCACGATTAATTGCGGACCTGTTGGAAGGTGAGGGAAGGTACGAACATCAGCGTTCGTACCGTTTTTTTATACATACAAACGATGAGGCCGGATTCTGAATCCGGTATTTTTTATTGTCATTTCGACCGAAAGTCGCCTCTGGCGACTGAAGCGGAGAAATCTATATGTACTAAACCTCAAGACACAAGAGTTTCTTTTTTTCTGAAACTCGACCTTCTCCATTAGATTTCTCGACTCCGGTCGCCTATGGCGACCTACGCTCGAAATGACAACAAGAAGAAAAGGTTGGGCACATTGACAAAAACCTTAATGTCTATTAAGATCCGGGGATAATAAAATCAAAAAAACAAACACAAACGAGTCATCAGCGGCTCATTAACACAAGGAGATTGTTGTGGCAGATCAGGGTACAGACAAGTCCGGGACGGAGCTTGAGATTAAGCTGGAATTGACCGAAACAGATTACCATGAAATTCTGGCCGACATTCAAAGAAATTCGCTCCCGTCTATTTTTCAAACGAATGCGATCATCGATACTCCTGACGATCGCTTAAGAGAGACCAAGTCCATGTTCCGCGTACGCGTGGAGACCGGTGCACAAGCACCTGAAGATATGCGGGCAGGAGAAGGGTTCCTGACATACAAGGGTCCGTCAACACAAGTAGGCGCGGCAAAGAAACGCAACGAGGTCGAAAGCACGTATGATAGCGACAATGCGTGCATAATCGTTCTTGAAGGAAAAGAGACCCCGCTTGATTTTTTACCGGCGCCGTTGCAACGGGTGTTCAAAACGCTCGGGTGGCAGCTTGAATGCAAGACGGTGTTCAAGAATCTTCGCATTCCCATACCATTTCCCGTCGAGGAAATCGTTACTGAAGAGCCGTTTATGCTGGAACTGGACCGGACCACATTTGAGGATGGAACTGTCGACTACGAAGTCGAAATCGAAGTTCGAGAACTGGACGACGTTGTGGTCGTAGAAGCGGCGATTCGCAAAATGTTTGATCGGCTCGGCATTCAGTTCAGACGGCAGACAAAAGGCAAGGCACAGAGGGCGCTTGCTCATAAAAAGGCTGCCTAATACGCACAAGTCAACGGTTGTCATCACTGACAGCCGCTTTTTTTATTTGAAAAATGTTGACAAGTTTGAGCCAGAGTATTACAGTGCCTCTAACAAAAAAAATAACCGCACACTCTAATTAGTGAGGGACTCATGTCAGTACAATACCGTTATCTGTTAAGCAGAAAGCCAAGGAAACTGATTGCTTCCGCGACCAGTTCAGCTGAGATTCTACAGGCATTTTTCTCGTTCGA
>JBAZCI010000061.1:0-3830 GCA_041671025.1 Patescibacteria group bacterium | reverse complement strand
GAGCCCAGAAACGAGACGGATGGTTTATCTCAGAGGGCTGATATAAATAAGCCAGGCATGTAGATTGATCGAGCTGCTTCAGAGTAACTGGTTTATGGAGTATACTGTCAATATCATCTATGCCTATAACCACATTACTGCTAGACGCTAAAAAGGTCATCCCCGGCCACTTTGCCGATCTCAAGACCGGTAAGCCTGTTTGGGTTGATACGAACGCTCCGACCGCAGAAGAATTGAGCGAAGTGTCAAAAGTGGTCGGCATGAATACGGAGGAAATAACCGCTCTGCTTAAGCCGACACAGCGGCCGACACTTTTTAATGTAAAAAACTATTCGGTAGTGGTGTTTGGCATGACAAAGGCGAGTGAAGCGGCTGTCCATGTCGTACCGGTGCTCTTCTTTATCTCACATGATCGCAACGATCTCATTACCATTCATGCGGAATTCTGTCGGGCGGTAGAACGTGTACGTGCATATACAGAGGATCACCGGTTCGCTACGTTCTCAAAAGGAATAACGAATGTGCTGTACGCTCTGCTCGATGAAATTATTGACGGATATTTCGGTCAGGTCGATGAGTTGGGGACACGCGTCGATACGATTGAAAAGCACATGTTTGAATACCGCCAGAGCAACACGGTGATGCGCAATACATTCAATGTCAAAAAAAGCTTGCTCTACATGCATAAGGCGTTAATTGGCAACCGGGAAGTGGTGCACGCGATTGAGAAACAGTATGGCCAGTTTCTGGACAACGAGCGATTAGAAAACTTCCGTGAGTTGAACGGGAGCATTATCCAGCTGATAGAAATGATCACGACGTATCACGATATTGTGACCACGTCGGTTGAAATACATCTGTCCGCTATTTCCAACAATCTCAACGTCACTATGAAGCGCGTGACTTCCTGGGGTGCGCTGATTCTTGTGCCGAGTTTGATCGCGGGAATATTTGGTATGAATTTCCAGAACGAGCCGCTTCTGCACAACCGATTCGGATTTTTTATATCCCTTGCGGTCATGATTGTTTCTGTCTATGTTCTTGCCTGGTATTTTAAGAAAAGGGACTGGCTGTAGAGGCAAATATGCAAGCTGACGCGCAAACAATTCTCGATCAACGAGTTCGCCGGGCAAAACGTAAGCTCTTGATCGGCACGATCATGATCATTATCCTCGGCACCCTCCTCGGCGCTATTCTCATGTTCTAGCCGGATCTTGACATGAGGGCGGGTTTGTGGTAGCCTGTTCAATTACGATATGAAGAAATATATTTTATTGATACTCGTATTCGTCCTCATCGGAGGAGCTTTTTTTGCGTATCAACATCGTTCCGGAATTCGTGAATATATTGACGAACTATTTACGGAAGAAGTACCGGCGGTTTCGTATTCGGCTCTGAACACAACGAACACGAGCAATCCGTCCCCAACGAATACTACGAATGCTCCGCAGAATACGAATTCAGCACCGACGATTCCCGTAACATTCAATCTCGATGTTCCGTTTACTACTCAGGCCCCTCATGCCAACTGGGACTTCCCGTATCAGGAAGCGTGCGAAGAAGCTTCTGCACTTACTGTGCATTACTATTATGAGGGTGATACATTTACACCGGATATTGCCGACAGGGAAATCTTGGATTTAGTCGAATGGGAAAATGATCATTTTGGCTCGTACAAAGACACGACTGCGGATGAAACAGCAGAATTTATCCGTCTGTATTTTGGCTACGAACGCGTTGATGTGATCGCGAATCCGACTGTCCTGCAAATCAAGCAGTTTGTTGCGGCCGGCCACCCGGTCATTGTTCCCGCCGCCGGCAAACAGCTCGGCAACCCGAATTTCAAGAACGGGGGTCCGTTGTACCATATGTTTGTCGTCAGGGGCTATACCAAAGACGAGTTTATCACCAACGATGTCGGTACGCGCAAAGGCGAGAACTACCGGTACGATATCGACGTTGTCATGAATGCTATGCACGACTGGAACGGGGGAGACGTTGATAGCGGCAGAAAAGCGGTCGTTGTCGTGTATCCGAACGATTGAAAAAGGAGCCCAAATAGCCTATACTACCCACAGGATATGTATCCTGTTTTTTTATTAGCGCAAGGCATCGTAGCATGAAGAAAATCATTTTTTTTGTAATCGCAGGTGTTGTCGGAATCGCCCTGCTCGTGGGTGTTTTACACACCGTCGGTTTATCCAGCATCTGGAATACGATCAGCGAGTTCTCATTCGCGAAATGGTTTTTCATACTCTTTTTGTATGCACTGTCTTTTTTTGTTCTGCAGTATCGGTGGAAGCTGATCTTGAAAAGTCAGGGATATGATCTTACGATGGCGAAGACCTTCCCGGCGAAAATCGTCGGATTTGCGGTAGATTATTTTACGCCGTCACCAAATGCGGGATTCGGTGAAACATTCAGGGCGTATGTGTTAAAACGTGACGCAGGAGTGCCGTTCAAGGAGGGTCTTGCGTCTGTGGTTATCGACAAGGTGATGGATTTCAGTTTCGCCCTGCCTTTTCTTATTTTCAGCATCTTTTACGCATTAATTAAATTTACACTCTCGTGGAAAATTGTCGCTTTGCTGTTGCTGGTCAGCATTCTATTCATTTTCTTTATTCTCCTTTTCTATTACCGAACGCTCCGCTCTCAAAGCTTTTTTGGCAGTATCATCCGTCTGTTCCGGCTGCACCGTTTGTCATTTATTGAACGGGTGATGGAAAAGATCGGCCAGTTCGAATTGATTATCATCAGGTTCTTTAGAGATCATCGTAGGACATTGATGTATAGCCTTCTTCTGTCATTTATCGGTAACGCGATTACACTGATGGCGATGTGGATGATTATGATTTTTCTGGGATTGGATGCGACATTCCTTCATGCGATTCTCGTATCCACGCTCATGGTCATCACGTTTCTTCTGCCGATACCCGGTTCGTTGGGCAGTACGGAAACGGGCGGTGCGCTTATTTTCAATCTCCTCGGGTTCCCTGCGGGAAGCGGAGTTGCCTTTACGCTCATATTCCGCTCGGTTGATTTTCTCAAAGTGATCGTGGGGTTTCTTTTCCTGTCGCATTTTGGCATGCGGGTTTCAGAAAGTTTGTTTAAGCGCTCGATTCCGGGCAATGGTGAACCGAAAATTCACGATGTGCATGAGTAGACGGTTGACCGTCCGGTAAATCGTCGGTATACTGTTCAGCACATATGCAATCGATGCATCCGATTATTATCTGTAAAGCAAAAAATACCAGATTTTCATCTGGACAGCTTTTCAGGTAAATCACAGACCTCGATTTTCAAAAGCTCGTCCGGATGATGGACGGGCTGTGTTCGTAACATATCGCACATTCACTTTTTTTCGAAAGGATGTTCCGTGAACTCCATTTGCCCAAATGAAAAAGGTCACCTTTTTCAAGCTGAACCCAATTCGGAAGGTGGGGACAATCAGGTGCAGTGTATTTATTGCGGTGTCACCCAAGACAACGGGGGATCTACCGAACACTACCATGGGTAGAAGCGCAAAACGCTGAAACCAAGCCGAAGTCTATCTGATTTCGGTTTTTTTCTTTAAAAAGTACCTCATTTCTCTATTTAGCACTCTTGACCATAGAGTGCTAACTGGTGTATTATTACATATAGAAATAATAATTTGTTGTATGGAAGATAGAAAAAAGGCTTTACTTAGCGCAATTATCAATGAACACATCGACAATGCCTCCGCTGTCGGTTCTCGTCTGCTTGTGGATAAATACGGCTTTAATGTATCTCCTGCAACCATCCGTAATGACATGATGGAGCTTGAAGAAGAGGGATATTTGACTCATCAA
>JBAZCI010000060.1:0-3980 GCA_041671025.1 Patescibacteria group bacterium | reverse complement strand
GTGTGCGATAATCCCTCGGTCATTATGGGTATATCAACTTTGTTCCGTAGATATTCTGCACCCATTGAAGCCTCAGAAGTGCAGTGTTTCCTTGTCACTCCTCCGGTTACGATAATACCGTCGAACGCGCCTTTTTGAGTAGATTCGACCGCTGTATCCAGTCGTCTGATAAATTCTCTGTGCATGCCGCATGCGCCGTCCGGCTTTTCACCGTGGACTATAATGTAGCAATGTAATTTTTGCCGAGGCATCACTCGTCCTTTAAAAAATCACCTGATTGATGGCGCCAGAGCTTGGCGTACAGGCCTTTTTCATGAATGAGGGTGGAGTGTTTGCCATCTTGGACTATTTTTCCGTTGTCGAGAACGATAATTCTATCAAGCTGTTTTATTGTCGAAAGGCGGTGGGCAATGACAATGGCTGTCTTGTTTTTCAATAGCTCCAACAGCCCCTCTTGGATATATTTCTCCGATTCGGAATCCAGAGCGCTGGTTGCTTCATCTAAAACGAGAATAGGTGCGCTTTTGAGCAATGCGCGCGCTATCGCAATGCGCTGTTTTTGACCGCTACTCAGTTTAATCCCGCGCTCGCCGACGTATGTTTGGTATCCGTGGGGTAGTTTTTCTATAAATTCGTCAGCGCGGGCAAGTTTTGCGATCGCTATGATTTCTTTCTTTGTTGCCTTTTCATTTCCGTACGCTATATTTTCCAACAATGTTCTATGGAAGAGCAGGGGTTCCTGAGGGACATATGCAATCGCTTTGCGCAAAGAATTTTGAGTAACTTCTTTAATGTTTTGCCCGTCTATGAGAATAGTGCCCTTGTGCGTATCAATAAACCGAAGTATCAGCTTAGTGATCGTTGTCTTGCCACCGCCGCTGGGCCCGACGAGTCCAATTTTTTGTTTTGCCTTAATATCAAGTGTAAAATTTTTCAGCAAAAAACTTTCATGGTTTGTCTGGTCGTTGTACGAAAAATGTATCCGATCAAAACGTATGTTAGCATGGGTCGTCATGAGATCCGCCGCATTGGGTGCGTCTTGAATTGCCGGCGCAGTGATGAAGAGTTGGGTAAATTCCGCCGCTTCGCTTATAGAAGATTCAATGTTCCGGTACACTCTGTTTATTTCCCAGAACGTTCTCGTGATATGGGCGTAGTAGGAAAAGACTACAACGATCGTGCCTGCCGCCAGCCCAAGATGTTGAGTGAAAAAAATGGCCGCGATCAACCCAAAGATATTGGTTGCAACGTATAATGGCGAGATCAGGGTGTCCAGGCGGAGGTTGTGGTAATCAGCCGCTTTTTTATATGCAAGGCTGAACGTATCGACATACTTTTTGAAAATCTGCAGCTCCTGTTTTTCTGTAGCAAATGATTTAATGGATAACACGTTGGTCATTGAATCAGAAAGACGTGCGGCAACTTTACTGCTCGCGTCATGTCTCAGGGCTACGAGCCGTGAACGTTTGCGAATAATGGGCAGTGCTATGCCAATGACACTGAGAAGCGCAGCAATAAGTAGCAGGGGTATCCAGGGAGAATACAGCCACAGGACCACCAATCCAAATATCATCGGTATAAGATCTGAGAAGACGTTGTAGTTGAGGGTATCGGTAAATATCTCAAAGCTTCTTGAAAATGCCAACCCTTTTTTGGTTAAGGAACCGACAAAGTTATCCGCATAGAACGAGTAGTCACGGGAGGTCAGTCGTTCAAACGCGAGCTGTCCAAGATTTGAATACGCCCTTGCTTGGAGTTTAAACAGGAAGTGCATCCCAACACGCCAAAATAATTCGCCCAGAAGCCATAAAGAGCCGAATAAAACGAGATATCCCTTTGCAGAATCGAATGAGATCGCACCCTGGGTAATAAATATATTAATGAGGCGGGCCACAATGAGCGGCGGAATAAAGAATATAAGAGTCGTTCCTACCGCCGGCAATAAAAATCCAATAAGCGCCCACTTCCAGTACGTTTTAAGTTGAAACCAATAATCGCTCAGCACTTGGCGAACTGCCTCGCGGGTGATGATCTGACTATTCATATATGTTCATACATCTAGTTTACTACAAACTTACGGTCTTTTAAACCGAATAGCTGTGATGTACTATTTCATGGAACACATGGGCATGTGTGCCGGTAGGCCAGTTCAGCACCCAAGTTATACAAACAGTGTAAGGGGATTCTAGAATTTTTTCAGAGCATATTTTTATTTTTGAAAAAAAGCCCGATTTGCTCATTTTCAGTAGCCTATCTATATGTGTGGAATGAGAGTATGCTGAGTATGACTCCCATTAATGAGTCGCGCTCTATATATGGCGCTAAACTAAGCAAAAAACTTGTATGGATCCAAATATCGCCCCCTCACGTAACGAGGAAGAACTGACTAAAGTTTCGGATGCAAATTCCGAACAAACGATAAGGAAAAGCACGACAACAGGGCCTACGCAGGTCGCTCAAACGGTTTCCACTTCACGGTCCACGCCCACGAGCCAGTCAACAAAAACTGAGCAAACCGTTGATACTGCGCCCGGCGTAGCAAAAGAGTATAGTCAAAAGAAGAAGCTCTTCCATGCCTATCAGATCATTTGGTACGTTTTCGGTTTTGTAGAAATCATTCTGGCATTCCGTTTTGTACTTAAACTTCTTGGGGCAAATCCGGATGCGGGATTTACCACATTGGTCTACAACGTAAGTTCACCGTTCGCAAGCCCGTTCTCGAATATTTTTCAGGCCAGCACCACAAAAGGAATTGAAACAACTTCATTTTTTGAATGGTCAACCTTGGTAGCGGCATTTGTCTATCTTGTGATCACGTGGGCTATTTTCAAAATCTTCAAGCTCGGCAAGCCGACAAATCCAGAACAGGTTGTAAATACGGTTGATAATCAATTGTAATTAAGCGGAATATTTTCCGCTGTACCTCCCTTTTTTCACTCGAAGATTTCCACATCACGCGGAAATTGACCGGTCCGGCTTTGTATGCCGGGGCGGTCTTGGGATTGAAAATGTATATTACATCTTGGCAAACAACGGAGGCGGTAGGATTCGAACCTACGAGACCCGTTAAGGCCTAACGGTTTTCAAGACCGTCGCTTTCGACCACTCAGCCACGCCTCCACTAATTAACGGCATTCATTCGGAGAGGGAGAGATTCGAACTCTCGATAAGGGTTTAACCCCCTATAACAGGTTAGCAACCTGCCGCCTTCAGCCGCTCGGCCACCTCTCCTCGAATTTAGGATAAGATAAGTTTTTTGAATGCTTCCCCGCCTTTGTAGCTTTTTATTTGCATTTCTCTTTTATAAGCCTCTTGCTTAGTGGGGAATTCCTCTTTATGTTGTAAAATCCATTGTCCATCACCTTTTGTAGAAATATTGCGTCCTCGATTATGTCTTCTAAGACGATCAACGAGGTTAAAGGTGTGCCCAATGTAGAATCGATTCGTTTTTGTATTTTGTAATATGTAGACAGTAAACATAGTATTTAGCCGCCCACCGCCTACGGCGGGGTCCCGCCAAAGGCGGGATCGGCCACCTCTCCAAAAAATTATATTAATGAACGCGTACCGCTTGGAGCATCAAGTTGTCCGTGCGCCAGTGCAATCCCCGAAACAGATTCAATTCCTGCATCACGAAGTACTTTGGCTGCGGCTTCCATAGTCGCGCCTGTCGTTACGACGTCATCTACCAGAATAACATGTTTCACTTTGTCGGGAAACGGCTGTCTGATGCTGAATGCTGTAGTCATATTATGCAAGCGCTCTTCTCGGGAGAGAAGGGCCTGACTCTCGGTTTTACGCACTCTTTGCAATATCCGTGGAGCGTATCTGGTATTCAAGCATGAAGCAGAAATCTGTGCAAGAATATCAGCCTGATTAAATCCTCGCTCTCTTTGTCTTCGCGCATGCAGAGGGATGGGAATGACGATTTCTGCGACAGAGGATACCCGTCGGCGGTATTCTTTCAGGGACGATTCCAT
>JBAZCI010000059.1:0-4018 GCA_041671025.1 Patescibacteria group bacterium | reverse complement strand
TCGCATCAAAACTCTTCAGGGCAGACTCTCAGCGACAACAAGCGTACTCTACTTCGACTCCTGCACCAATGAGCTCAAGGAGCTGGGTGGCCGACTGCCCGGTAATCTCGACTCACTGCGAAAAGCGTGTGAGAAAAGAAGCCACGGATAACCGTCTCGGCATCCGAACGTATTGCACAATATCTTAAGTTCCAAGGATTTATTCCAAGGAGCTTTTTTTTACACTAAAAACGGTACGCGACAATGAAGAAATATTTTCATACAAACACTAAGGTTTGACAAAATTCACATAAAATGATAGCGTACATCGTTAATAACATCGACCTTTAACTTTGCAAATACTCAATCGAGAAAGGAGTGCAGATATGCACAAAAACATAATGGTATTCGTGGCCATAATTTTGGCAGGAATCCTACTGCAATTCACGTCAACACACGCAATGAGTCCGATGGACGACTATATCTATCCCTCGTCCGACCTGTCGATAACCACGCAAATCCGAATTTTGGATTCTCGTCTCACATATTGCGACTATCCTACGGATTTCAATCGGATTGTTGTCCGGATTAAACATTTAGGCGGTACTATCACCGGCAACATTGATACCTTGTACCAGAAGTGCGTCGAGCGTCGGCTGGCAGATATCAGGCATTCGCTTTCTACTATGCAGTACATCGACCGTAAATCGGGGCCTCGAGAGTTTATGCAGATCGGTGAAGGAACGGGTCAAGTAGAATACCACTATTTCGACAACAGCGGATTTGAGGATCTCGTAGACGAAATGACTGAGCTCACCGGCAAGCCGCCAGAGAACGTCGACGAACTACGAAAAAGCGCAATAGAACGCCGTACCAAAAGTCTTCTCAAGCAACTCATGGAGCCCGGCGGGTAATCGCACACAAACAACGCACGAACTATAGAAGTCCTGTGAAAATTTTACCGGACTTTTTTTATACCAAAAACCGTATCCGTTCGACGAGCAAGGGCCCTCTGTCGACGTTAATCCGCTTGAGAATCTCGTGTTCGTTGAGCTTGATCTCCTGCCCGAGCACAGAACTTCCGACAGCTACGGTTAATGTCTTATTCTTCACATACATCGGCTTGATGCGACTCGCGACCTCTTCGCCGAGAATATCCTTGGCAATAACGTTGAACTTTTCAACAATCTGCGCGCCCTGCACCTGCGGCTCGATGCCTGCGGCGCGGATGTTTTTCTTTAAAATGTGACCAAGCGATGTGAACGCCATATCTTATAGTATACGGTATTCACAGATATCACGGAAATCGCATGACTTGCATATATGGGCGGATGGCGTCGCAGGGAAGTTGCTTGTGAGAATTTGATCGATTGTTTCCACGATCCGTTCGCGCGTTTCTTTGATCGCACCCTCCGTCGGCTCATAGGAAAACCGCTGATTGTCGTCGAGGAAATAATATGTCAGCCGCTTGGGATCGTCGTGGAGCACTTCACGGGACGCAATTGCATAGATCAACAGCTGTTCAATATCGGCGTCCTTTTCACTCTTGGGCACACGACCTGTTTTGTAGTCAACGATTTCTACTTCGTCCGGTTTGCCGTGCTCGCCTTTTTTTAGCAGATCAACGCGGTCAATGACCCCTTTGAGCGTATAGTCGCCCACTCTGATGTTAAACGGCTGTTCAAGATACTTCGGTGCGTTTAATCGCGTCTGCTGGAGCGCGTAGAATGATTCCAGCAGGTCTTTGCCTTCCGTTTTTCGCGCGGCCATATGTTCAGGCGAATCGTACCATTCGTCTATCCAGTTGTGTTCATACAACTCAAGCAGTTCCTGCAATGTGACGATTGAAACGCCGGGCGCTGTCTTTTCAGAATCGGCGGCCTCAACACGCTTTTTCACAAGTGCATAAAAGTCTTTGAGCGTCTGATGCATCGATTTGCCGAAACTGAATACGCCCTTGCCGCGCACAGGCACTTTTAAAATATGCGCAAACCGGTATTGATACGGACAGGTTTCGAATGCCTTAAGCTGGGTGAAACTGAATTTGCGCGGAATGACTCCTACAGGCGCTTGAACCGTTTGCGTACCTACGGGCTCCGGATACCTTTCGCTTAACGCGCGCTTGGGAGAAGCTTTGCGCTTGCCCGTTGCTTTGCTTTGCAAGCTGATATCAAAAAGGAACTGAGACGGTTTTTTCTTGCGTGCGCCGCCGTAATCTTCGGCGCTCGTGAAAAAAATGCCTTCGCGCGCGCGAGTGATGCCGACGTAAAACAACCGACGCTCCTCTTGCAGATGCGCATTGCCCTCGAGAATTATTTCTTTCACGAGGCCATCCGGAATTTCAATCGGATCCTTGCGTTCAATCGTAGGGAATCGCTTGTCCACCAGATTCACCATGAATACGTAGGTGAACTCAAGCCCTTTTGCCGCGTGCACGGTCATGATTTTCACCGCGTCGGGCCCTTCCTCCGACATGCCGGCAAGACTTCCTTCATCCCCCGCTTCAGTGGCAAGCTGCAAATGAACGATGAAATTTTTAACTGTCGGCTCGGCACTTTCACGTTCAAACGCGCCGATGTAGGAAAAAAACTGATTGACATGCAAAATCTTTTCCGCCTTTACCCGGTCAATATTAGTCGTGAGCAATTTAATCATGCCCGACTCGGTAACAAATTCATAGAGTACATGACCGGCATTGCGGGTTTTTGCATGCTCCATATGCCCGGCGACCTGCTCAAGAAACCGGCTGATCTGCGTAACGGTTTTTGGTGGCATCTCCTCAATGCTTGATGCCTGCTGTAAAGCATCATATAGCGAAATATTTTTCCGTCGCGCGTACTGCGTCAATCGCATTAGATCAACAGGAGGAAACGCCAGTGCAGGCATGGACAGGACGCGGAACAGGGATGGCGATTCATGCACGTTATCCAAAAATTTCAAATACGATATCATGTCCATCACTTCGGGCTTCGTGAAAAGGCCCTGCGATGCGACAAATTCATACGGGATGTCATGGTACGAGAGCGAGTTCATAAACGGGATGGCCGCATCATTCGCGCGCACCAGAATGGCAAAATCGCTCCACGTCCGCTTAGGATTCTTTTTACGCAGTTGAACCATCTTTTTGACTACCCCTAACACCTCGTCTTCCAGCGTATCCATGTGCAGATGCTCGATAATCCCTTTCCCCCGCGTAGACGAGTGTAATTTTTTCGAGATGGGCGTCCGAATGAGCTTTCCGGAACCCTCGCCGACTTGCGAAGCATATAATTTGGCTTCAAGTCGATTCGGATTATTCAGCTGGATAAACGAATAGGCCAGATCAAGAATATTCTGCTTTGACCGGTAATTCTGCGTCATGACCACTTCACACGCATTTGGGAAATCTTTTTTGAATTCAAGAATATTTGAAATCGCCGCGCCGCGAAATTTATATACAGACTGATCGTCGTCTCCTACAACCGTCAGATTATTCTTTGGTGCGGCGAGCATTTTGATCAGCACATACTGTGCCCAGTTGGTATCCTGAAATTCGTCGACAAGTATATGCGAAAACTGCTTCCGGTATTTGTCCAGAATCGTCGTCCGCTTGGTGAGAAGCTGAATTGTACGTACGATTAAATCGCCGAAATCAAGCGCCCCTTCTGCCGCTTTGTACTCCTCATATTTTTGATATGCGTGCGCCAGCTCCCACACCTTTTGCACTTCCTCGGGCAGTTTTGACGGTTCGAACAGCGTCTGTTGTCCCGACATGCGTTTCACGAAATCCATATACTCCTGCGGCGAAATATTTTCATCCTTGAGCCGCGAAAAATGAGTACCGAGCGCGTAGATAAACTTGGTCGGATTGCCTAGCGGGCGCCAATCGTCCAGATCGAAGTCAAACAGATGCTGGCGAATCAACCGCCACATTCCTACCCGGTCGAGTATCGTAAATCCCGTATCAATGCCGATATCCAAACCGTCTTGACGAAGTATGCGTTCACCGAGCGCATGGAATGTTGAAATCCACAGATCGACGTAGCCGTACGGGAGCAGC
>JBAZCI010000058.1:0-4037 GCA_041671025.1 Patescibacteria group bacterium | reverse complement strand
CCTCATGGTCACAGGCGCCGGATCACCTGAATCCAAAAAACATCATGTGCCGTTTCAGCAGGCCATCCAGGCATTATACGGGATAGCATATACGATAAAGTTCACATTGAAATTTTCCAGGAAAGGGCCCGAATACACTATTCCCCCTCTTGACGGTCTGTGGTGGATGAAAGGCAAGAATGATTTTGATTTGAAACGTCCAGCTGACTGGAGATGGCAATTGATGATCGCTCAACCGAACCATATTACCGCTCAAGATATCAAAAATGCAGTTAAAACCATTACACAACGGGCGAAGAAAAAGAAAGAAGCCCCCAGCCCTTTTCTGGAAAAGGTCAAACTCATTACGTGGAATGAAGGCCTCTGCGTTCAAATCATGCATATTGGACCGTACGATAAAGAAAAACCAAACATTGATAAAATACATGCATTCGCAAAAGCAAAAGGGTACAAACTGCGCGACAGGCATCATGAAATTTACCTTGGCGATCCGCGAAGAACTCCGCCCAGCAAATTAAAAACGATTATACGTCAGCCTATTAAAAAATAATATACCCATGACCACCTACGACCCGAAAAAAGACTGCTGCCCAGAGTTTAATCCCGCACCTTGGGATAAAAAAACATTTGAATGGCAAAACAAAAAGTTTATCAAAAACAGCGTGTTCACCTTTCTGCACATCCCGTTAACTTTCGGGAGAGCAATGAAGCGGCTTACCGAACAGGCGGAAAAAGCGAGCGCGCAGACGCCTGACATGATGGCGTTATCAGACCATACATCTGCATGGAACATGGACCTGTATCTCGCCGTCGACAGAGACGTACCCGAAGCAACAAATACCGCCATAAGCGGGAAAATGGTAAGCAAAGTATACGAAGGTCCGTTTGGGAATACGGGGAAATGGTGCAAGGATTTCGAGCAGTACGTCAAACAACTTGGACATGGCGAAATCAAGAAATGGTATATGTGGTATACAACCTGCCCGAAGTGCGCTAAGAAGTATGGGAAAAATTATACGGTGATAATAGGTCAAGTATGATACAATGAGAAACACTATGCACAAACACGGCGGCGAAGCAGTCTATGGTCTGGGTTTTATCGGCGCGGCGATATATTACATATCCACGGCCACGGGGTTTTGGATCGGCGTACTGGGATTCCTGAAAGCGATCATTTGGCCCGTCTTTCTGGTATATGATGCACTGAAATTTTTGGGGAGTTAGTGCGATTGTCCAGACAAATCCTCAGGCGTTCATGCGCACATCGGTTCGCGTAATTTCTTATATACTACTAACCATCTCCTTGTCCTATGGATATGACACCAGTGCCACCCCAAAACGAGCAGCCCGTAACAAAAAAACATTTAGTATTTAGAGATATACTGATTGGACTCATTGTCCTTGTTATTCTTAGTACAATTTTTGCATTTGTCATTATCCCTCTCGCTACAACAGATATCGATGAAGGAGTGGGTCTGTGGGGCGACGCTCCGCTCATTAGCGGTGCCGTTCAACTTGCGTATAAAATCAAATGCGAAAAAGCTGGCGGAGAGATATTCGAATTGAACGAAGGGGGCTTAGTCAATCACTGCGGTATCGGCAAAGCAAAAGATGCGTACAAAACATGCACGTCATCCGATGCATGTGAGATATTTTGCGGACTTGAAGGTGGATTTCTCACTGCCGATGCGGGACAGTGCGTCCCATACCACCAAGGATGGGTCGGCACAAAATATGAGGATGTATTCTAATGAACCGAATCAACGCCGCCTGGCACAGAAAGCATCTCATGCCAACCCGCCTGCCAACGCCTAATGCCGTAGGCAATGGCGGGCAGGAGAACCCGTCAGAACACCAACGGGCCGTATGGCATGTCGCTCACGTAAAATACTGCGCCTGCAGAAAAATGACCCCTTCGATAGCGCTATTGATCAAAAAATACAGCCGCTCCTGACCCTACTCATTCACGGTCGCCTTCGTATCGTAGATGGATCCGTCAAAAGTGAATTTACCGCCTTCGATTTTGGCAGACGTAATCTCAAGTCCGGGGACAAACTGAATCCGATCGGTAACATACGACATAACATCCGACCGGTATTTTGTCGCATATTTTGTTACATCCAGACGGCCGACTTCGGCTTTTTGAATATCAAAGACAGTAAAAACATTATTCACGACTTCCGCCTTTCCTTTTATATAAATTGGCGGATTACCGGCAATATATTTTGTCGCACCGCTGACATCTATCGCTGAACCGCCCATCGCCTGCGTATATCCGCTCAAACGGTCTTTCAGCAAGAGTCCCGAAAATTCCACGGTACCGTCAGTATTGAATTTGATTTGAGCAGCCTGTACCGGATAATACTTCCACTGCTGTTCATTAACGAGTGCGCTGATCTGTTCCTGGCTGAATGACGCCGTAAGCGCGTGCGTCCCCGTATATTGAATGCTTGTTTGTGCCGGCGTTGATGACGGAAGCGTTGCTTGCGCAACACCGCTTATCCCAAATGCCGCTGTTGCATCTTGGTCAGAGTAACTCACACCGAGATCACGCGGTTTGTTTGATCCGAACACTGAAGCAACCCCGGGGAGTAATCCGAGATACCCTAAAACCAACGCACCGACAACTACAATACAGACCAGTACGATAAGCAGATATTTTAGAATTTTCATATGATTTTTTTAATAATGTATACGCTAAGTATACCAAAGCGTAAGAGTAGTTTCCAGACATTCGGCAGAAAATATTTTTTTATGTCATACTTATTACTGCTCATACCCTCAATAAATCAAGTGAAAAAATACTAATGATAATCATTCCCTATTACAAACAAAAAAATGCGTACTTCTGTGGGCCCGCGGTGATGCAAATGATCCTGGCATACTACGGGATTCGTACGACGCAGACAGCTTTGGCCCGGCGTATGCGGACCAACACGCGCAGAGGCACCACATACCGCATGATGATAGCAACTGCACGGAGATACGGATTACGACTTACAACGAACAGGCGCGGTACCCTCCGGCAATTGAAGCGGGAATCATCTCTATACCCAACATGTGTCGAATACGCTGAACGTGACAACAACGAAGCGCATTATGCTATAATAAAGGTGGTACAAAAAGACAGGATCATCCTGTACGATCCGTACTTTGGAAAAGACTACATACTCCCCCGGTCAGAATTTCTTGCCAGGTGGCGGGACGCCTGGGGCACTCAGGGCATTCGGTTCCGATGGATGATGAGTATCAGACCCGCGTAATGATATATACATTTTATTAACAATTATTTACTAACATACGCTCCTATGGACACCCCTCCTTCAGCATCAGTACTCGGCATGATTACTCAACGGCAATTTACGTTGAGTGATATCCTCTCATCCGCATGGGAAATATATAGTAAGAATTTTGCCGCCATCGCAATAATCACCGTTCTCATCATCCTACCTATTAATCTCATTTCGGGTGCTATGACAAACGGCATAGAAAGTGGCGATATAAACAGTATTTCCTGGAGCAGTTTCGGCATCTTAGGTGTACTCATCGCACTCTTCGGCTTTATTAACCCTCTCGCAATCACCCACCTTGTGCAAAAACAGGTAGAGGGAGTCACCGTAACATACCAGGAAGCAATTAAAGCGGCATTCGGCAAATGGTCGAATGGTATTGTCACAAGTATCATTCTGGCATTTTTACTTGTTATCCTGTACGTTCTTCTGATCATCCCCGGCATTATCTTTACCGTCTTCTGGGCATTTGCGATATCCGCGGTCATGATTGACAACGTATCTGGAATGCAGGCGCTCTCCGCAAGTAAAGCAGCGGTCAAAGGCAGGTGGTGGAGAGTCTTTGGATATTTCATCGTTTTTGGACTCATCACCGGACTGTTAAGTTCAGTCGTAACGGCCATCTTTAACTTTTCAGATTCATGGATTGTTACGGCGGTGGGATCGACGATTTCAAGCATACTTTTTGCTTTTTCGCTTGTCGCATCAGTCCTCCTGTATATCAATCTCAAAAGCGTGAAGGCGCCC
>JBAZCI010000057.1:0-4093 GCA_041671025.1 Patescibacteria group bacterium | reverse complement strand
GGTACTGCTCTGTTTGCTGTAGATGAATACGGTTGATCGAGAACGAAATTGATGTGTCAAATTTGACCGGCGCGAGCATAGCATACAGTGTGCCCGCGACGCCGAGAACTACCGTGCCAATGATAACAGGCACGCGATATCGGAAAATAAAATGGGATGTGTACGTATGTGACATATAGATTAGTATGTATGATGTATCCATTTTTGCCAAGTGCGGTCGACAAAGTCGCGCATGCTCTTTTTAAACACGTCAACGCCGAACTGTTCGGCATGCGCACGGATCGTCGTCGCGTCAAAACGCGCCTGACGGAAACGGATGATGGAGTCTGCGAGAGCCTCCCATGATTGTTCGTCAAAAAGCACGCCGGTTTTACCCTGCAGAACCGTCTCCATGGCACCGCCGGCCTGATACGCGATCACCGGCTTCCCACACGCCATGGCTTCAACCGGCGTAATACCGAAATCTTCCTCTTGGGGATGGATAAGTGCACGACAGTTACGCAAATAGGTGCGCTTCGTCTCATCATCGACCCATCCGAGAAATTCGATATTTTTCTTTGCGATTTTCCTCAAATAGGCTTCCTCCTCTCCCGTACCGATGATCTTGAGAGGAAGATTAAGCTTGTTAAATGCGCGTACGGCCAAATCAACCTGCTTGTACGGACGCAGGCGGGACATGATCAAAAAGTACCCCCCGTCAGTATGTGAGACACTATATTTTGAAATATCAACCGGCGGATAAATCACTTCGCTGTCACGCCGGTAAAATTTTTGAATCCGTTGAGAAACAAACTTTGAATTTGCAATAAAGAAATCGACACGATCCGCGGCGAGACGATCCCATGTGCGGAGGTAACTTTTGAACGCCTGTGACATCCGACGAACAAGAAACGTGCGTTCAAGCCGGTCGATAACCGTGTTGTGATCGCTCCAGAGATACCGCGTCGGTGTGTGACAGTAATCGATATGCAGGGTGTGCGGAAGGGTAATAACGCCCTTTGCCAGGCCCGAGCTGTCTGAAATAACAATATCGTACTTGGAAAGGTCGTAGCTCTCTGTCGCGGAAATCATCAGGGGTAAAAACCATCTGAATTTTTTTCGCGCAAACGGTAGATTCGCCAAAAAAGATTCGTAGATCTTCGTCGTATCAAATAGGTGATTCGTTTTTTTTGCATCATAAATCAGCGTATACACCGGGGCTTCGGGAAAAACTTCCGTCAGAGCCTTCAATACGGATTCAGCGCCTCCCAGCTGATTCAGGTGGTCATGGACCAAGGCAACTTTCATAGTCAGCTTGCTGATTTTGCTGTAAGCACAACCCACGGCGTACGCAGGATAATACGGATATCCAATGCGAGCGACCAGTTCTCAATGTAATAAATGTCCAATCGTGCTTCGTCCTCAAAGCGTAAATCTGACCGACCGGAAATTTGTGCCAGTCCCGTCATACCGGGCTTGATCGTTAACAGACGTTTTTGCCAGCGTTCATATTTCGATACCTCTTCCGGCTCATGCGGACGCGGGCCAACCAGGCTCATATCCCCTTTCAAAACGTTGATCAGCTGAAGCAATTCATCCAGACTCAGTTTTCGCAAAACCCTGCCGATACGCGTTACGCGGGGATCATCCTTTATTTTAAACAGCGGGCCGTCGCGCCGCTCGTTGTACTTGAGCAATTCCTTTTTGAGCGTGTGCGCGTTCTTAACCATCGACCTGAATTTATACAGTTTGAAATTTTTGCCCTTTTCCCCTATTCGATCAAGTGTGACATGGACAGGGCCCGTGGAATCAATTTTTATCAACAATGAAATAATAATGAGCAGAGGGGATGCGACAATGCATACAATTCCGGCAATGGCGATATCGAAAATTCGTTTACCGATCTTTCCCCATCCGTCGAGACGTGTTCTTAACACTTCGATGACCGGGATATCCGCAATCGTTGTCAGAGTTACGTGCGCGGTTTGAGATTCAAAAAGCCCCGCAAGATACGAAAAAGCGACATGATGATCGTCGGCAAATTCTTTAATCGTCAGCATTTCTGACGGCTGGAATGTTCCCGACCCGACAATAAGCTCGTCCACCTGTCCCGCAGTTATTTTTTCCGAAAGCGCACGCTGAGTCTCTTCCGAAAAATCCTTGTACCGTTCAACGACACGCAACCCCAGAACTGACCGTGTATATAACTGACGAATCAGTTCTTCAATCATCGTATCTGAGCCAATCATCGCAACCCCTCGTGTACCTACCCCTTTCCGTAAAAGTACGCGCTGAATACTCCGGATAAGTGCCCGGCCGAATGTTGTGAACAGCATGCCTAATATCCAGCCGATCAATACGATAAAACGTGAAGAAAAAAGCTCGCGCTGAAAAAACACAATAACAATCACGAGCGTCATCGCCGCAGAACAGGCCACTATAATTCTGCCGATTTCCGCAATAAACCCTCTCGAACTCCTGATTGCATATAAACCGCTCAAAGCGAACGACAACACAAAAACAACTGCAACAACAGCAACGAGCAGCGTATATTCCCGCTGGTTTATTTCATAAAATACAGGCCGAAAGCCCTGCACCAATCCGCCGAAACGGATTTGATATGCGACGATGCCGGCCAGACAGACCATCAGATAGTCGACGGGCACCAGAAGCGCAGAAAAAAATAGTTCTGAACGTTTCATAGAAACATGATGAGCACAACACTCAAGCTAACCTCTAAGCCGAATTCTGTCATCTGTACCCCTCGACATGCGAAAAGCACAGAAGGATGATTATCTATCTAGGCCTGCCATTGCTGACAGGCTCAAGCGGCCTACCTCCCTTTTCAGGGATCACGGCCTTGCACCAGGCAGGGTTTACCCCACGGCACCCTCACGGGTACTGCGCGTGCGCTCTTACTTCACCCCGTACCTTCGTACGAGATTATCCCCTTGCTACGTCCTTATGCAGAACATGGCTCAGGGCGCACGATTTCGCCCTTACCGCGTACCTAAGCTTGCGCATGGTACACGGCGGTATGTTTCTGTTGCCACATCCGGCGAAGCCAGATGTGATTTCGGCGTTTCAGCCAAAATACTTTCCCGAGGTTTTGGATGTTCAGAAGTCTATATAGAACTCCTCAACATATGTATACCTGGTCGCATTTCGCGACTGCCTTCTTTCGCTGCTTGCGCAGAAAAGGTGTTCGGACTTTCCTCCCTTGGTAACACGAAAATGTGATAACAAGAGCAATCATCCAGTTAACTTGAGTGTTTCACTCACCAGCGTGAGTACACATATCCTACAAAAAAAGGCGTATTTTGTCAATCCCCCCGTTAACTGTTTCAATTCTGTACAGTCCGCTCAAAAACACGATGTCTAATGTACTTGACTCTATACCGTATTACCGGCAATCCAACCGGTTGTCCAACACAACTGCAATGAATACCCGCCGGAAGGCCTGCTGATGTGGAGCAAATCTCCCGTAATAAAAAGATTGGGATACTTCCGAGATCGCATGGTTTTGCCGTCGACATCACTGTATGCCAGACCGCCGTCAGCTATAACGGCGCGCTCATATCCCATGAGACCGGTGATCGTCATCGGCAGAGCTTTCAGCGTCTGCACGATAGTTTTCCGTTCCAGCTTTGTAATACTGTGCACTTTTTTTTCAACGAGATCTGCGGAAAAAAGGGTGAGAATCGCAGTCGAGGCTCCTTTGGGTGCTATGAGCTTCATGACATTTTTTACATCTCTATTTTTATTTCCCTCAAATATTTTCGTAACATGGGCATCGAGTGTTCCAAGATCAAATTTTGGGAAAAGGTCTATCGTTGCCGTAACCACTCCGTCGTGGAGCATATCGGCGACCTTCACCGCTGCATTGAGAATCAGCGGGCCGGAAATCCCAAAATGGGTGCACAGAATCCGCCCGTTCAAGGCCAGTCGCGGTTTCTCCTCAACACAAAACGTAATCCGCACCTGATCGAGTGCCACGCCTGCCAATGATTTAACCCACGCATCACTCACTGCAAGCGGAACAACCGAGGGCGTCGGTTCTTTCACGGTATGACGGAGATCCGCAAGCCAACGAAATCCGTCGCCAGTAGAACCG
>JBAZCI010000056.1:0-4479 GCA_041671025.1 Patescibacteria group bacterium | reverse complement strand
AGACTCGTACGTTTCAGTTAAGGGTCCAAAAGGAGAGCTGAAACAATCGGTTCCATTGCACGTGAAGTGCGTGATTGAAGCTCAAACCGTGCAGATTAGCGTATCAAACCCGGATGTAAAGGATCAACGGGCTCTGTGGGGTCTCATGCGCGCTCTTGTAGCCAATATGATTAAAGGGGTGACCGACGGGTTTGAGAAGAAACTTGAAATTAACGGTATCGGTTTTAAGGCCGCTGTACAAGGGCAGTCAATTACTTTGAATCTCGGCTTTTCCCACCCGGTTATTTTTAAGCTCCCCGACGGTGTCACCGCAAAAGTTGAAAAAAATGTTATCATTATTTCAGGCATCGACAAACAACTTGTTGGTGAAACCGCCGCCACAATTCGCCGGCTCAAACCTCCAGAACCGTATAAAGGGAAGGGGATTAAATATGCCGATGAAATCGTCCGCCGTAAGGCAGGAAAGGTGGTTAAAGCAGCAGGAGGATAATACTTATGAACCGTATTTTACTTACCCAAGGCCGACGTAAAGCGCGTGCACGACGAACTCGGGCGAAGGTTCGCGGAACCAGCGCTATTCCCCGCTTGCACGTTTTTCGGAGTAGTAAACAGTTATCAGCGCAAATTATTGATGATGAAGCAGGACGGACGCTTGTCGGCATTTCTGAGAAGGAATTAGCCGGCGCAAAGGGAACAAAGACCGAACGTGCTCAACAACTTGGCGAACATATCGCGAAGAAAGCGATAAAAGCGGGCGTCGAAAAAGTTGTTTTTGACCGAGGCCCGTACTTGTATCATGGCCGGATTGCTGCATTTGCCGAAGCAGCACGAAAAGGCGGACTTCGATTCTAATACTATCTCTTGTATATGGGTAATATGAATAAACGTCGCGGAGGGTCACACGGGGGACACCGCGAAGAAAAAAAAGAATTTGATCAGCGCATTATTGATATTGCGCGGGTAACCCGTGTTATGGCGGGCGGTAAGCGTATGCGCTTTCGTGCATGCGTTGCAATCGGCGACCACAAAGGACGCGTTGGGGTCGGAATCGCAAAAGGCGCTGATGTCTCGGCTGCAATCACCAAGGCGGTCCATAAGGCCAAAAAAAGCCTGGTGAACGTTGTCATGATCAACGACACGATTCCGCATATTGTGAAGTTTAAATTTAAAGCGGCTGTCATTCTTCTTAAACCGGCTCCAAAAGGTTCGGGGGTCATTGCGGGTGGCGCTATCAGATCAATGGTAGAGCTTGCCGGTATTAAGAATATTGTAAGCAAAATGTTAGGGTCTGACAGCAAAATTAATAATGTCCAGGCAACTATTGGAGCGCTCCACCAGCTCAAAGACCAAAAAATGCTCCGAGATCGTCTGAGCAAATCCTAGATATGTCCATCACACTTCATACATTACAGCGGCCAAAAGGACGACAGAAACGCCACCGGGTTGGACGGGGAAATTCTTCAGGTAGCGGTACCTATTCTGGTCGCGGGCAAAAAGGGCAAAAGGCCCGCACGGGAGGACGCGGAGGCTTGAAGCGCCGTGGAGTAAAGCAGTTTCTCGCCCGCATTCCAAAAAATAGGGGGTTTCATTCGAGAGCAATTCGCCCTGAGACCGTAGACGTGGCAGATTTGGAGAAGCATTTCAAATCCGGAACGCGTGTTTCATCGGATCAATTATTTGAAAAAAAGCTCATCACTTCTCCCAAGGTTTCCGTTAAAATTCTGGGTAACAGTAAGATGTCCAAGAAACTCCAGGTGGTAGCTGATGCATTTTCAACTTCAGCGGAAGAAGGTATCCGTAAAGTCGGAGGATCGGCGATCCGACGACGTTAGAAGCTATGATTGACCGTTTGCGTCAAATTTGGAAAATAAAAGACCTGCGTAACAAGATACTTTTTGTCATGGGTTTGCTGGTCATATTTCGACTTGCCGCTCATGTTCCTATTCCTGGCGTTGATACGGTCAATTTACGAACCCTCTTCGAGTCCAATCAACTACTGGGCCTGTTGAACGTATTTACCGGAGGCGGTATGCAAAATTTCTCAATTGTCATGCTTGGAGTTGGACCCTACATCACGTCGTCCATTATCTTTCAGCTCCTGACGATGGTTATCCCAAAGCTTGAAGAGATGCAAAAAGAAGGCGATGCAGGACGGGCGCGTATCAACCGGTATACCCGGTATCTCGCGGTGCCCCTAGCTATGCTCAATGCGTATGGGTTTATTGCTTTTTTTCGTCAGTCAAACCAAAGTATCCTTGGCGATTTGAGCACGCTGCAACTTGTTACTGCAATGATCACTGTGACTGCTGGTACCATCTTTCTCATGTGGCTGGGGGAACTGATATCCGAGAAGAAGATTGGTAATGGTATTTCGCTTATTATCTTTGCCGGTATTGTTTCCGGATTGCCTCAAACCATCCAACAAACTATTGCCACTTTTGATCCAAGCCGGATCCCGACGCTGATCATTTTTGGCGTTATCGGGTTAGTCACAATTGCGGGAGTGGTATTTATCACCGAGGGTCAGAGAAATATTCCGGTGTCCTATGCGAAGCGCATACGGGGCAACCGTATGTATGGAGGAGTCAATACGCACTTGCCCATGCGCGTTAACCAGGCTGGAGTCATACCGATCATCTTTGCCGTATCAATTGTAGTCTTTCCTCCGATTATCGCCCAATTTTTTACGGCTTCACCGATCTCATGGCTTGCTTCGGTCGCAAACCAGGTTGTCGTACTTTTTAAGAACCAGGTGTTCTATGCAATTTTGTATTTTGTCCTGGTTGTTGCATTTACCTATTTTTACACCGCTGTAGTCTTTCATCCCCGTCAGCTTGCCGAGAATTTACAGAAACAGGGCGGCTTTATTCCCGGAATACGGCCGGGAGATCCAACTGCACATTATCTGGGGTACATTTCAAACCGCATCATCCTGGGTGGCGCACTTTTTCTGGGTATTATCGCTGTACTTCCGAACGTGCTGCAGTCCGTCACCAATATCCAAACGCTGGTTATCGGAGGTACGAGCTTGCTCATCGTTGTCAGTGTTGTTATCGAAACGGTCAAGCAAATAGAGTCCCAGCTTGTCATGCGGGACTATGAGGGATTTTACTAGATTAACCGCCACAAAGACACTTTTTCGGGCTTGCATTTTGCAGGCTTTTTTTGTACAATATGTACGATAAACACAGTATGAATTTTGCCCGTATACCGAGAACGAGAAAGGTATTACGAAGTTTGTTGGCGATAGGAAGCGCATGCGCAGCGGTCGCCATTCTTTTTTTTGTTGCACCTGAACCGACCCATGCGGCTTCGAGAACATTCGCCATGCAGGGACGGGTTACAGTAAAAGATGCAACAGCGGTTGCCGACGGCACGTATCCTATGATTTTTCGCCTCTATGCCGCACCGTTCGGCGGGACATTGTTATGGAGCGAAAGTTGGCAAAGCGTAAACGTGATTAAAAGCACGTTCAGTGTTGAGCTGGGATCCCTGTCTCCGCTTACCGACATCGATTTTGCCGGCGGACCCTATTGGGTATCTCTGGAGTTTAATAATGACGGTGAAATGAGTCCGCGCGTTAAACTTACTGCTGTTCCGCACGCGTTATCGGCAGAGCGTCTTGGAAGCCGGCTTCCCTCTGATTTTTTGGCAAAAGGCGAGGACCTCGATTTGGGAACCCAGGCGCTCACGACTACCGGACAAATTTCTGCGGGTACGCTCCTGCAAGGCGGCAGTGCTCTTAACGCGCTGTTTTTAAAGTTATCCGGAGGCACCGTTGTCGGACCGGTATCCTTCCAGGGCAGTGGCGCAACATTGACCGTCGGAAGTTCGGCGACGTTTGCAGGAACAACGACATTCAGCGGATCGGCGCATTTTCAAGGATCTGTGAGTGTTTCAGGAGTCTCCGGTCTCACTGATGGAGATATTCCCGATGATCTCACGATTAATGCTGACGGCAGTGTTGCAACGGGGGCCTTGCCATCGGTTGTGTCTTTGCTCGGCCCGAGCATCGAATCAGCGGAAATTACTGATGGGACGTTGCTCAATGCTGATGTGAACGCGTCAGCCTCAATTGCCTATTCCAAACTTTCGCTTACCAATGCTATCGTAGGCGGCGATCTTTCTTCAGCGATTAGTATTCAGACATCAGGAAGCATCGTTACCGAGGATCGCGGTGGCACCGCCTCGGGTGATGTTACCGTTGGTGGCCTGCTTACCGGACAGGCTGGTTTTGCCTTAACCGGAAGTTTAACTTTGCCGGATCGTTCGATTACAGATGCCAATCTTTCAACAAATGTATCGTTGTTAAATGCAAATCAGGCATTTAGCGGTGTTAACCAGTTTATAACTTCAGTAGGAATTCCAGTATCAATTGATAACTTTACCGGAGCGAACAGTATATTGGTAGTGAAAGATAATGGTTCGCCGGTATTTAGCATTCTTGACGGAGGGAATGCTCAGTTCGGCAACGGACTT
>JBAZCI010000055.1:0-4545 GCA_041671025.1 Patescibacteria group bacterium | reverse complement strand
TAAAAAATTAAAATCACTTGAAGGCGTCGGTGAGGTTAAGGTCGATTTAACATTCGATCCGCCGTGGACGCCCGATAAGATGAGCGCAGAGGCAAAAGCTGCACTGGGAATAGAGTAGGGCATATTCTCGGCATCCTCGTTCCGCGATTGTGTGACTCAGAATGAAAAAAAACAACACAGCCCGGGTCTCAGACCCGGGCTGTGCGTTTGAGTGGTATGATCGGTTTTCTTATGCTGCCGCAGTCGGTGTTGATTCCGGCGGCGTTTGCATTATTGACGTTGCGATCTTCTTATATGCGACGATGCTAAAAATCAAAATCCCGATGTAGAGAAACAGCCCGTACACGCAGGAGGGAAGGCCACGGAATTCTATTTTGAGAATTGCAAGTTCATAGAATGACAGGAATCCAGAAAATGCCGTTCCCAATGAACCAAATCCTATAAGCCAGCACATAAGCGATTTAAGAGGTTTGATGAGCGTTGCAATTGCCAGCACAAATACGATCAGGTACATGAAAAAGCCGTAAATACACGTTGGTAGTCCGAATATTTTTACCGCTTTAGCGCCTCCGCAACTGAGAAAAGAGTTTGTACTGCATCCCTCGGGACCCCACAGGTTTTTGTACGTGAGATAGCCTGACATGGCCATGCCGAGGACTGAAAGTACTAAAACGATAATAACCGCCGTTCGTGAGCTCATACAACGTGTTACGTTAATAATATTAGCTCTATGATAACACGAATGTTAATGAGGGAACAGGGTAATCTGGGGGTGAATATAGGGCAGAAAACTTGATTGACGGCTCGCATTACCGGTGGTAAAGTACGTCTGGAAAAAAAGAGTAAAATATTGCAAATTACAACTTAATACACGCACGTGAGTGCAGAGGGAGTGTGTTTAGATGAAGCTGACAAAAAAAGAACGGCAAATGTACGGTCAGTTATCAGAACTGTTTGCGCTCGTACAGATGCTTATTGTAACGGGTACGTATTGGGGTGATGAGGGGAAGGGGAAGATCGTGGACGCCCTATCGCGCCTGTTTGATTTGGCGGTACGGTACAGTGGCGGCGCTGGAGCTGGACATACGCTTGTGACACCGGATGGGAAGAAATTCATCGGGCATTTAATCCCCTGCGGCATTGCTCAGGGAATACGATGCATACTTGGTCGAGGAGTATTCTTTGACCTTCGGAGATTTCTTGTAGAGTATAAGGATGCACGTCGGGTGTTGGGGAAAAATCTTCCGGACGTTTGGATTGACAAGCATTCCCCGGTATGGACCAAATGGCATGAATTGTTTGAAAAGTGGCTTGAGTATTCAATGGGCAAGAAAAAGGTTGGCACGACCGGTAAAGCCATTGGGCCGTTAGCGGGACTAAATGTTTTGCGCGCGGGTCTACAAGTTCATCATCTCTATCAGAATTCTGGCACGATGCGTACACGACTGCAGAGTCTTTATCGGGCGCTCAAACCAGATTTTGATGAAATGGTCAGACTGCGGATTGTGAAACGGAAGGATATCCCTTTGCCGATTCATGTTGAACGCGATCTCATGAAGGATGCGATGAAAATCAGGCACATGGTGGCTGATACGGCATCTGAATTGTCGAAGGCGTACACCGCTGGTTTACGTGTTCTCTTTGAAGGAGCACAGGCGCCAGGTCTTGATATTGACATGGGTACGTGGCCATTTGTTTCTGCTGGCCATTCAGTCGCTGCAGGAGCGCCTATCGGCACAGGATTACCACTGAGTGCGTTTGCAAAGGCAGTCGTGCTCATGGTGATGAAGATTTTACCGACACGAGTTGGTGCCGGTCCATTTCCGTCCGAGTTGTGGAATCGAAAAGATAGCGAACATATTTTCAAGGGCCAGTACTTCCAAGTACTTGGTTATGAATTAGGCGCAACGACCGGTCGTGGTCGCAGTGTCGGGTTGCCTGATTTGATGTGGTTGTATTACACGATCCGTATTAATGGACCGTCGTATTTCGCACTCACGCGACTTGATATGTTGTCCGGTCTCAATTCTATCCCCGTCGTGGTTGGGTATGTGCTTGATGGGAAACGCTTGCCACGTGGAGAAATGCCTGATACCGACGACCTGACTCGCGTACAAGCGGTTTATGAGCGGTGGACGTGCTGGCCGGAGGATATCACCGGTATCACTCAATGGTCTGATTTACCGCTTAAAGCTAGGCAGTTTGTCAGAAAATTTGAACGGCGATTGGGTGTTCCTATTGCCATAATTGGTACCGGCCCACGACGCAATCAGATGATTGTACGTACTTGTAAGAATTAACGTCTAATCACGGAGAGTATCATGGCCCGTAATGAGGTTGAACACTTACGCACGGTAAGTGACGATGAGCGGCGCATGGCGCTTGCTCATCAGACTCCTGCCGGTTCGAAGCACAAATCGCGCCGAGGACGTGGCGGGGTAAGACGTGCAAAAAACAGTATACGAAGAGCGTAGTATTCTGGCTTTAGCTGGAAACCATGCCTTTCGATGACTTCGCTCAACGAAGTCATTTTTTATTTGACGGAACGTCATTTTTTTTGCTAAGGTAACCTACTTCGCTCTTTTGTTTTTTTGATAGAGAACGTTAACATAACCAATAAACCTACTGAAATTCAGTGAAAGGAGTTTCCAGGTGAAACGGAAAAAAAGTGATCCACGAAAGGCACGGTATCATCCACTGTTATGGGTGATACTTGTCGCGACGTTAACGATCAAAAGGAGGCGGGATTTTGCTCAAGTAAATCCCATGTCTTATCGGTATGTGCATGCGGAATTAGCCAGCTACACATCCGAACAGGCTCGAATTTTATATATGGCATCTGTCGAATCCTCGATAGTTATCGCTCTGTATGAAAGAGGGCTTTGTCCACGTTCAGTTATGACGGAAATCATACGGGCGTGTGCAGAGCTCAAGGCCACCGAGGTATATCTTCGCGAATATGGGAAGAAAGGAAAAGTGAAAGGAACAAAGCACGACGTTCGCGCGTTGGTATTAAGTATCACGCGACGGATCAGGAAACTAGCGCGTCCGTATGTGCATGCGTGGGTGACATCGTGCGATATTCTTAATACGGCAGATTCTGCGCGTACTCGCGATGTTGTCGAAGATAAGCTGTTGCCGGAACTCAAACAGGTAGAAGTGCTACTTGCTCAACTCGCGATACGGTTTGCGCACATGAAACAGGTTGGAAGAACACATCGACAGCAAGCGTCCACATATACCGTCGGAGCGACTTTTGCTGAGTATGTGTCTCGGTTAGGGAAGGAGATTCTCAAACTTGAACGCGAGATAAAACAACTTGTTGGAAAAGTCTCCGGTCCCGTGGGATCGTATGGTCCAGCATCGTTATTTATCCGCGATCCTCTTCGGTTTGAAAAGCAGGTCCTGGCGTGTATGGCGCTCAGACCTGGCGAGTTTTCGACCCAGATCGTAATGCCGGAAGCGATGACCGATGTTGCTCATCGACTCGTAGTTATCATGGGCATTTTTGCTGATCTTGCTGACAGCATGCGGGGATTGCAGGCCACCGAAATTGGTGAAATTTCAGAAGGATTTGAAGCAGGTCAGGTTGGATCTTCCATTATGGCTCACAAGATGAATCCCGTTTCATGGGAGAATATCAAGGCGCTATTTAAAGTGATGATGCCTCGCATGATTACCGTGTACCTTGATCTTATTTCTGAGCATCAGCGCGATCTGACCAATTCAGCGTCCGGCCGTTTTACTCTTGAAATGGTCGAATTGCTGTTTACGGCAACCAAAACATTGAAGCGAGTCCTGCCGAAGCTCACTGTTAATGAAGAGTGTCTTCGCAGGAATCTCTACATGACCGGTGATCTCGTTATTTCTGATCCGTTGATCACATTGTTAGCTCATTTCGGACACCCTAGTGCCCACAAGTATGTTCAACAGCTGACAAAACGTGCCCGTGCACGAAACGCCAAAGTGTATGATCTGTTTATGCAGGACAGATCTGCGAACCAATACCGTAGCAAGCTAAATCGCAAGCAACATAGCGTCCTGAAAGACCATGGACGATATGTAGGTATTGCGCCGCAGCAAGCAATACGGATAGGTCGTCGCTGGACCCGCAGATTTAAGGAAGTAGCTTAATCAGTAATTGATGTAAATGGAGGAAAGGTATTTATGAACGTCTTACTAAACACCAACCACTTCGGGCTGTTGGGTCAATTTTCGATGACCCGCGGCAAGGTACGGGATATTTATGATCTGTTGGACGATCGCTTGCTCATTGTCACGACCGATCGTATTTCTGCCTTCGACCACGTTTTGCCAGACGGCATTCCGTTCAAAGGCAGGGTGCTTAACGAAATGTCTCTACACTGGTTGGAGTATCTTCAGCCAGTATTAGAGGAGCTTTCGACTGAAACAATCCGCTTTGAACATCATCTTTTGTCGGCAGATGTTCATGATCTTCCCGCTCAATACCAGCCCTATGCTGACGAGTTGGCAGGCCGTTTCATGATCGTTAACAAGACTGACGTGATTTCTTTTGAGGGGATC
>JBAZCI010000054.1:0-4627 GCA_041671025.1 Patescibacteria group bacterium | reverse complement strand
CACCGCTGACAGAGATAAGCGCTTTTGTCGTAAGCGGTAGATCTCCTCCCCCGGCGGTGAGTACGCTCAGCAATTGAGGTACGACAAAGATCATCATGAGCGTGCCCACGACAATGAGTGCAGACAAGATAAACGCGGGATAAATCATGGCCCCCTTCACTTTTGCCCGCATGTCATAATCTTTTTCGGATTCATCAGCAAGGTACAGTAATATTTCATCGAGTTTACCGGTCGTCTCTGCGGAACGGACCATTTGAATAAAAAAGTTCGAATACACCTTTGGATACCTGCCGAGCGCAGACGATAATTTTGCGCCGCCTTCTACCTCGTCAGCAACATCAGAAATGATCACTTTGAAATTGTCGTTTTCCGTTTGCTTCACGATAGTCTTCAACGCACGCACCAGAGGTACGCCAGCGGAAATCATCACAGACAACTGACGGGAAAAGACGACAACTTCTTTCGGTTTTATCCGATTCAAAAAGCCGAGTGAGGCCTCCAAGACGGCTGATTTTTTTCGTTCATCGAGCGAGATCACAAAAAGCCCCTTATCGCGCAGCATCGTATACGCGATATTTTCTGTTGGAGCCACAACCGCGCCACTCATTGTGTCGCCTTCCGTCCCTTTTGCTTTGTAATCAAATATTGCCATTTAATATGCTTGAGTTATTTGTGCGAGCGTATTTCGGTCTTCTGCGAATACGAGCGCGTCTTCGAGGCGGACTTCGCCTGTTTTGATAAGCTGTGCAAGCGCGCTGTCCAGCGCCACCATGCCTTCTTCGCGGGACGTTTGTATAATATTGGTGAGGGGAGAAAAATTGCCCTCCCGGACAACACTGCGGACCGCCGAATTTGCAATGAGAACTTCCGCCACAATGATGCGTCCACCACCAACCCGGGGAACGAGGCGCTGGCAGATAACCCCCAAGAGCGTTTCCGATAATTCGATACGGGCACGACGCTGTTCTGTCCCCGGAAATGCAGTAATCACCTGCTCAATAGCTTTGGCGGTCGTATCCACATTGAGTGAACCGATCACGAGTCTGCCCGAACTTGCCAGTGAAAGAGCTAGGCGAAGCACTTCGGGATCGTCCATGTTCGATATCATGATCACATTGACATCCTCCTGCGCCGCCGACTGAAGTGCGTGAGAAATCGAAGGCGTATCCCGTCCGACTTCGCGCTGTTCAATAATGCTTTTATTGTTTACAAAGAGATACTCAACTGGCTGTTCGATAGTTAACATGTATTCTTGCCGCGTCAGATTAATCTGCTGAACCAATGCGGCAATGGTGGTCGACCGTCCCGACCCCAGGGGCCCGTCGACAATGATGAGTCCGCGAGTATGTGAAACGAGCGATTCAACTGATTCGGGAAGGTGCAAGTCATGCAGGGTGGGGATCCGGCCGCCGATATATCTCAATGAAGCTGAAATCACCCCGCGCTGGTAAAAAAGATTGACTCGAAATCGGGAATTTTTTAAAAATGCATACGAAAAGGATATTTCTCTCTCTGCGTCAAACGATTTCTTTTGATTGTCATCCAAAAACACGTCGACCAACCCTCCTAGAAAATCTTTTGTCAGTACAGGAAAATCAGTCAGGGGCGCAAGCTTCGTATCGATGCGTAAGATAGGCGGACTGCCGACGGTAAGATGCAGGTCGGATGCCTGATATTCCGCGGCTCGTTCCAACATCCGCTGTAATGCCAGCTGATCACTTGTTTGCATACGGTGGAAAAAAAGGGCAAATCAGGAACCTCCAACAATTTTCTTAATCTTATCAACGACTTCAGACGGCATAAAATGAGCTTTAATGAGATAATCATTTGCTCCGAGCTCCAAACCCCGGGTAACATCTTCGCGTTGTCCTAAATTTGTGAGCAAAATCACTTTTGCATCCTTTCCCGCAGCATCCTCCTTAATGGCTTTGAGTACTTCAAATCCGCTCATTTTGGGAAGGACGATATCAAGCAGGATAATATCAGGGCGTTCTTTTTTGAACTGCGCGAGCCCTTGCTCCCCGTCGGACGCGAGGACAACATCAAATCCCTCAATCGTGAGCTTTGTCACATACATCCCCGCGAGAAAAGCATCATCTTCAACAAGCAAGATTTTAATTTTTTTCTGTTTGGCCACAACCGTGGATTCACTTTTTTTCTTTGGCATAATCAAAAAGGTAAATAATTCAATTTATTCTTTAGTAACACGAACAACTTCTTCTAATGTCGTCATACCGGCAAGTGACTTGAAAATTCCATCCTGTTCCATCGTGAACATCCCCTGTGCAAGCGCTTCAGCCTTGATCGTATCAACGTCAGAACCTGCGGTAATGATTTTTTTTATTTTTTCCGTTACTTCGAGCACTTCGGTAATGACCAATCGTCCTTTGAAACCCGTGTTTTCACACCGTGAACATCCTTTACCCTGATAAAAGACAAGCGGACGATGCACGCCGACACCTTCCGGGAGTTTGTCCTTGGGTACATCCTTGATCCTGCTGTACGCATATTCTTCCAATGACGGCGGGACTTTCATTTCTTGTTTGCAATGCGGACAAATTTTGCGCACAAGGCGCTGAGCGGCAACAAGCGAAAGCGAGGAAGCAATCAAAAACGGTTCGATTTTCATATCGATGAGACGCGGAATTGCACCAAATGCATCGTTTGTATGCAATGTGGTAAACACCAGATGGCCGGTCAAGGCGGCATGTACGCCAAGCTCTGCGGTTTCTGTATCGCGAATTTCTCCGACCATGACAATGTCGGGGTCCTGACGAAGAATAGCGCGCAAACCGGATGCAAAGGTGAGTCCTACTTCCGGCTTGACCTGAGATTGATTGACGCCGTCGATATAATATTCTACCGGATCTTCCAGCGTCACAATATTTACACTCTCATCATTGACGATGGTGAGCAATGCGGAAAGAGTTGTTGATTTACCGGAACCTGTCGGACCGGTCATGAGAATCATGCCTACGCTTTTATCAACGCTTTTTTTCATTACTTCCAGGCTTTTTCCGATAAAACCGAGTTTTTCCAAATCGAGCACGATAGAGGAACGGTCAAGAATACGCATAACCACCTTCTCATTGCTGATGAGCGGCAGAGTGGAAACGCGATAATCAATGCTCCGTCCTTCGAAGTCGGTTCGGAAACGTCCGTCCTGAGGTATGCGCGTTTCGTCGAGCTTCAGGTTGGACAGCACCTTAATACGCGCAACGATTGACGCATGAACATATTTCGGCAGAACAATCGACGTATGGAGAATGCCGTCGATACGGTACCGAATACGCGTTTCATTTTCGACAGGCTCGATATGAATATCTGACGCATTGCCTTCTACGGCGTGCCGGAGAATAACAGATACCATCTTGGAAACGGGGGCGGTTTTGACGACTTCTTCAAATCCTTTGTCTTCTTCCTCCGCGTCAGACTCTTTTCTGTCCTCTTCTTTTTGGTCACTCGCCTCAAGAGCCTCCTCTACTTCGGCCGAAAGTGACGCGTACTGTCGGAGAATTTGCTTAAACCCGACAAGTGAAATGAGATATGTCTTGATGCGGAAATTATTTTTCCGCGCAAGAAATTCTAGCGCTTCGAGCGCCTTAAAATTAGCGGGGTCCACCATGCCTACGTGCAGCTCCTCGGCATTTCTGCTGAAAACAATCATCTGATAATTTTCGGCGAGCGTCCGGGGGATTAGGTTGAGAATTTGCTGGGAAATGACCTTACCAAAAAGATCGACATACGGTATGCCGATAAATTGACTGCGTGTCCGCGTTACATCCTCTTCTGTGACCACGTTTTTTGCCAGAAGCATTTGCAGTATATTCTTCTTCTGCGCGTCTGCCTCTTGTTGGATGCCAGAAAGCACGCCAGCTTCAATATGCTTTTCAGCAACAAGCGTGTCAACGATCCGCTGTACGTCTTGTGAGGGTATTGAGGTCATTACGGTATGGGAGCAAATGGATTGCGTCGACCGACAGTTTGAAACAGCACACCGAGCGATTCGTTCCCTGCCGTATCAACCGCCGTGACTGTATAGTAATACGTCGTACCATTAACTGCCGTTGCATCGGTATACTCCTGGCCGGTAATCACCTGCGTACCGATAATCAGGGAACCGAGTTCACCGGGAATTTCTGAACGATATATACGAATAGCTGCGAAGTCTTGATTGGTCGGATTCACCCAAGTAAGCACAACACTGCTTCCGTCACCGGCATTTTTTGCTGTAACAGCCGACGGTGATGAGGGCGGGAGTTTATTATCGGATACTCCCGATACGCGGGTAGTGCTCGCCGACTCAACCGTACTCTCGAAATATGTTTTTACCAGATAATAATAGAGCGTGCCGTCCTGGACAGTATTATCTTCAAACGTCGTTATCGCGGGTGACACATCGGCAATTTTTTCAAGATCACCTGCCGGATTGAGTGAACGGTATACCCGGACACCCTGAATATTTGTACTGCCAGCGAGTTTCCAGATGACGATGAGCTGTTTCCCGGTTGAGGGATTTTTTACTTCTACGTCAATTGGCGACAGAGGGATCTGTGCATTTTGAGCGGTAACTTCTGTCTGCGGGGTAAATTCCGTTCTGCCGCTCTCATCAAGCGTCTGCAGACGC
>JBAZCI010000053.1:0-4659 GCA_041671025.1 Patescibacteria group bacterium | reverse complement strand
AGTGAATACAGATTATCGGGAGGAATTTGGAGGAGGGAAGGTTTCATACCGCATGCGCAAACATGCGAAGAAGCCAGAACGCGGAACGAGGGAAATATCAGGAGCAATCTTGATACGCCCTCAATGAAGCGTTCACACGGTGGGCGGTTCCGATGCTTTACGCAAAGGATAAGCCGTCCATCATTCGCCTCCAAATTTCTCCTGAACCTCTTTGAGGATAAGGGAGAGTGGGGGACGGCAAAGCCCTGCGTGGCTGAGTCGTCCGATATCTCACTTTGACAACTGGGTGTAGGAAAGGGCAGATAGGTGAAGGAAAGTTTTTCCTCCAGCTATCTGCCTTAATCCTACCAAAATATCTACAGGGGGTGGAAGCATTGAACATAACAGTCTTTAAAAAACTGCTTCGTTCACTTCCATCCCCGCCTACCTCTTCACATATCACACGGGGTAGACGAGGCTTTCATGCCTCGTCATGATCCTCAGCAAGGCATGAAAGCCTTGCCTACCCAGAAGAGGATGTGAACAGACATGGAGGGGATGAAGCAACGGTGATCATATAGAGTATCGCATGAGTGGTGCAAACTACACGTGTGCACTCTGATCACCGGGTCGGCGGTCGCCTTACGGTGACCAAAGCCGTCCATGCCCGACGCGCATAGCAACGGGCCATCGTCTCCAGATCTGTTCATTCCGCCGTTCATTTACATCAGTCTATCAGCCACTGCCAATAGAAGTAGTATTGGGTGCACGAAACCACAATCATGTGTCATAGCATGTATAACGCTCGACAAATTATTTGCAATTTGTCCTTCGTATAACATGTATGGTGTATGATGGGTGGTGCTAGTCCCTTTAAACACGCGCTTCATTGGATTCGGTCTGATATTAACTGGTTTGGTTGTACGGTAAAAAAGTAAACTTAAGGCCCAAGGAGGATCCATTGCTTTAAGTACGCTCATTCTACATATGTAAATTTTTGGCGGATGCTTACACAGTATCCGCCTTCCTTTTCCAGCGGATAATAGTCGAGTAGTATTACCTGCTGAAAAAGGAAAATGTACATACAATTGTTTCGTTGGAGGATCTCATGTCAGGTTTTTTCCCGTTTTGGCTCGCGGCCTATCAGTCGCCGAGCAGGCTGTCGAAAACGGTTGCCATTATCGTGGCAGCTGTGATCACGGCAAATGCTGTCGGATTTTCGGCAGTGATTCTAGGCTCTTTAGGAAGATAATTCTTCCTCCCCCGGGAACTTGCATTGTAAATTACTTCGCAAGTTCCCGTCCCTTTTTCAGCCGATAATAGTCGAGTGTTATTACCTGTTGAAAAAGGAAAGGTAAAAAAGTAGGAGTTTCACATGAAAATGCTCGATCTTTGTATGGCCGTCTTGGGAATCATCTTGATTCTAATGATGGCCAATCCACCGATAACGGTGGATCAAGTCACTGTCTCGGGCGTAGAGACATTATATTGGTTCTCACGCCCATGGCTAGGAAGATAACTCTTCCGCCCCTCCCAGGGAACTTGCATTGTAAATAACTTTGCAAGTTCCCGTCCCTTTTCCAGCAGACAATACTTTGATATGATTGCCTTCTGAAAAAGAGAAAAATAGTTCAATACAATTTAATCATCACTTAACTGTCCGAGAAGGACAAGGAGTTTATAATGAAACAAGTCGCGACACTACTGTTTGTGGCAATGGCTATATTTGCAGCTGCGCTTCTCGTTTTTCCGTTTCCGGCAGTCGCAGGTAACTATCCGCCCTCCAATATCGAAGAAATCACTTCGATTGAGGACAGTACCGACGTCCACTTTCCAATATCTTTCATTCGCATCTTTGTGTACGATTCGCTCTATCAGAGTGAGCGTACAGCAGATGGTCAAGTGGTCAAGGGAACCGTTCTGATGTATCAAGATGACGAAGAGTCAGAAATACTGCGGTTTGATCTTTATGGCTCTCCCAATCCGTTGCCAAAGAAGAAAGGCACTTCTGATTATTACGGTTTTTTCAACCGAGTGGTCATTATTCCAGTTTGGGGTTCCTCTGAAGTGGTTGTGCGACAGGAGGATCAGTATGGTGCCGGCTTCCGTGAGGGGAAAACTGCGTGCGAGCGCGTGCTTTACATAAAGCTGGATTTCGGAACTAGCTCGCAATATGTGACTAGCTACCCTCCTTATGTGACGGACCTTACCGAGTAATTTTAAGTGATGATCGGAGTGCAAGAACATGTCCTAAATAGACATCGTTTCTTGCACTCCACTCACTTTTCCAGCATCGGATCGATGAGGCATAAAAGCCTCATCTACCCAGATTGGGTGCTGAAAAAGGGAAAAATATTTCCTCCTTTTATCCCAGCTGAGTATAATGTTATACTCGATTGAGATAAAAGAAAAAATGTATCATTGAAAAGGGAGATACGATGTTAAGAGTAATTGTCGCACTCTGTTTGGTGTTATGCGTTTCGTGCGCCCAGTATTCAACTAGGCCAGACACAAAGCCATTTTCAGTTCAGAATTCCGAAGAAGCTGTGTGTATGAGTGAAACGCTTGCGCTCTTTCGGATCATTGATCCGCAATACGCAAAAAAGATACTCGAGAAAATGCCTGATTATCGTCATGTATATCAGAGAGTCGAAAGCTGGAAGAAAAAACACTCTGAGTATTGGAATGAAATTGAGCGTCGCCTTGATTTCTGTGATTCGGTAGGTCTTGGCACGACTATTGGTGCAGATGAGCCGGACGTACGATGGGAACTTTTTCTTCGTCATGGCCCCTTTTTTCAAGAAAGGGTATCTCAAATGTATACACTGTCTGATGCTATTTGTTCCGTATGGATATACACATGGCCAGATGAGGTAGAGTTTTCCTGTCAAGGAAAACCCGATGGAAGCTATCCTGTGAGAATCATGGAGCCTGACAAAGAAGGGTTTTTGAACGCCAAGATTATTTGGCCGTCGATTAACTCTTCAGAATTTCCTGTTAATGACAGTACGTTTGATGTTTGGATTGCTGTCTGGGTGAAAGGGAACGAACTTACGCGGCCGACGCTTGATGGAGGAATTCTCACGGTTCAGGTCACGCTATGCGACACGATGAGACATCCGTTGCGAACAAGCAGTGTGGCTCCAAAATTGCAAATGGTTCGGGCATTACTTGAAGCGGTTGATCGCGATAGTCGTAAATTTGTCAGAGCTATGGCGTATATTCAATTTACTGGCGTGAAAATCGGCAGATATACAGCGCACATAGCAGTAGCCGGCGCCTCAGCCAATGGTGGCGATGCGTGGACTGATATTGATCTCGTTTATCAAAGGCGCATCAGCGATCTTTTACTGCTTCATCCCGTCGTCCGTGAAGATTCCCTCAAAGGGATAGTACGCGGCAACACATATGGTCTCTATGACAATCCTGAAGCTATGTTTAGATCGGATGATTCGCTACATCTTTATGCCGAAGCTTTGATAAGTACTCCGGGCAGTTATGACGCCGAGTATACGGTCATGCGGATCCCTGAAATTACAAGAAGAAGTAATAGAGGAGTCGTAACTATCGGTGAACCTGTTGTTAGCGGTGACAGTTTGGGTCGTCCGTTTAAGGAGGGAATCTGGTCTGTACCGAACCCGGAATTTTTAGAAGCGCTAACAAAGCAGATTCACCATGACAAGGTTATTACCTTGTTCAAAAGACAATATCAAGTCTCCGGTGATACCCTGCATATCGTTGACGCGCTACGGCTTCAGCAGAACCTCAAAACCGGTATGTACCTGCTGACACTGAAGATCAGTGATTTAGTCGGCCATGGTTTTTTCCTCACGACGCGACGTCTAATCTACCTTGTACATACAATTAAATAGTAGGTCGTCTAGTCTGGTGAGTGCTCCATAGTCCGTACTCACCTTTTATCCCAGCTGAGTATAGCGTTATACTCGATTGAGATAAAAGAAATAAAGTACACTATAACTTAATCATCACTTTATCCAATTCCATGGAGGAAATATGGATATTCTGGACATACTGTTCCGCGTGGGGCTTCCGGTGGTCGTCTTCGGGCTTCTTATCCTCGTCTTCTTGCGACGGGACAAAAATAAGATCAAGCCGGGGATGATCCTTCAATACCGGCACGATCTACCGCCAACGTTGGCTGGCCTACAACCAGGTCAGCAATACGTGGTCGCATCTGCTCACAAAGGCAATCTTCGGATTGCCGGATATGATGGGAGTTACGGCCAAGAACTTTTTATAAAGGCCTAGGTTGCGGCCTGCACAAGCGAGCGTGGTGAGAAAAGAGTAATTTCTTTTTCACCCGCTCGCTCTATCACTTAAGCGGAAGAATGAATGTTCTTCTGCTGAAGCGATAGTAATAACATGCTAGTATTTACGTGATGACCTAAATGTCATCACCAACAAGCTGTCAGAGAACGGTCCGGTACATATCAGACTTGTCCGTATAGAAATCTCTCTCCTTAACCGTTTTGCTTGCAAGACGGTTCTATACAACGATACGTATGATACCTGACCGGCCGATCACTGGCAGCTTTTTGGTCGTCAAAGGCAACCATCCCGAACCCGAAGGGTGAGGGATCCCGTTGCATTACAAAAAATCGTCATACACAAAATTCACCGGATCTCTCACCCTCGGAAGCTGAAGGCTCCCTCGGGATT
>JBAZCI010000052.1:0-4913 GCA_041671025.1 Patescibacteria group bacterium | reverse complement strand
ACCCCTGCAAGGATCATTCCATTCTTTTGGTAGATCTGCCGGTACTCATTATTGAACTCATAGCGATGCCTGTGCCGTTCAAGAATATTTTTTTGTCCGTACGCTTTGCGCGAGATCGTGCCATCGGCCAGCTCACACGGATAAGTGCCAAGGCGCATTGAGCCGCCATAGCGCTTTTCCTTGATGGCTTGCTTCTGATCCGGCATCACATCAATAACGGGATGAATGGATGCTGCTTCTATCTCGGTGGTATGAGCGCCTTTCAATTTACAAACGTTACGCCCAAACTCGATCGCTGCAAGCTGCATGCCGTAGCAAAGACCGAAATACGGGATCTTGTGCTTGCGGACATACTCAATCGCTTTTATTTTTCCCTCGATGCCGCGTGAGCCAAAGCCTCCGGGAACAATAATGCCGTCAAATTTTGAAAGTTCTTTCAGTTGTTTTGCGTCGTGCTCATACTCTTCGGCGTTGATCCACACGATCTCGGGAATGCGTTTATGGAACCAGCATGCATGTTTGATGCTTTCAATAACGGAAAGATACGAATCGGCAAGAGTAAAATCTCCCGTGCCGAAATATTTACCAACAATACCGATGCGAACGGTCTTGGTTGAGCGATTGATGCCGGCGACAAGGCTCGCCCACGGATGTTTTTTTTGTGCATGCTTTACCCTGAGTCCGAATTTTTTTAGTACTTTATCGCCGATCTTGTCTTTCTCAAAGTTGAGCGGGATCTCGTAGATGGATCTGATGTCGGGCGCCGAAATAATGTCTTCGGGGGTGATATTGCAGAATTGCGACAATTTCTTTTTTCTTGGTTCATCTATCGGCAATTCGGAGCGCGCGACAATAAAATCGGGCTGGATACCCGCGGAATTGAGGGTTCGTACGGCGTACTGTGTCGGTTTTGTTTTCATTTCCCCCACGGATTTTGGTACCGGTAAATAGCTGACAAGCACAAACAACACATCTTTGGGGCTCGCAAGTTTCATCATTCTCGCCGCCTCAAGAAAAAGCAGATTTTGATATTCCCCTACCGTACCGCCTATTTCTATCAACACTACATCGGCATGGGAATTTTTTGCCACTTTGGTTATGCGCGAAATGACTTCATTCGGAATATGAGGAACTACTTCAACACATTTGCCTTGATATTCGAGATTGCGTTCGCGGGTGATAACGGCGCTGTACACGGCACCGGTCGTCATATAATTCTCTGCGGGGATATCCGTATCCAAAAAGCGTTCGTAATTGCCAATATCCTGATCGCATTCCATGCCGTCTTTGGTCACAAAAACTTCCCCATGTTCTACGGGATTCATGGTGCCGGCATCTACATTGATATAAGGATCGATCTTGATCGCTGTTGCGCTATACCCTTTTGTTTTCAGAATCTGCCCGAGCGAGGCGCAGGTAACGCCCTTTCCGATGCTCGACATAACCCCTCCGACCACAAAAATATATTTTGCCATACCCGGTAGAGAAATTTCGATTATTTGTTTTCGAAATCTTTTATTTAAAAATTGGCGATCTCCATTCATACATGTCCGCTATCGGTGTTTTCTGATGCCGCGTAGCGGCTATCGAAATTCTTCTACCGGGCATAATAAAAAATGAAGAATGACCTATTGTATCACGACTTTTCCCAAATAGAAAACACCCCCCTTTTGGGGGGGTGTTTTATCAGAGCGATTGGACGGTTAGTTTTACCTTTGCCTCAAGATTATGAGGAAGCTTGATCTTTATCGTATGCTCTCCAAGCTCTTTGAGCGGCCTATCAAGGTCAATGTAATTCTTGTCTACCTCAAAGCCTTTTTCTTTGAGGGCCGTGACGATCTTTGCGGCCGTCACAGAGCCAAAAATACCCCCTTCCTTGCTCGTCTTTATCGCAATTATAAGTTCAACGCCGGAAAGTTTTGCGGCGAGCGCTTCTGTGGTTTTGATATCTTCGGCGCCTTTTACCGCAAATATCTCTTTTTTTCTGTCGAGATTCTTGACCAGCTCTTCGGTTGCCGGAACCGCAAGGTTTTGCGGAAACAAGTAATTACGTGCGTAGCCGGATTTTACATTTACCACAGCATTTGCATTACCGACTTTTGGCAAGCTTTTCAATAAAATAACTTTCATAATAACTGATTAATTGTAATATTATTTAACTTTTGATAATAGTTCCAGTGCTTTGTTCAGTTGTACGTCATTTTTCGCCTCGGCATCTTCTTTGGTTATCTCAACCACTACATCCGGCGCTATACCTTCTTCCGAAACAGATCTTCCGGACGGCGTCAGCCACTTGGCAACAGTGAGTTTGATGGCGGCATTATCGCGCATATCATACATCTCCTGCACCGAACCCTTGCCAAAAGACTTCTTACCTACAGTAATAGCTTTTTTGTGTTCTGACAATGCCCCGGCAAGAATTTCCGAAGCCGAAGCACTTCCTTCGTTGATCAGGATCACCAGAGAAACATTCTGCAGATAGCCCCTGATGCCGCGCGAAACATAGGTGTTCTTATTGTCATCGCCGAACGATTCGATCGCCACCGTCTCTCCTTCCGGCAAAAAGAAGCTTGCCACATCAACCGACGCCGAAAGATACCCCCCCGGATTATTCCTCAGATCAAGAATCATCCTGGTGATACCCTTGCGCCCCACTTCTTCCCCGATCTTCTTCATTTCAGAACCGACATCCTGTGAGAATTGATACAGGTGTACATAAGCGATCGGCCCGCTCTGTGTTTCTTTTATCTCAAAAAGAAATGAAGGCACCGTTATCGTATCTCGGGTTACTTTTATCTCCTTTGGTTCTTCACCATCGCTTTCCCGAAATATAGTGAGCACAACCTCCGTTCCTTTTTTGCCGCGAATCGCCGCAACCGCTTCGTTCAAGGACATCTCTGAGGTTGATTTCTTGTCTATCATGATGATCTTGTCGCCCGACAACAAACCGGCTTTTTCCGCGGGAGTGCCTTTCAGCGGAGCCACAACGGTAAGAACGCCTTTTTTGATGCCGATCTCCATGCCGACCCCCTCAAACGATCCCTGCATATCTTCCATAAAAAGCTTATTCTCTTCCGGCGTAAAAAATTCGCTATAAGGATCCCCGAGAGAATTCACCAAACCCTTTACCGCCCCCGAGACCATTTTTTTATAGTCGAGATTTTTTCTGTTCACATGGATATCCTCTATTGCTTTCCATGTATCCCAGAATATGGCAAAGTCTGCCTTTTCTTCTATGGCCACGTTATCCTTGTTGGCAATACCTACAACAGGACCTGTGGACGGAACCGTATGGGCATCACGATATGAGTACCCCATCTGGAACGAAAGAACCGCAATTCCCCCGACCACCAAAAATAAAAGAACATACCGTAATACCGCCCTTTTATAGAATCTGATCTTTGCTGTTTGATCTTGTGTTGTCGCCTGTTCGCTCATGATCATTGATTATTGAATAGTGTTCTGGCAAGCTCGCGGATACGGACAAACGAATCGCCCCTAGGGAGCAGAACATATGCGCCGTTGATCGTAGTATTATACAGAAGGCCGTCATCGCCATTGCGCAACACCACCCTTTTTATATCCTGCCTTGATACCGCGCGCGCAACCGACGTAAGTTCATAGAGGGTCTGTTTATCCATGTCTATAGTAACATTTTCTTCTATTAATGCCAAAATGCCGTTGATCTTTATCGGATTTGCCATAACGCCAAGAGAAAAGAGCTTGTCTTTCAGGCCAAAAAGCACTTCCTGCTGGCGCTCTGCCCTGTCAAAATCGCTGGACTGGTACCGCGCACGCGTATAAAAGAGCGCCTGCTCGCCCGTGAGATGATTCCTTCCTTTTGGAAAGGATATGGTCATACCCTGCCACTGCTCCGTTTCCAGTACCGCATGATTGGTAGTTACGTCTATGCCGCCTATAGTATCGATCAGCTCCTCAAAGCCATCAAAGTCTATCAGCACTGCGTAATCGATATCAATACCCAGAACATACCCCACCACCATTTTTGTCAGCGGGAGCCCGAATCCCTTCTCGATCTTCTCGCCATGCACATAGGTGGAGTTTATTTTGTCCTTTATCTCCGGCGTAATGCGTACATACATATCTCTCGGCACTGAGATCATTGCTGTTTTTTTTGTCTCCGTATCATAGCTCGCAACGATCATGGAGTCGGTGAGCATTCCGCCGTTAGGATCGTCTTTTCCGCGCATCCCAAGCAGTAACACATCGATACGATTGTGTTCCTCGTAATTGTCCTCCTTTGGCGGAAGGTATTTGAGAATGAGCTGAGAGTACTTTCCGCTATTCTTGTTGATTATAGAAAAGGTCTGGTGGAGGCGGAACGAAACAAGAATGAACACCGCCACAATAATGCCGGCTGCAATAAAAATATTCCGCGAAGTAAGATACTTGCGGATATTCAAACGGGAGGGTGCCGCTTCAGTCTGTCGCGGCGCAGGCGCGTGTTGTTGATCCTGATGATTATTGTTCATTAGTGGCTGTAAACGCTTCTTTCGTAATGCAGGTGCGCCTTGTGATAGACGGCGCAAATAATACCGACGAACGCCGCAAAAAACAGAAGTGCCTTATCGTTAAGGAGTACGACATCGAATAGTCCGTATGCCATTGCCCACACAAACCCGAACCCCGCGCACCATCCAAACGCCCTGAATTCGGCAAGGGACACGTCAAACGATAATCTATAGAGTATAATAAAAACCGCCCCGAGCGCAAGGACGAAAGCAGAGAATCCGAGTATCCCCATTTCAGAAAGTATATGCAGGTACAAATTATGCGCAGAGGCGCCTTTTTTCGCTGCCGAGATGTCTTCTTTCAGCACCAAAGGATAATTCCAAGGCCCTACGACGAATAGCGGGCTCTCCATGATTAATGCTGCCGTTTCTTTCCATATC
>JBAZCI010000051.1:0-5118 GCA_041671025.1 Patescibacteria group bacterium | reverse complement strand
AAGTGAGCTGAAAATGTTTCAACGGTCAATACTGTATCTTTTATCGGTGACCGGAATTGCATGCCTTCGCTTTTTCCGATCCAGTTTTTTTGCTGGGCAATAATATTCTCCGGCCAGTCAACCGTGTCTAGCCCGTCAAGCAAACGTTCGATATACCGTTCATCAGTTATTTTCACCAGCCATTGCTTAACCTTTTTTATGGTTACCTGAGTACCGCACCGCTCGCACTTGCCGTCAACGACCTCTTCATTGGCCAAACCGGTCTTGTCTTTTGGACACCAGTTAATGGGGGCGTATGCTTCATATGCGAGACCGCGCTTAAATAACTGTACGAAGATCCATTGGGTCCACCGATAGTACTGCGGATCAGAGGTGATGACTTCGCGAGACCAATCGTACGAGAATCCGAGCGACTGTATTTGCCGCCTCATGTTGTCAATATTCTTCTCTGTCGTATCGGCCGGATGCGTCCCGGTTTTAATCGCATAATTTTCCGCCGGCAACCCGAATGCGTCAAATCCCATCGGATGCAGGACGTTAAACCCTTTCATGCGGAGATATCGGGAATAAATGTCAGACGCGGTATAGCCCTCCGGATGCCCGACGTGCAATCCCTGCGCGGAAGGATAGGGAAACATGTCTAAGATAAATCGCGATTCTTTATGAGATTTTTCTTCAGCATGAAAAACCTCATGCTCTTCCCAGTGTTTCTGCCACTTTTTCTCTATTGCGCGATGATCGTATTTCTCCATATGTATAAGAGTATTGTATCACATTCATTGTTACCGACGAATAAACCGAGAATTGACATATACTACCTTTGATGATATGATCCGTGATGACTCAGAAAAATGAGTTTTTAAGCATATCTATACCCTGAGGTTCAAAAAAACATTGGTTGTTTTACTCCACGGCATACTCCGCGGAGGTTTGTTCTCGTTAAAAAGCATGGGGCGATTTTTTTCGTTCGGTGTTTTTCATCCTCTCCTGTGGATATGGAAAATGCTGTTTCGTCATGTCTTTATCCACCTCTACCGGGGATACCGTCACGTAAAAAATATTCTCGTCCGGTTTTTTACTCCTGCAAAAAACAAGGTGCTCTTCCCGCTCATGAAACGGGGAATTGTCCACGTATCGATATTACTCACCACGATTGCGGTCGTACTTGCCAATGTGGGTGTGCGTGCGAGCCAGGCGGAAACGATGAGTCAAAACCTCCTATTCAATTCGCTGCTCCCTCCGACAGATACTGAAGAAATTGAAACCATTTCAACCCCGGCAACCAAACCGGTTTCTTACCTCAACGATCTTCCCAGCGTTCAATATGCCCCTCCAACCGATTCAACGCCCTCGCAAACATCGCTTGCCATCGCCGAACAAACGGGGGCCATCCTCAAGCCGACACTCTCAACAGTGAGCGCAGCAGGCGGATCCCGCAAACAGGCTGAATATTACCTCGTAGAAGGCGGGGACACTATCGGTACCATTGCGGAAAAATTTGGCATTTCTGTAAATACCCTCCTTTGGGAAAACCGTCTTGGCGAGACTGATTTTATTAAACCGGGCCAAAAACTTACCATACTCCCCACATCCGGTGTTTCCCATCAAATTCAAAAAAATGACACAGTTTCGAGCATAGCAAAAAAATATTCCGTCACCGAGGATGCAATTCTTGAATACAATCAGCTCGCGGACGCCGGTGTCATTGAAGTAAATCAGGTGTTAATTATTCCTGGTGGCAAACCTCCGGCGCCTCCGGCTCCGGTGCGCACAACTCAATTCGCCAGTGCTCCCTCCAATACCGGGTCGGTACCGGCATCTGCGCGTGTTGCAGAGGGAGCGCGGCTACAATGGCCCACACCTTCTCATCGCATGAATCAATATTTCACCTATCGACATAGCGGCGTAGATATAGACGGCGATTATTCCTCCCCGATCTGGGCGGCAGCGGACGGTACGGTACAAAGCGTCAGTTACCAAAACTACGGCTACGGCTACCACGTCATACTCAACCATGGTGGAGGCATGACTACGATATACGCGCATGCGAGTAAAATATTTGTTAAGCCCGGACAGCATGTCACGAAAGGCCAGACTCTCGCCATGGTCGGGACAACAGGGAGATCAACGGGCACGCATCTCCACTTTGAGGTGCTCATCAACGGAAGAAAGGTAAATCCGCTGAGCTACCTCTAAGGCAGTATCAGTTCATATCTTCAGTTATCCCCGCAGGACGTAACTACGCCCGCTTCACAAGCGCGTGAATCTTTTCGATTATTTCATCAATCGTAAAATTGGATTTGATTAAATAATCTGTCGCTCCCAGAGCTTTTCCCCGCTCAACGTCAGTCTCTTGCCCAAGATTTGAGAGTAACACGACAGGAACTTTTTTTATCCTATCCGTGCTTTTGATATGCTTCAAAATTTCAAACCCGTCCACCCCCGGCAAGATGACATCTAATAAGACAATGTCGGGATGATCTGTTTCCAAACGCTCAAGCGCTTCAGGTCCGTCAATAGCAGTGGTGACAAAAAATTTCTCACGCTCAAGTTTGGTGCGTAGGAGATCACGTAAAAATTGATCGTCCTCGATCACCAAGACGTTGATCGATTTTTTGTCTGAAGAGGTGACCGTATGTGCTCCTGTGGAGGGCCGATCCTCGGCTGATATCGTCAGCAAAAGCGACTTCACTTTTTCAACCACCTCTGCCGGTGTCAGTTCCGCCTTGACGATGCAGTCTCGCGCGCCCAGCCTCATGGCCCGATCAATCTCGACCGGCTGGCCGGAATTAGAAATAATAATGACGGGCGGGATAGTCATCTTTCGCTTATTCATTTCTTCAAGCACTTCATAACCGTTGAGCCGGGGCATAACAATATCGAGAAGAACGAGATCGGGTTTTACGCGCTGTACCTGCTCTAATCCTATTTGACCGTCCTCGGCGACATAGACATCAAAACCCTCTTTCAAGAGTTTTTTTTCCAATATCTCAAGAAGTACTTTCTCATCCTCAATAATGAGTATTTTCTTTTTGCTCATACGTTTTTTTCTGAAGTGTAAGGCATAGTGCCCGGATTAGTCCGTTTGTAGTATACGCCGATAAATACGGACAGGAAAGACGAGAATGATAAAATATCTGAGACAAGCGCGAGTAGCTGTGTCGTCGCCGTATAGTATGTCGCGGCGGCAACCAACAGAAGCGCGAGACCGAAGGCAATCCAAATCGAACGAATACGCACGATCTTTTCGCGCGTTTTGATACCCTGGTAAAAAAAGAATAAACTTGATGGCACAAGTACCAGCAAAAAGAGAACGGAGGTCACCGTACTAAACAAGGGATCCATGTTCCAGTTGGTTATTCCCGTCGCGCTGTCATAGATAGGCTCCTGGAAGCGGATCACACCGATCGCGAGCGCACCGGCGGCCAAGATGATGAATATCCAAAAAAATAACTTGTGAACATCGCTCTTAAAAAAGAATGTGGTCACTTTTACAAAGTATGCAGTTGAGAGAAAAAGAAAAACGTGTGCGATTAAAAACCCGACGCCGATGGCTAATGAATTATCCGGTACAATAAGACGGGGTAGGGAAAAGGAGACGTAGGCAAAAATGATAAAAAAATATCCCGTTGCAAAAAATTTTATCACCTGGTTTCCGGGATCATTAAGATACGACCGATGCAGTTTCCATGCGCAAAATATACACAGTACAGAATTCAAAAGATCGATGGCGGGAGAAAGTGGAAATGTCATAGGATTAGAGACTAGAAATAAATTTGTCGAATGAAGCATCAGATCCCCCCTCCGCGGGAAGAGTAAAACGGAATGTTGAACCTATACCCTCCTTACTCTCAAATGAGACTTCCCCGTGATGGCTTTCAACGATATTTTTGACGATAAACAGGCCAAGGCCCGACCCTTCGGTCTGCATGCGGATAACGTTATCAGCGCGAAAAAATTTGCTAAATATCCTGTCCTGCTGACGCACGGGAATTCCGGCACCCGTATCCGTAACGGAAAATTCCACTCGGTCCTTTTGCTGACGCATGGCAACCGTAATCGATCCGCCTTTGGGCGTATATTTTATTGCATTGTCTATCATATTTTGCACGACCAGATGCATTTTTTGTTCGTCAACATAGACACGGGGAAACGGCATGGCAGGTGGAGTATACGTAAATTTAACTCCGCGCACGCGGATATCACCGGACATTTCATCAATAACCCGCTGAATGATGGGATGCAAATCTTGATGTGAAAAACGGTATTGAAACCTACCTTCCTCTATGCGTGAAACGTTTAACAAATCATTGATAAGCAGGATCATCCGTTCATTCGACTGATATCCCTTTGCCAGCAAATCCTGCTGCTCGGCATTTAATGTTCCGACATCTCCGTCCATCATCATTTTAAGCACCCACTTAATGGCAGACAACGGCGTACGGAGCTGGTGCGAAGCGACAGAAATAAATTCATTCTTCATCTGATCAATTTCTTTCAAACGCCGGTTTGCCAGCGCAAAAGCGCGATTGGCTCTCAGTAAATCATCATTGAGTTCAAATAATTTTCTCTCAACTTTTGTCAGTGAATAGACAACATAGCCTGACCGGTAGGTGCTGATTCCCATGAATGAAAGCATCGATACGGATAATGCAATAATGTAGGAGGCATTATGAAAAAGGGGGGCACCGTAGAGGTAGGGCTGAGCAAGATGGGGGATATAGCCGGCGTACTCAAATAGCAGAAGTCCGACAAATACCATTCCGCCGAAAACAAAGTTTATCGGACCGGCCCACTTTGAAAAGTGCACATTGGACCCGACAATTTGCAATACATACAACGGAAGAAAGATACTTGCAACTCCGCCGGTATAATGCACAACGATCGTAATGACCAGCATATCCACAAAAATACCCAGATAGGGCCAGGCCCGGGGGTATCGTACGGATGTATACACAAAACTGCTTGCAACATTAAAAATGAATGCAAGCGCAACGGCAACAAAAATCCCGCCCAGATCATACGTAAAACTTATTGCATTTCCGAGCAGTGCAACTACGAGAATAATCAGAATGACAGCGTACCGTACGCTGACTGACCAATTCAACCGACCGAGTT
>JBAZCI010000050.1:0-5222 GCA_041671025.1 Patescibacteria group bacterium | reverse complement strand
CTGGCAGCTTTTGGTCGTCAAAGGCAACCATCCCGAACCCGAAGGGTGAGGGATCCCGTTGCATTACAAAAAATCGTCATACACAAAATTCACCGGATCTCTCACCCTCGGAAGCTGAAGGCTCCCTCGGGATTCGAGATGGCGCTCCTGCGCCACATTGCAAAAAAGGCCTAAATGTGGTATTATCATTGCACGAAAAGTATGTGGCAACGCATCTGGAATCGAATTAACACCACCGTGACAGGTGGTGCGATTGTTATCGCGGCGGCTTCAGTCTTGAGCCGCTTGCTTGGGTTAGTCAGAGATCGTTTGCTTGCATCATCATTCGGCGCGGGAGACGTCTTGGATAGTTACTATGCCGCATTTAAACTTCCAGATCTGATTTTTAATATTCTGGTGCTAGGAGCGCTTTCGTCCGCTTTTATTCCGGTTTTTATTAGGTATATATCGCAGCGTAAAGAAAATGAAACCATGCAGTCCGCATGGGAAATGGCGAGCGCCGTTCTGAATATATTGCTCATCGGGTTGATAGCTGTTGGCATTCTTTGTTTTATTTTCGCAGATTATTTAATGCCGCTTATCGCGCCTGGCTTTACTGGAGAGAAGCGCGAGATTACGATCCATCTCACGCGGATCATGCTCGTAGCAATTGTTTTTTTCGGTGCAAGCAACATTGCAACCGGGATATTAACGTCGTTTAAGAAATATCTCAATTTCGCTTTTGCTCCGGTGATGTACAATCTCGGCATCATTTTTGGCATACTCGTGCTTGTCCCGCGCATGGGCATTTATGGCCTCGGCTACGGAGTGGTCATAGGTGCAGTGGCGCATCTTTTAGTGCAATTGCCTTCGATCATGAAGCTTGGTTTTCGTTACCGGCCTGTGCTTTCGCTCAAGCATCCGGGTGTGCGGGAAGTGGGAAAACTCATGCTGCCCCGGGCGTTCGGACTCGCGGTGTCGCAGGTAGAACAGCTGATGAGTACGATTATCGGCTCTACGCTTGCGGCAGGGAGTGTGGCTGTATTCAGCCTTGCGAATAATCTGCAGAGCTTTCCGATCAACGTTGTTGGCGTCTCTCTTGCGGTAGCGACATTTCCAATTTTTTCCGAAGCATTTGCCCGGAACGATGTGGGACATTTTGTCAGCCATTTTTCAAAAGCATTCCGCCGCATTCTTTTTTTGATCATTCCTACATCGGTTCTGATTCTTTTATTGCGGGCGCAGATTGTCCGCGTCGTACTCGGTTCAGGTAATTTTTCATGGCAGGATACGTATTTAACCGCCCAGACGATTGGTTTTTTCTCCCTGTCTCTCTTTGCTCAGTCGCTTATTCCGATGCTTGCCCGCTCATTTTATGCACTGCATGACACGAAAACGCCCGTCAAAGTAGGTATTGTTTCCGTTGCGATCAATGTAGGTGTAGCGCTTGCAATAACACCGATGCTCGGAGTGGTGGGATTGGGTATTTCTTTTTCACTGGCAAGCGTGGTGAATATGATGGCATTGCTGCTTATTTTGCGCAGGAGAGTGGGATATCTGGATGATCATCAAATCGCCTGGTCAACCGTAAAAGTATTGCTCATCTCCGCGATCATGGGGGCGATCATCATCGGTATGAAATATTTTCTCGCCCTTGGCGTCGATATGAGCACATTCGTCGGTATCTTTATTCAGGGCGTAGGTGCAGGACTTGTGGGTATAGTCTCCTATATTATTCTGGCGATCATGTTTCGATGCGATGAAATCAGCTTGATTACGCGATGGGTACAGCGGATGCGCGCACAATTTTTTTCTTCACCGTCAAGCAATGGATAATGATCCCTCACAAAGACTCACTACGTTCGTCTTGTTCGGGGCGGGACTCAGATAGTAAGTAGTCTATACCTATGGAAAATCGTATTCGTAATTTTTGCATCATTGCACATATCGATCACCCCACACAAAGACTCGCTGAGTTCGTCTTATGCGGGGCGGGACTCAGACGGTAAGTAGTCTATACCTATGGAAAATCATATACGAAATTTTTGCATCATTGCGCATATCGATCACGGCAAGTCAACGCTTGCCGATCGTCTCCTTGAAGTGACGGGGACGGTCCCTCAGCGTGAAATGCGGGCGCAAATGCTCGATCAGATGGATATCGAGCGGGAACGGGGGATTACGATCAAGCTACAGCCCGTGCGGATGCTCTATCGAGGATTTGAACTCAATCTCATCGATACTCCCGGTCATGTAGATTTCACGTATGAAGTCTCGCGATCGCTGGCGGCGGTAGAGGGTGCGATTCTTCTTGTTGATGCAACGCAGGGCATACAGGCACAGACGCTTTCCCACCTGTATCTCGCTATCGAACATAATTTGGAAATCATCCCGGTCATCAATAAGATCGATTTGCCCAATGCAGATACAGACTCGTGCGCAAAACAACTGATAAAGTTGCTCGGATGCGCTGAAAAAGACATACTCTTAGTTTCAGGTAAAACAGGGCAGGGGGTAGCCGAATTGCTTGATGCGGTCATTCAGCGGGTAACCCCGCCAAAAGGAACGGTCGAGCACGACGTTGCTGCGCTTGTTTTTGATTCGCATTTTGACAGCTATCGCGGCGTGGTCGCGCATTGTCGTGTCGTTGAGGGATCGATCATCAAGGGCGACCGGATACGATTTTTGGGGACACGCGCTGAGGCGGAAGTTCTTGAGGTCGGGACATTTGCGCCAAAGTTTCATCCGGAAGAGCGGCTCAATGCGGGGTCGATCGGGTATGTCGTGACGAATGTGAAGGGCGTACGCGATTGTCGGGTGGGCGATACGATTGTGCGTGTTCAGGCGAAGGACGCAAAAGCATTGCCGGGGTATCGTCAGCTTCAGCCGATGGTGTTCGCCGGCATTTTTTGTCAGGAAGGCGATGAGTATCCCGCATTGCGTGACGCCCTGGAGAAACTGCAATTGAATGATGCCGCGCTTATTTTTGAACCTGAACATTCACCGGCGCTCGGGTACGGATTTCGGTGCGGCCTTCTCGGGCTGCTCCATCTGGATATTGTCCAGGAGCGTCTGAAGCGCGAGTATGATTTGCATCTGGTCATTACTGTGCCTTCAGTTGCGTATGCCGTTTTTTTGAATGAAGCAGGAATGGCGTCCCTACGGAAAAAAATCAAGCATGATGTTTCGCCGAGGCGCATCATTACCAGTCCGCAGGACTTTCCTGAACGGTCCCAAATTGATCACATTGAAGAACCGTGGGTGGCGGCAAGTATGGTTGTCCCACAGGAGTATATGGGAAGCCTGATGCAGTTTGTCCAGGATGCCGGGGGAGTGTACAAAACTACCGAGTATTTAAGTGAAGAACGTGTTGTTTTGCACTATGACATGCCGTTGTCGGCGCTACTTGTTGATTTTTATGATAAAATGAAAAGCGTGACCTCGGGATACGCATCGCTCTCATATGAAGTGGTGGATTACCGACCGTGCGTGGTTGAGCGGCTGGACATTATCATTGCGGACGACCTGGTAGAAGCGCTTGCGACGATCGTGTACTCCGATCAGGCGCAACGGATCGGACGGGCGGTTACAGAGCGTTTAAAAGATGTTGTCCCTAAGCAGATGTTTGAAGTCAAAATACAGGCAGCACTCGGAGGAAAGGTGGTGGCTTCATCACGTATTGCGCCAATGCGAAAAGACGTCACCGCAAAGCTTTACGGCGGGGATGTAACCCGGAAGCGCAAATTATTGGAAAAGCAAAAAAAGGGAAAAAAACGGATGAGGCAGTTTGGAAAAGTCACTCTGCCGCAGGAAGCTTTTCTCGCGGTATTAAAACGATAGCGCTAGTATGTCAGCGCGGGCAGGATGCTAAATACGAGCATCCCGATGACTCCGATGCTGACGATGATAATCCACGATATTTTTATCAACTGACGACGTTTCATAACGTATGTTTGAGACCCGAATAGTAAAATATGTTAAGGAGGATGAACATCTGGTCATGATTGTCAGACGGTTCTGGCTCTCTGTGTTACTGCCCGCGAGTTTCAGTCTTGCGTGCAGTATAGCATCATTTTTTTTCCTTGTCCCGTTGTTTCGAAAAGGAACGATCGGTGTTGTCGGATTTTTTGTCCTATTGCTGTTTGGGATCCTTCTTGCTGTTCGTACGGCGATTGTGTACGCTTTCAACGCTTTTTTGATCACGGATAAACGAATTATCGATATTGACCAACGCGGTTTTTTTGATCGGACTGTGTCTGAATGCGCATACACAAATGTACAAGACGTCAGTATCCGGATGAAAGGCATGGCGGCCACGCTTTTTCGTTATGGAAGCATTTTGATTCAGACGGCTGGTACGACAACCAATTTGGAGTTGTCGGGTGTCCACCATCCCGAGCGCATACAGGAGGTTGTCAGCCGCTTGATCGAAGAGTCGCAACAAACCGGGAATGACGGCGAATCATTAACTGCATCTGAACTTCTCCATTTAGCGCAAAAAATCAAAGAAGGGTTATCGGTCGATGAATTTAGGAAGCTTATTTCCCAATCCCGTAAGGGCGGGGCTGATTAACTATGGCAATCATTCGACGGCTTGTTCCCATTCTCCTCCCGCTGCTCATACTTTTGAGCGGCGAACTTATGATTACAACGCCAAGATCCTTCTTTTTTAGCATTCCCATGATTGCCGCCTTGCTCGTCGGAGGGGTACTGTGGATTGGCGGAAATATTTCGTCACGACTTGCACGGTGGCAGCTCGTCGTCCTTCCCGTTTGCTTCACGGTGTTTGCGCTGAGTTTTACGCTTTTTGTACAAATTGGGTTTTTAAGACACGTACTTGTTGCCGTAGTGACAATTCTTGTCGGTGTTGTCTTGCACAACATTTATACGTTTGCACGTCAGTCACACCAGTATCAGCCCTATGCATTGGAAAATATTTCCGGATATCTTAATATCCTGTCGTTTTTTTTCGTCACATCGTCTCTGCTGTACGCCAAGTTGCTGGTGACCATACCTGTATGGTTTGTCGCGCTCTGTATTGCATGCATAGCATTTGTACTTACCCTACAGACACTCTGGTCGCAAAAGGTGTCGGGAGCGCCCCTGGTTCGCTATAGTGCGCTCTTCGGACTGATATGGGGGGAACTGGTATTAGCCTTTTCTTTTCTTCCAGCGGGACCGGTTATCTTGTCTCTTCTCCTTACAGTCGTGTATTATTTCTGTATAATGATGGTACGTGATTA
>JBAZCI010000049.1:0-5300 GCA_041671025.1 Patescibacteria group bacterium | reverse complement strand
CCGATGGCCATCTTGTCCAGCGTTTTCCCGTCTCTGGCGACCAGTTTTGACGAGAGGGTGATCGATGCGTCTTTCTCGCTGATAAACTCAGCCTCGATCGTCCAATATTCCTGAGGTTTGAACGCATTGATTTCGCGTTCCCGTTCGACGATAAGGCGGACAGCGACGGATTGTACACGGCCGGCTGACAATCCCCGGGCTACCTTTCTCCAGAGGAACGGAGAGAGTTCATACCCGACGAGTCTGTCGAGTACACGGCGAGCCTGCTGTGCATCGACCATATGCTTGTCGATATCACGCGGCGTCTTGATCGCCTCGAGGATAGCTTCTTTTGTAATTTCATGAAAAACAATCCGCTTGATTTTCTCCTTCGGCGGTTCAATCACTTCGACCAGGTGCCAGGCGATAGCTTCTCCCTCGCGGTCTTCGTCAGTTGCAAAGTAGATCGTTTCAGCCTTTTGAGCCAATTTTTGGAGCTTGGTAACCGTTTTCTGCTTGTCTTTGGGGATGACGTATGTCGGTTCAAAGTCCTTTTCGATGTCTACGCCCATCTTGCTTTTCGGGAGGTCGCGAAGATGGCCGTACGATGATTCAATCGTATAGCCGGCGCCGAGAAATTTGGTTAATGTCTTGGCTTTGGTGGGTGATTCGACGATGACGAGGCTTTTTTTCATTCTGGATACGGATTAATGACGTACGTAATTCATGCCGCCGATGTTGCGGATCGCGCCTTTGAGTTCCATGGTAGTAAGGGCGGCGCTGACCACTGCAGGTGATAATGCACTTAAATGTATAAGTTCGTCAACATGGCGCGGCGCGTGTGCGAGAAGGTCGAGTAGTGCGCGCTCTTCCGCGGTTGTTTGCGTATGCAGTTGATTGTTGCTGATCATTCCTGGATTGTCAACCCTGTGAATATTTTCAGCGTTTCCTTCCCCCAGTGTTTCCATGACATCGTGCGGCCGTGTAACGAGCGTTGCTCCCATCTGAATAAGACGGTTGGGACCCGCCGACATATCGCGGAAAATATCTCCGGGTACCGCCATAACGTCACGGTTATACTCCAGGGCGAGACGAGCGGTGATGAGGGATCCCGAATCCTGGCCGCCCTCAATAACCAGTACGCCCTTGGAAAGGCCCGCGATAATACGGTTTCGTATGGGGAAATGCTGCTTTTGCGGAAAGGTACCCGGCGGAAATTCAGAAAGAATACATCCGTTATTCGCGATGATGCTGTCCGCCAGTCCCTGGTTGGTGCGGGGGTAAATGTCGTCAACGCCTGAGCCGAGCACGGCGATCGTGTATCCCTGCGCTTCTACGGCTGCAGCGTGTGATGCCGCGTCTATCCCGAGCGCCAGCCCGGAGATGATGCCTACTCCCGCGCCGGCGAGTTCCTGCGCAAATCGTCTAGCAACCTCAATCCCGTATGATGTAGCACGTCGGGTGCCGACGATACCAAGCGTTGTTCGCATGTCGGTCAGTGTCCCGCGCGTGTAGAGGACGTAGGGATGGTCGGGAATTTCTTTGAGCAAGCGCGGGTACTGATCATCGCGTATCGTCACGACGTCAATTCCTGCATCAGTGATGTTCTCAAGGAGTTTCACCGGATCGGGAAATGTTTCGAGATTCTTAGTGCGCGCCTCGATTGCCTTGTCGGTTATGCCGATACTGCGCAGTTCTTCATCTGATGCGTTCCATGCGGTTTCCAGTGAGGGAAATGAAGATATGAGGCGACTAAACTGTTTTGGACCTATTGGTGCGCAATGTGAAAAGGCAACCCAATGCGCCCGTTCAGTCTGTGACGGCGGAGGGGGAGATGCGGGGGAGGTAGCAAGTGTCGTGCGCATATCAGCACTGCGAAATAATGTTTCCCGAATGGCGATTATCTGATTATGTTTTTGCGCTCTGAGGCGCGGTTTCTTCCTGTGCAGGCGTTCCCAAATGCCATAGTTGAATCGCTTTCTTCAGTTCCTCGAGCCAGTTTTCCCCGAGATGCTCGAGGTCAATCTTTATTTGGTTTTGCGTAAATTGCCAATGCCCGTTCTTTTCCAGCAGGGGTCCGAGCTTTTTTGGATCTAAATGATGGGCAAAACTTATCACAATCCGTTTTCGTTTGACACCCGCTTCACCGGGTATGGTGACGGTATCAATCGTCGTAATGTCAGTTTTTTGCGAGAGCAGTTTTATTTCCAAGACATCAAAAAGATTTTTGAGCGGAAGCGGCACTTTTTGTTTGTACGTGATCCGCTTTGCGAATGCATGCAGTTCGTCGGGCGTGCCCAAGTTAGCCAATTTTTGATACACGATCAGCCGTTCACTTTCTGCGGTGATAAAGGTTTTGGGAATGCCGATTTCTACGGGCAGATCTACGCTGACATCGCGAATATTCTGCACCTTGCCGGTTTTAAGCTCCTGGACAGCTTGTGCAAGCAGGCGGGTGTACATGGCGAGTCCGATCGCCGAAACTTTGCCGTGTTGCTCTTTTCCTAAGATATTACCGGTGCCCCGGATTTCTAAGTCGCGCAGGGCGAGCTGGAATCCGCTCCCGAGTTCTTTTGCCTCCAGGAGGGCCTGTAGTCGCTGTTTTGCCATGCCGGTGAGCTTTTTCCGATCGTAAAGGAAATATGCGTATGCCTGCCGGTACCCGCGCCCGATGCGGCCACGGAGTTGGTAGAGCTGTGCAAGTCCGAATTTAGTTGTCTGCTCGACGATCAGTGTATTGACGTTGGGAATATCTAGGCCGTTCTCAATAATAGTCGAACAGACGAGTATATTTGTCTTACCGGTGTCAAAATCGTGCATGGTACGTGCGAGCTGTTTCTCGGACAATTTGCCGTGTGCAATGCCGATTTTTGCTTCTGGAATGAGCTTGTTGATTTCCTGTGCGGCAAATTCAATCGTCTCTACATTATTATAGAGATAATACACTTGGCCCTTGCGTCCGAGTTCCGCGCGGATAGCTTTGATGATAATGTTGGTGTCATGGCGCTCGATAATCGTTTCGATCGGGAGGCGGCCTTCGGGAGGCGTTTCGATAATGCTTACGTCGCGGATGCCTGACAACGCGATATTCAGTGTCCGGGGGATGGGCGTAGCGGTAAGCGTTAAGATATGAGCTTCCGTACGCAGCGATTTGAGTCGTTCTTTATGCTGGACGCCAAAACGCTGTTCCTCGTCGATAATGATGAGTCCGAGGTTTTTAAAAACGATGTCGGGAGAGAGGAGGCGGTGTGTGCCGATGACGATTTTAACGTCGCCGGTCTTGAGGCCGATGATCGTCTGTTGTTCGTCATGGTCTGATGCAAAACGGGACAGGATGGCTACGGGAATGTTAAATTGCTTGAGGCGTTCGCGAAAGGTATCAAAGTGCTGCTGAGTAAGAATAGTAGTGGGGGACAGGAGGGCCACCTGCATGCCGTTCATAACCGCTTTAAACGCCGCGCGTATCGCCACCTCTGTTTTGCCGAAGCCGACGTCTCCGCAGATCAGCCGGTCCATCGGCGTATCGCTCATGAGGTCTTTTTCGACTTCTGAGATCGCACGAAGCTGATCAGGTGTTTCTTCAAAAGGGAACGACTGTTCAAGTCCGGTTTCCTCCTGAGTTTTTGTGCCAAGCTTCTTCCCGGCGCTGGTGTTCCGGCGCGCATAGAGTTTCAGTAGGTCCTGTGCGAGCAGTTTCGCTTCCTCTTTAATTTTGCGTGTTATCTGATACCACTGTCCGCCGGATAGGCGGTGTAATTTCGGGTGTGCGAGTCCGATATATTTATTTACCTTTTCTGCCGTTTCCACAGGTACGTATAATTTGTCATTCTCGGCGTATTCCAACACAAAGTATTCGCGGGAGATATCTTCGACCACATTTCGTGTCATGCCTTTGAACCGTGCGACACCGTGGTCGATATGAACGACGTAGTCGCCCGGACGCAGTTCGGTGATAAATGCGGTTTCCACGCGCCGGGGCAGGGAGTAGTCGATGTCGGTGTATCCGAATATCTCCTGATCAGAGAGGAACAGGATATGTTCTTTTTCATTGATAAAGCCGTTAACAACAGGGGGCGGATTTTCAAGCCACAGAATATCTGTTTTGACACGATACTCGTGAAACAGTTTAGTCAATTCAGCGCGCTTTTTTGTGGCGACGATAACCTGCATAACCTCTTTTGCATACTTCTTGATATCGTCTGCAAGGGTTTTCAGCCGGTTATAGTAGAGAGGCGCCCGGCGATATGAAAGAAGTACGCTTCGCTGGCGGGTGCGAAATGTTTCCAGGACAACTCTGCGGAATTCTGTGACATGCTTTTGGATTTTCTCCCAATCACTCACGCGTTCTTCAAGCTCGTCGGGCGATTCCATAATCACGACCGGATTTTTGGCCCGGGCCAGGTATGCCCACAGGTTTGCCCGATGACTCGCGTGCAGTTTTGCCGGAATGACATCGAGCGTTTCCAGCGGCTCCTTGCGCTTCTTGCTCAGCTGGTCAAACGGCATAATGCTGGCAATCCGCTGTTCGTCGCATTCAATGCGTATGGGGACGTTTGTACCGACGATGAACACATCAACAATGCTTCCGCGGCGGGCAAATGCACCCGGTTTATCCGCATTCGTATTCCATTCGTATCCGCGCTTGACGCATTCCTGTGCGACGTCTGACGGTGAGATGCGCTGATTTAGTTCGAGGTGCAGTACTGAGGCGGCCAATTCATCCGGATGGGGAATTGTCCGTATCGTGTGTTCAGCTGAAGTGACCAGGATAAACGGCTTGCCGCTATCAAAAATCATCAATTGATCAGGGGTAAGCTCCAGTGATCCCTGCAAAATAGTTGCTCCCGGGAGCCAGTAAGTGAGCAGTTGGAAGATAATTTCTTCTTCTTTGTCGTTTGCGGTCAGCCAAAACACTCCGCTGTTTTGAGCGAGTGAAGGTATCGATGATATGAGATATGTTTGCGCGGTGCGGCTTTGAACCCCGCTCACGTATACCTCCTGGTCTTTTTCGAAGTGTCGAATCAGCCGGGGTATGACGGAAGGAGCCCCAAGTCCAGCGAGCGGATGGGAGCTTTGTTCCACAGAAAAAACGTTACCACTTTTTTACATTGTGCTGGGGGGAGTATAGCGCAGGCCGGGGAAAAGGGCAAGGGGGTATTTAAAAGTTTCGCACCTTAGAGAAGGTGCTCTATGTGTATGTATCTCCTGTATGTATACATACCTCCAAGCGCACCTTCTCTAAGGTGCGCTTGCCTAGTGTGATGTGTCATGACAGGGACTCAAATATATCCGGGTAGATCGGGTCCCGTGACCCGATCAAC
>JBAZCI010000048.1:0-5586 GCA_041671025.1 Patescibacteria group bacterium | reverse complement strand
CTCGGAATCATTGTCTCAAATCGGGCAATGGTGAACGAAAAAAAGAAAATCAATTGCTCTTGACCCACACGGTGCGGGTCTTTTTTTATATGAACACTCCCAGCGCAACCCGCCGTGGTTGCGCGCGGTTGTTTATATGTTTTCGCAGGCGCGGCGGCCTGCTCTAGGTAAATTATCCTCCGCACCTTAGAAAAGGTGCTCTGATCACTTTATGTGTCATTCCGGACTCGATCCGGAATCTCATTTGTGTACAGCTACGAGATCCTGAGATCCCGATATTCATCGGGACTAAAGGTTCAGGATGACACTTAATAAGATTGTTATTGTTCCAAAAACCTTTCCAATTGTGTTGTTTCAAGAAAAGCAGAAAAACCACCAAAAAAAATCCCATCCGTTTTTTCAATTTTTAAATTATATTTTTCGAAGTATTTAAGAATTCCTTCGGTTTCAAATATTGATGGTTTTTTATCTTTTATGTAAATTGTTGGAAAAAATTTTCCCGTTCTTTTTATTTTTTCAAGTAAAAAAGTATCAGCTCCTTGCCATCCTATTATGATCACTCTATCTACCATCGCAAGCTCGTTGTCTAAAGCTTTAATATGGCTTGTGTCACATATATATTGCCTACTTTTGTCATTAATTGGAATAGCGATTGCGGGTAATTTTCGTTCTGCAGGGTTATGGTAGCTTTCATCATCAACAACTAATAACTGACCTTCTTCTGCCTTTTGAAAAAGTATCGGTTCATTAATGACCCTATCTTGAAGATCACCGGCAATTGGACCATGTGAATTTTTAATTTCATACCCCCAATTATGTGAACCATGCAATTTTACTATTATTTCAAGTCCACTTATATAACTAGAAAGCTCTTGAAAATTTTCAATTCCAAACGAACGTTCTAATAAAGTGTCATAATTATAAGACACATACACAACTTTCGTAGAACCACCATCGGGCAATACTACATTTCGCACTCTCTCAATTAAAGCAGCGTAGTGATTGGTGGCCCTATAATAACGCGTTGACGTCTCAAAAAAAAGTTCTCTCAAATAATAACGCAATTCAGTGAGTTGTTTTTTTATCTCTAATCTACTTTCTTGTTGCTTCGCAATATTGCCTAAAGTAGTTTCAAAATTATTTTTTGGATTTCGCAAAAGTGGATTAATTGTTGAAGCCAACTGAGCAACTCTTGGATATGAATTTAATAGCCCATGATAACTCTCCTCATTAAACAAAAATTTAGCAAGTGGGGGCTGGTAATGAGGTGACAGTTTTTTATTATCAGCAAAATCATGCGATGCACCTGCTCCTAATATTATTAATGGATATGACATTTTAAAAAAATTCGCCAAAAGCGGGTCTCTATACTAGAAACCCGCTTGGTGTTATTAAGTGACTCGTGAACTCGTAAACCCGATAACTCGCATACCTATTTCTTCACCTCTTCATACTCCCCCTCAACCGGTCCTTTGCCCTTGGCATCAGCGGCACCGGACTGCTTATCGGCTCCAGGAGTGCCCTGTGACGCATCCTGGGCTCCGCCTTGGGGCGGTTGCTGTTGATCTTTATACATTGCCTGCCCGATCTTTTGAATCGTCTGGGAGAGCTCGTCTGAGGCTGTTTTAATCGCGGTCAAATCATCACCGTCTTTCACCTTTTTGAGCGCTTCAATCTTTTCTTCCACTTCTTTTTTTACCTTTGCGTCAACCTTATCACCTGCATCCTTCACTGATTTCTCTGATGTGTAGATGAGCGCTTCGGCATTATTGCGAACCTCGATGCCTTCCTTTTTCTTCTTGTCTTCTTCGGCATGCGTAGTCGCTTCCTGCTTCATCTTTTCCACCTCGTCCTTGGATAATCCTGACGAGGAGGTAATCGTAATCGACTGCTCCTTGCCGGTCGCCTTGTCCTTAGCTTTGACATGCAGGATACCGTTTGCGTCGATGTCGAATGTCACCTCCACCTGCGGCATACCGCGAGGTGCCGGCGGAATGCCGGAGAGGATAAACCGTCCGAGAGACTTGTTGTCAGCCGCCATGGAACGCTCGCCCTGGAGGACGTGGATTTCCACTGACGTCTGATTATCCGCGGCGGTCGAAAATACCTGCGACTTGGATGTCGGGATGGTGGTGTTACGATCAATCAACGGCGTAGACACACTGCCGAGCGTTTCGAGGCCGAGCGTCAGCGGAGTTACGTCAAGTAAAAGTACATCGCGTACCTCGCCCTGGAGGACGCCTGCCTGTACCGCTGCGCCTACGGCAACCACTTCATCAGGATTAACGCCCATGTGCGGTTTCTTGCCGAAGTATTTTTCCACTGTCTGCTGGACGAGCGGCATGCGTGTCATACCGCCGACGAGAATGACTTCATTGATATCCGATGTCTTTAATCCGGCGTCAGCGAGCGCTTTCTTTGTCGGTTCCAGCGTCTTTTCCACCAGTTCGCCGACGAGCTGTTCAAGCTTGGCGCGGGTCAGTTTCAGCATCAAATGTTTTGGTCCCGAAGCGTCAGTGGTGATAAACGGCTGATTGATTTCAGTTTCGGTCGTTGTTGATAATTCGTGTTTTGCTTTTTCAGCAGACTCTTTCAACCGCTGTAACGCCATCTGGTCTTTTGCGAGATCGATTCCCTGATCTTTGTTGAACTCCTCGATGATCCAGTGGATAATGCGCTGGTCGAAATCGTCGCCTCCGAGATGCGTATCGCCGTTCGTCGCTTTGACTTCTACGGTGTCGTTGGACACTTCGAGAACGGAAATATCAAATGTACCGCCGCCCAGATCATAGACGACAATCTTTTCATCCTTTTTCTTATTGAATCCGTATGCGAGCGCCGCGGCCGTCGGTTCGTTGATAATACGGCGGACTTTTAATCCGGCAATTTCACCGGCGTCCTTAGTCGCCTGCCGCTGACTGTCGTCAAAATATGCGGGAACGGTGATGACCGCTTCCTCAATTTTTTCTCCCAGCTTGGCTTCGGCGTCCGCTTTCAGCTTCTGGAGAATTTTCGCGGAAATTTCCTGCGGGGTGTATTCTTTGCCGTTCAACTCCACTTTGACCGCGGTGCCGCCCTGAACCATTTTGAACGGAAGTATTTTGAGATCGCGCTGAACTTCAGCATCATCCCATCGGCGTCCGATAAGACGCTTGATGGAATATACCGTGTTCTGCGGATTGACGACCGCCTGCCGCTTGGCGACCTGACCGATCAGCCATTCGCCGGTTTTGGAAATCGCGACCACAGACGGCGTCGTACGATTCCCCTCTTTATTTTCAATCACCTTCGGCTCACCGCCTTCAATGACCGACATGCAGGAATTCGTCGTACCGAGATCGATGCCTAATATTTTTGCCATAGTAATGTGTAGACTGGTAAATTAGTTATGTTAAATAGATTCTATAAAATCATCCGACGTACTGAGCACCGCGTGCATTTTGAGCACGTCATCATCGGTCAGTCCGTCTTCCTCGCGAAACCGCATCACTTCGTCTTCCGTCAAATCAGTTGCCATTGTGATGAGCTTGAACTTCCCCTGTCCCATGGAAATCGTCGAGAGCGATCCTGTCTGGCACTGCTGACAGCGGATATAGAGCAGCGGCGAACCGTGCTCCTCTTCGAGGACCTGCAAGTTTGTGAAATCATACCGCTGTCCGCAGATCGTGCAGAACGCTTCAGCCCGTATGATGTCGTGGCGGGGCCACATTGAATTGTTGTTTCGTAATGCCATACTAATGATTTTGATGCATGAATCTGACGAAGCCGCTTCGGCGCAGTCAGACCCATGCCCCAAATGGGGCGATGGCGAGAGTTATGACGTAGAAATTTTGAGAGGGATTTTCTTGGGCTTCACCTCTTCAGTCTTGGGAACGGTAATTTTCAACATGCCGTTCGAAAAGTTCGCTTCAGCCTTGTCCGCCTGGACATGGCTCGGCAATGCGACCGTGCGGTAGAAACCGCCTGAACGCACTTCCTTGCGGTAGTAATTCTTTTCATCCACCTCGCTTTTCTTTTCTGTAGAACCCTCGATTTTGAGGACGTTGTCCTCTATGGTGATATTGACCTTGTGCGGATCGACACCGGCAAGCGGTGATTCCACATATACATTATCCTTGTCCTCATACACATCCATTGCCGGGACAAATGACGATGCCGGCGATTCGAAGAACCGGTCAAATTGGTCCATATCAAGCCAGGGATTCCATCTAACTATTGCCATATATATTTTTCACCTCCTTTAGTGATTAAGATTAATCAACTGCATTGTTAGCAACCGCCTCCGCAGCAACCTCCGCCGCATCCGCAATCGCCGTCTCCGCCTGTCAATCGTGTGATCATATATTTTTCTCTATTATGAATTAATTATTCTGCAACTTTTACTTTAGCGGGCTGTAACGTCTTGCCGTGGAACGTATAGCCCGGTGAGACTTCCTCGAATACCATGTGTTCGGCTTGACCGTCCTTTTTTTCCTTTGCGACAGCCATATGTACTTCCGGATTAAATTCTTTACCTACCGTTTCAATCTCCTCAATTCCCAACCGTTCCAGAAATGCTTTAAATTCTCCCCGAATCATTTCAACTCCTTTTACCCATGAATGGGACTTGTCTTCCGCCGGCATATGCTGTAATGCGAGCTTGAGATGATCATAGATGGGAATCAGCTCGATGATCAATGCTGCGGTTGCAAACTTGACCGTTTCATCTTCGCGCTTTGCAGATTCTTTTTTCAAATTGCTGTAATCAGCCTTTGCCCTCTGCCAGCCCTCCAAATACTCCCTGGCCATTTTCTGCGCTTTCTCCAGTTCAGAAAGCTCGCTAACTTTTGGAGCTTCCGCTGTCGACTCGTCTTCAGTCGTCTCTTCGATATCATTCATACGGAAATATATTATGCAAATGAAGTTTCAGTAACCTGCTGGGCGCATTTCAACCTGCTCATATGCGTGGCGTAATCCATCCGCATCGGGCCAAGAATCGCCATCATGCCGTTCTGCGTCGAATTCACCTTGCATTGAGTGAACAGCGCACTGCAGGCGGAACCGAACGGATTGTCGGAACCGATACGCGCAATGATTGATGAATTCACTTCAGGAAATAAACGGGACACGACTTCATCCAGATGATCGATAATCTCAGACATTCGCGAAATAACATCGAACGTGCGAAATTCCGGCTGACTGAACAGATGCGAGATGCCGGTGTAGTAGATATCATCCGGCGTGAACGCAACGATCACCGTTTCTTTTGAAAGTTCCGCCAACGCTTTGGCAAGTTTCTTGATGCGCATATCCGCAGTGCCGGAGTATCCGCTCTCAACCGACTTCTGTAGGAATTCCCGGTCCTGATGTTCAATCTCTTTACCCGCGATATGCTCCAGATGCCACTTCCAGCCTTTTTCTGTGGGGATGCGTCCGGATGAGGTAAATTGATGAGTCAAATATCCCTCTTCTTCAAGCTCCATCATGTCATTACGGATGGTTGCAGGAGATACATTAAAGCCGTATTTATCCACAAGCAGACGAGAACCGACAGCGGAGGCATTGTCGATGTGCTCATTGATAATTGCGCTAAGTAAAGCCTTTTTT
>JBAZCI010000047.1:0-5862 GCA_041671025.1 Patescibacteria group bacterium | reverse complement strand
GGCTTTGTTTGCTTCAACGAGTACTCCGTCGAGTCTTCGGGGCCAAAGTTTAGGCACGGTAAAGGAGCGTGGTTCTGTATAGCCGCTTTTGTCCCCGCCAATGATTGCCTGTGCAGTTATACTGTGTGCGCCAATCGTAAATGATTTGGTGGTGCGAAATGCGAAACTCGCCGTTCCCTTTTTCCCATTTTTTGCCTGTACTCCACCGATGAGCTTGCCGTCGATAAAAAAGAATATCTTCGAATTATTTTGGGCGAGACCGGAAATGAGTAGCGGACTATCGGGAGGCAGGACGTATCCCTCTTTTGGGCTGACAATTGTCGGCGCGGACAGTGCCTGTGCTTCGTGGGTGACGCCCATGACAAAATACCCTGACAACAGGATTGTCAGGACGATGAATATATTGCTAAGAATGCTTTTGTTTTTCATCTTTCTGCATGTAGTATAGCATTAAAATTCCATTTTGGCAATTGTCATTTGATGAAATTTTTGTTGTATTCATATTTTTGAGATGTTATTACGCTTTTATGTATGTATATCAGTGAATTCGCGGGACTGTTTTTTTTCGACACACAGATGATTTATGAAAAATACATTGACAGAAGCCAAAATATGTGGTACAATAGACATAGAAAATAAAAATAAAACAAATGAAAACACATCGGAGCATTGCTTCATCGTCACTCGTATTTACTACATTTGGAAATGCGGTATACGGCGGCAGAAAACAATCGTTTCACCCACTTGGGATATTGAAGCGCATTTTTCGTACAAAAAACTATGCTAAAAATCGACGGAATATTTAAGGAAGCAGTCAGCAGAGGAGCGTCAGATGTACACTTTGTTGTCGGACGCAAACCGATTTTTCGTATTGATGGGACATTAACTGAATACGAAAAGGAAGACGAGTTGTCATCAAAGGCGGCAGCCGAGATGATTTTTTCGATCATGAGTGACCGTCAAAAAAGCGTCTACCTCAACGAACGTGAAATTGACTTGTCCCATGAAATTACGGATCTGTGCCGGTTTCGTATTAACTGCCATTGGGAACGGAACAATCCCGGTATGGTCGCCCGTATCATTTCTCAGATTATTCCTACCATGGAAGAGCTGCAGATGCCAAAAATTGTCTATGATCTGTTGCGTATGAAGCAGGGGCTGATTCTCGTGACAGGTCCTACCGGTTGCGGTAAATCAACATCTCTTGCGGCGATGATTAATATGATCGCCCGAGAGCGCGCCGCGCACATTATTACCTTGGAAGACCCGATTGAGTTTATCTATGAAAACGGTATTACGACAAAGGCTATCATCAAACAGCGCCAATTGGGTACGGACATGCTCTCATTTGCTCAGGCGCTGAAGCACGTTCTTCGCCAGGACCCGAATGTCATTCTTGTAGGAGAAATGCGCGACCTCGAAACGATTGCGGCAACGATTACTCTTGCTGAAACGGGGCACTTGGTGCTTGCTACGTTACACACATACAACGCGGGTCAAACGATTGATCGTATTATTGATGTATTCCCTCCCTATCAACAGTCACAGGTACGATTACAGCTTTCGCTCTTTTTGAAGGGTATTATTTCTCAACAGCTTCTTCCTAAAAAAGGCGGCGGCCGCATCGCATCACGGGAAATTCTGATCAATACACCCGCTGTCTCCAATCTGATTCGTGAAAACAAGATTGCTCAAATTCGTACGACGATTCAGACCTCAAGTGAGGAAGGAATGGTTACAATGGATCAGGATATCAAGCGATTGTTTGATCACGGTATTATCGATCAGGAAACGGCAAAGCTGTACATGTCGACGCCTACCGTCCTGTAAATTACTTACGTCAATATCCAAAACACCTCTCGGGAAACCCCAGAGGTGTTTTGAGAATCCGCGTGAAAGGGGATTCAGAATCCCATGTCTACTTGTCCGTGAATATATTTGCAAAATTCCACTTTTTTCTTTTTTTCCAGAATCCGCGATGGTAGGCATCAGCCGCAATCAAAGGCACGGCAAGCGTGGCTTCCGCATATACCATCTGTTCATGTACGGTACTGACTTTACCCCAGGAACTCGCCTCTTTTAACGTTGAGGATGAACATGCGCCGTCGCGTACATCTGCTACGGTTATCTGTACCGCATATTTGTGAACCGGCGCTTCGACACCAAGAACTTCGGCGCAGACTACGGTATCTTGAGCGAAGTTTTTTGGTACGCCGCCCCCGATCATTAACAGTCCGGTTTCTGCGGCTTTCATCTTAACCCGCGTGAGCTCCATGAAGTCCCGTACTGAATCAATGCTGACGTGCTTTCCCGGATTATGCCACTGGTGGTAGACGAGTCCAAAGCCGGCGGAAGAGTCGGTGAAGGCCGGGCAGAATATCGGCACGTTGTGTTCGTAACACGCCTGGACGAGCGAGTTTTTTTTCTTACTATGTTTTACCAGGTATTTGCCCATTTCCCATATGAACTCTCTGGAGGAATATGGCCGGGGTTCCAAGGTGTCGGCAATTTTCGCTATGGTCTTGTCGCAGACCTGTAGCTCTTCTTCGTTGATAAAGGTGTCATAAATCCGATCGATGTACAGTTTGCGGAGCAGACCGTCGTCGATGAACTGCGTGCCCCGGTAGTGTTTGAAGCCGAGCGCTTCAAAGAAATCCATATCTACGATGGAAGCACCGGTTGCCACGATGGCATCGATCATATTGTGTTTGACCAGGTCCGTGTAGATATCCATACAGCCCGCAGCGCTGGTCGAGCCGGCGAGGGTGAGCCAGACGGATGCTTTGCGGTCCCGAAGCATCATATTGTAGATACGTGCCGCTTCCGCGAGGTCCCGGGCAGAGAATGACATATGCTCGTAAGCCTCAATGAGCGCTTTGGCATTAATCTTTTTGATGTCGATATGCTCGATCGGTGTTTTGAGCAGTCTCTTTTTCGTTATCGGTTGTGACATAGGAGAAAAGTATTTTAAGTTGTTTACTGAAATTAAAATTAATGAACCGACTGAAAGTATAACATATAAGTAGGGATTCATTAAAGGGAAGTGTGGAGTTATGTGGCAGGTATCTCCTATGTTACAATTGTATCAGCCTATGTCCAAAAGAAAATTACGCATATTACTGACTGCACCGGCTCTTGGACCGCTTGGGTCAGGGGAAAATGGCGGAGTGGAGCGGCGCGTAAGTTTTATAAAAGGTATTTTGAAATCACGTGGACACGTGGTGAGTATTCTTGCGCTGAAAGGAAGCAAGGTGCTACATAGTGAAATTATCGAAATTGAGGGTAACCCGCCAGTTGATGTCACAAGGAAAAATGGCATATTGATAAAAAAAAGACATGGGCCGAGCGCGGTTGATAATATATGGAATACAGCGGGTCAATTACAAAAAAACTACGATGTCATCATTGGACTTAATTATGATGCTCCGGCGTATAAAAAATCAACACTTTTTTCTACACCCGTTGGACATATGATTACAGTAGGATCGTTACAGCGCACGACTGACAGAGCACTCGCAGAATTTGCCAAACGGCATGTACACTGCGTATCTTTTCTAACGCTTACCCAGGCAAAATCGTTCACTGAAATAATACGTCCGTATATTTTACGACCCGGAGCTGTAGTAAATAGAAGCGAGTTCATCTTTCATAAAAAACCACAAGACCGTTTAGTGTGGAGTGCGCGGATTACTCCGGTAAAGGGGTTGCGTGCCGCGTTTGCCGTAGCCGACCGGTTACAGCTTCCTTTGGACATTTTCGGCAAGATGCAAGATGTGGAGTATTTTAAGAAATGCATTGCTGATTTCTCGGATGTTCAGTATACATATCACGGTTTTGTTTCATCAAAAAAATTGTCCCGTATTATCGGACGGGCGCGCGTGATGATTGCGCCGTACCATTGGGTGGAAGGATTTGGGCTGTCAATTATTGAATCATTGGCGTGTGGTACTCCGGTTGTTGCGCTCCGTATGGGTGGTCCTGCGGAAATTATTACACCAACATCGGGTGTGCTGTGCCGGCCTGAAGCCCGAGTAGAGGAATTATGCCGTGCAGTACAAAAAGCCTGGCACCTTAACCGCCAAAAGGTTTTAGAACGCGCAAAAGATTTTTCATCTGAAAAGTTCGGTGATGCGCTTGAAAAGTGGATCTTCACAGTTGAACGATCCTGGAAGTAGCTTCATGAGTGCTTTACAGTTTTTGTCTTGAAGAAACGAGTAAAACCTGATAAACTCTTTCAGTATCGCGCGCCCGTAGCTCAATGGATAGAGTACATGGCTTCGGACCATGGGGTTGGGGGTTCGAGTCCCTCCGGGCGCATGAAATGCGAACGAGCGAGCAAATCTACTTTGCTCGCGTGAGGGGCGAGAAAGCCGCAGCGATGTCGCTGAAAGCGACCGCGAGGCGGGGTCGAGAGACTTTTCCGGTCAGGAAATGTACTCGTGACCGAATCCCTCCGAGGGCATAGGTAATCGCAGGAACGGCGACAAAACACTTTTTCATACATATGGATCGAGAGCGACCTGAACTGAATCCGCGGATGGATACACGGGAGATTGTGGAATCCCTTTTTGATAAACTTCCTGAAATGGCCAAGCATCTCATTCGCAATAATCTTAATTCTCGTGAGGAGTTAAACCGGGAATATTTTAAAAATCCTGATGACCCGCTTCAACATCGACCAGAGTATCATCAGTGGGGCGTGATTACTCACACGAAGATGTTTGATACGTATAATCAGGAGGAAGTGCCCGGATATCTTCAGCAGTGGGGAGTGGATGAAGCGGTATCCGTGCATATGTCCGAGAGTATCGATGGGCGGAGTAAAAAAGAATTATTAGAGATTGCAATTCCTTTGCACGATTTGGGCAAGTTTTCCGACCGTCGTATCGTTCGCAAGCCAAACAAGCCAATGCATTTTATCCATGCGGGTCACGAAAAAACTTCCGGTGGTATTATCCGTTCCGAGGGATTTTCGCAGATACTGAAACGTGACTATCAGCTTACCGACGCACAGATTGAATATGTCGCCCGTTGTGCTGAGTTACATTATGAACTGGCAAAAGTACGAGATTCGGCAAAAAATCGGCCGGATGGATATTCAATGGCTTTTGTTCAAACGGATGATTTTAAACAGGCTTCAGAAAAGGTTATGGCAGGACAGCCTGGGTTCGAGCCGGAAATGGGCTTGTTGTATCTCGGCGACTCTTTGGCAAAAACTGAAATACATCTTTCGGCAGAAAGTGATGCAGATATTCTCAGTCAAGAAGATGATGTGAAACGCATGATAGAAGAGCGGGGAATTACCACCGGCCTTCAGGCGATCCGTCAATTACCCGTCAATGTGAATGCAGTGCGGGAATATCTGAAGCTATGGAATGATAAGCAGCAAGTTGTCGAGTAAGCGTCCCGGACTTGCATTTCTTCCCTAAGCTCTATACAATACGCGCATTGTGCGTGTACTGGTGCACGTTCGTTTGTATCCCGTTGATGTAGGCATTGCATGGGTCGTTAGCTCAATTGGTAGAGCAGGGGCCTCTTAAGCCCAAGGTTGGAGGTTCGATTCCTCCACGACCCACCAGGTACAAATATCTATGGTCATATCAAAAAAAGCCGGCACAGAGAGTGCCAGCTTTTTGGTATAAGTGTATTTTAAATTACTTCCCCTTCAGTGCATCCTTCAATGCTTTTCCTGATTTGAATTTAGGGATAGTCACAGCACCAATCTGGATGCGCTCGCTGGGATTCTGCGGGTTGACTCCGGCGCGGGCGGAACGCTCTTTGGCCATAAATGTGCCAAAGCCGGTGATAGTTACTTCACCCTTTGCCTTCAGTACATCGGTTATGGTTAAGGTAAAAGCCTCA
>JBAZCI010000046.1:0-6193 GCA_041671025.1 Patescibacteria group bacterium | reverse complement strand
CTGAATCATCTGCAACCGGAATGCGACGATCGACTGCCTCTTCAGTGGCATCCGTTTTTGCGGACTTTTCATTTTCTGACCGGGCTTTAGAACGTTTTGACATACGGTACATCACAGTATAGCATATCAGCGTTCAATTACCGAATACGTATGCGTACAGCCCGATTCATTGAACGGCATTTCTAAATGCAAGCGCCGGTGATGCCTGATCAAGCTGATACTGATATGCCCCGTGAGCGCACTTCAGCGCCTGGGTAATCGTCCCGGCCGAAGCCCGGATTCGGGGAATACTCCTCAGTGCCATTCCCCCCGCCAGACGGAGCAACTTCAGCGCGGCGGAAGACAACGGCATTGATCCGCGGACACTCTCCGTGCAGGAGGCGCACAGCGTACCTCCCTGATCATAGCTGATACTCAGCTTTCGTGAATCTAATTTTTTACCGCACCGCACGCAGACGTCGAGATTCAGCCCGATCCCCAGATGGCCGAGCAGCTGCCAGAGCGCCCACATTTCTGCGATCATCACCTGCCCGCGCGTCAACGTTCGCTGGTTCAAAAAAGCGCACGCTGATTTCACAATATCAAGCACCCGTTTGTCGGCGTGCCACTCATGCGTCAACAGGAGTACGCATTCCACGATGACGCTCGCGGACGCAGTAGTAAGCAGCTTGCTTTTCAGTCTCGGAAATGTCGTCGTCAGGTCAGCGCCGGTGAGCGTATGGCCGCCGCGTCCCTGCGCGAAAAAAAACAGCCCCGTGGAAAACGGCTCTATACTGCCGGCAAGTTTGCTGGTGGACCGCTGACCGGCACGAACACGCGCCGTCAGCTTGCCGTGGGCGTCCGTATAAATAACGGCCGACTTGTCTGTATCACCGACCGCGGTACGTGACAGCACAATGCCTTCGGTGAAAAATGTCGGCATGTGCTATTCCACTTTGACGATATGGAACGCAATCGACTGTTCACCGAGCACGAGCGGTTCGGTCTCCGCCGGTTTTGCGGCAAGCGTGCTTATACTCACAGCGGCCGTCCCCTGAGAAATCATGTCTGCATATCTGGACAGGACTTCAATAGCGTCTGGTGTCTCAGTCCAAAACCGTATGTCAATTTTATCCGCCGGTGTCAACTTCATCCCTTTGCGCATCGCATTGATATGCCTGATGATATCGCGCACCATCCCCTCCTGCCGAAGTTCATCCGTGATGGTCGTGTCCAAAGCGACAGCAACACCGTTTGACTCTTTGCGCACAAATTCGGATCCGCTGGGCAGTGCGGATGTCGCGATGACTTCCCGCACATTCAGTTCATCCTGAATGACGCCGGTGATATCAGCGGGCAGTTTTTCGCCTTTGATAATGAATTGAGCGAGAGGCTGACGCACCTTGATCGAATGTTCTTTGCGCAACGCGTGTCCAAGCTCCACCGCCTGTCTCAGGTTCGCCATAGCGCGAATGATGACTTCATTCGCGGGATAGTCTTTAGCCACGGGCCAGGGTTCGAGATGAACGCTTTTCTGTTTTCCTCCGGTCTCTGCATACAGTTTTTCAGCGAAAAACGGCGCAAATGGGGCCAATAGTCTCGCAAGCGTATGCAAGACAATATGCAGAGTTTGCACGGCTTGAGCGGCCTCCGTTCCGCCATCTTTATATCGGTCGCGCGACCGCCGTAAATACCAGGTAGAAACGTCGTTCACAAAGTCTGTGATAAGCCTGCCCGCCTGCGTGATCTCATACGTTTCAAGATGTGCAGTCGTCGCTTCAACAACCTGATGCATTCTGGCCATTACCCACGAATCCAGTACGTGCATACCCTTGCGCGGAATCACCGCGGGCATTTCGCTTGCGCCACGGTACGTCTTCCAAAATGTCAGGACGTTCCATATAATCAGCCAGTTTTTCTTGATCACCTCGTTCACCTGTTTGGCATCAAATAATTTCACATCGCCGGGCTGGTTCATGGTAAAGAGATGCCAGCGTAATGCGTCAGCGCCGTATTGACTGATAATGTCAAACGGATCGACAACATTACCGCGCGACTTGGACATTTTTTGCCCTTTGCTGTCCATGATGTGGTTGAGGCAAATGACATTCTTGTACGGCGCGCCTTTGCCGAGCAGTGTCGATACGGCAAGCAGGGTATAAAACCAGCCGCGGGTCTGATCTATCGCTTCCGAAATATATTCGGCGGGAAAGCTTTGTCCGCTGTCCACCCGCTCTGTATTCTCAAACGGATAATGCCACTGTGCGTACGGCATAGATCCGGAATCGAACCACACGTCGGCGACTTCTTTGACCCGTACCATTTTTCCTGAACATGAAGCGCAGGTCAGCGTAATCTCATCGACGTACGGACGATGCAGATCAAGCGTCGCTGCATCAATTTTCTGATTGGCACTTCTCGCGGTTAATTCTGCAATACTTCCGATGCATTCTTTTGATCCGCATTTTTCACATACCCAAATCGGCAACGGCGTACCCCAATACCGTTCGCGTGAAAACGCCCAGTCCTTCACCTCGTTGAGCCATTCGCCGAACCGGCCGTCCTTAATATACGCCGGCACCCAGTTGATCGTTTCATTATTTTTTTTCAGCTCCTCACGCAATGCGCTCATCTTGATAAACCAGGAGTTCTTCGCATAGTACAGGAGCGGCGTATCGCATCGCCAACAGAACGGGTAATCATGTTCATACAGTTCTTCACCGTATAACAGCCCCGCTTCCTTCAAGTAGTCGATAATCGCCTGCGTTGTTTTATCTTCCGTCGGCTTGTCCTTGTGTTTCACCGGCCAGCCCTGCCATTGCGGAACAAGCTCATTAAACAATCCGTCGGGAGTAACCGTGTGTACTTTAGGCAATCCAATTTTTTCTCCCAGTTGATAGTCGTCTTCGCCGTACATCACTGCAGTGTGAACGATTCCAGTACCTTCGTCCGTATTCACAAAATCGGCGACATACACTTGATGCGAGGTTGAGGACTGTAATTCTGTAATATCGAAAAGCGGCTCATAGTGCATACCGACAAGTTCAGCACCTTTTATTTCCTTCACAACATCATACTCCCCATGAATTTTTTCTATAACGGCCTTTGCAAGTATATACTGCTCATTGCCCGCTTTAACCTGAACATAGTCAATCTTTTCCCCGACAGCCAGCGCAACATTCCCGGGCAATGTCCACGGCGTCGTCGTCCATGAAAGAATATACGTATTCTCCTGATTTTTCACTTTGAATTTTACAAACACGGAACGATCTTTCACCTTGTCATACCCCTGTGCGACTTCGTGACTGGAAAGCGCCGTACCGCATCGCGGACAATGCGGAACGACTTTGTGGCCCTGATAGAGAAGTCCTTTGTCCCACACCTGCTTCATGATCCACCAGAGCGATTCGACATATTCATTTTCGTATGTGACATACGGATGCTCCAGGTCAAGCCAAAAACCGATGCGCGACGTCAGCTGTTCCCATTCTTTTTTGTATTGCCACACGCTCTCTTTGCATTTCTTGTTGAACGCTTCCACGCCGTATTTTTCGATCTGCGGCTTGCCGGAAATCTTCAGCGCTTTTTCAACTTGAAGTTCAACCGGAAGGCCATGTGTATCCCAGCCGGCTTTGCGCTCGACAAAAAAACCGCGCATCGTTTTATACCGGCAGATAACATCCTTGTACGCACGTGCAAGCACATGATGAATACCCGGCTTGCCGTTTGCGGTTGGCGGACCTTCAAAAAAAACGAATCGTTTGCCGTCCTTGGTTTTTTCCAGACTCTGATCAAAAATATGTTCCTTTTCCCAGAACGCGAAAACCTCTTCCTCCAGCTTGGAAAAGTTCGGTATAGATGATAGCTGTTTTTCTTCTGGCATATGCGAAAAGTAGCTGTAGTGTAGCGAAAAACAGGGTCACTGACAAGAAACCCCTCCGTACAAAATTCAAGAGCTGAGTTATCAAGTTATTGGCTAGATAAGCAACTTAACAAAGTTGCGAAGTTACCGAATTAAGTTCTTACATTTTCAAGGTTATTCGGAGTTGCCTCTTAATACCAAACGACCATGCTTTCTTACCTTCTTCCCGCCCATTGCAGAAAAATCCGACGACGCAGTGGGTATAACAACCACTTTATTAATTGTCATTCTGAGGGAGTGTCGCTCATAGCGACCGACCGAAGAATCTCGTCCGCCCGAGGCGGACGGGATCCTTCGCTTGCGCTCAGGATGACAGAAAAAAGAAATACTGCTTTTTTGTACAAAAAGAACCTCCTGGCAATGTCAGAGGGAAAAGTTTGCACTGCATCGGCCGACGGAGTCGAGGCTGTCAATTTTTTCTGCACGGGCGGCCGTTCTTTTCTGCCGCTTTTCTTTCGGCAAAGAAAAGCGGCACCCCTCTTTTTCTCCTTCTCAATTCCGTATACTATTTCCGTTCGCCAAGCACTGCCGCGTACTGAGCGGAAACGCTTTCGGCGATCTTTTGCCAAGCATATTTCTGGGCCCACGCACTACGTTCTTGCCGTCCCGTTTCATTTGTTATACTGCGGTCAATTTTTTTTTGCCAGACAGACAGATCAGCCAACGGCGCATATTCAAGCATGTTTCCGTATATTTCCCGAAGCGTAGGCATATCGCTCACAATCGCCGGTGTCCCGCACGCAAGGGCTTCAAGAACCGGCAGAGCAAAACTTTCGTACAACGAGGGCTGAATAACGACGCCTGCTCCCCTATAGAGATCAGCGAGTTCACGTGAACCCGGCTCAATAGATGCAATGCACGTGCATCGCGTTTCGTCATACGCAGGCATTGCGGAACGTGCCTCATGTGCATCCATCCCGACAAATACAAAACGTTTTTCGCTCGACTGAACTAGTGTATTTACAAACGCAAGATTTTTGTATGGCGCGGGACGTCCGACCCAAAGTATATATCCCGGATCAAGATGAAATTTTTTCAGCGTTTGCTCGACCGTCGCGCGTTCGAGAGAAAAAACTTCTGTATTAACGCCGTTTGGAATGACTGAAATTTTTTCGTCAGGAACGCCGAAGCGATTCATGACATTGTGTTTAACCGTTTCCGTCACCGCCAGCAGGCGCCGCGCGCGCCGCATCGTGCGGGGAACGACCGTGCGGGTACTGAACGACTGTCCGGATGGAAACCATTCCGGGTGGTCAAAGATTGCCGTATCGTGAACGGTAGCGACAAACGGGATATGCATACCTAACGGGGCTGTCGGGTTTGGGAAATGCATCAGGTCCAGGCGGCGCACTGCCGCGCTGCGCGGCAGGAGAGCATGCTCCCACAACAAGGGAAGCATCCGCTTCGCTGTCCGGGAAACGGGTATGAGCACAATCCCCTCCGGTAGCCACGAAGTATCCTGGTCAGCATATACAAGCGCGTGGAGTGCATGCTCTCCGCGGCGCCCGAGCGCCAATACTAACTCCCGGGCGTATCTTCCGATACCCCCGATCTGTTCTGCGACGCGTACATCAATACCAACATTCAGCTTCGGCATATGTCTTGGCGACTGTTATTTCTTTTTCACCGTATCGTAATAGACCTCGAGAGTCTGCCGGGCGCACGTTTCCCAGTTGAACAGTTCCGCCCGGACTTTTCCTAACCTCGACAGGCGCTTCCGTAAATCAGCGCCGGTCAGTACTTTTTTAATCGCGGCGGCAAGCTCGTACTCTTTTTCGGGGTCAAACAAAATTCCCGCCTTCCCGACAATTTCCTTAATCGACGAAATATTGCTTGCGATAACCGGCGTACCCAGCGCCAGCGCATCCGCAACCGTCATCGCAAATCCTTCATAGTATGACGGGTTCACAAAGCATGTCGCGGCTTTCATCAGATCCACTTTTTCATTCTGCGTTACATAATCAATGAACCTGACCTGTTTGCCCAGCTTCAATTCTCTCACCTCATCAAGTACCACATCGGCCTTGTATCCTTTTTTTCCCGCAATAACCAATGTGTACGCTTTATACTCCGGATTCCATGTCAACAGCTTATGATACGCGCGAATAAGCGTAGTGACGTTCTTGCGGGGCTCAATCGTTCCCAAATAGAGAATAAATTTCTTGCCGGTCTTCAAATGCGCTATGCCTTTGCGACCTCTTTTTAATGCTACCTTTTCAACCCAAGCGCCGTCATGCACAACCCGAATCTTAGCGCTGGACACATTAAAGAGCTCCTGCAGATCCTTTCGCG
>JBAZCI010000045.1:2660-6405 GCA_041671025.1 Patescibacteria group bacterium | reverse complement strand
CTTTCCTGGCAAGAATATCAAAAAATGCTGGAACGTGCGGCAAAAAAAATGCGCGGTCATCGCTATAATGCCATCTACGGCATCCCGCGCGGCGGGCTGCCTATTGCCGTATCTCTGTCTCACCTTTGTATGATACCGCTTACCATGCAAAAACCAAAGAGGGCCTCAAAAAAAATACTGGTTGTTGACGACATCTCCGACACGGGAAGAAGCATCGCGCCGTTCGGTGGTTTTTCCACATTCTCGCTCTTCATCAAGCCAACTACCTCATTCATCCCCGATTATTATATAAAAAAGACGCCACAGTGGATCGTATTCCCATGGGAAACAAAAAACAGCTCAAAATACGACAACACAAAATACTGATATGAAGCGGCTGCTCAAATATCTTGTTGCTCTTTTGGCCATGATGGTTGTGCCGACGCTTTTATATTTTGGATTGAAAAACTTTGTTTCGCCTCCGGGAGCCGGACGATCGTCTGCTCCGACACAAGAGCAAAAGCCGGCTGAAAAAAATTATAACACCATTCCGCTCTCCATCATCAGCGCGAGCGGCAAGCGCGTCGACCTCCGGGTAGAGACAGCAACAACTCCCGACTCCCGGACGTACGGCCTTATGTTCCGCACCTCCCTTCCCGAATATAGAGGAATGTTATTTGTATTTTCAAAAGACCAGCCACAAAGCTTTTGGATGAAAAATACGCTCATCCCGCTTGATGCTATCTATATTAATTCAAAAAAAGAGATTGTCTCGATCAAAACGATGATACCCTGTAAAACCCCGGCATGCCCCTCATACCCATCAGACGCCCCCGCCCAATATGTTCTTGAGGTAAATGGCGGATTCTCGGCAAAAAATAACATCAGCGTCGGCAACACAGTAGAGTTTTAATATACAATTTATTTTGCGCCCTCCAATGCCGAACAAAAAAATAAAAAAAGGCTCATTGCCGGTAAATGTCTATACCGAGTGGGCGCCCTTAAAAGAAATTGTTCTCGGTACGTGCCTTAATTTTAATATGGATGGATTTGACGAAGCATTTGAAATACTCTACAGGGACAATATCAAAAATGCCCTTGAATCCGAAAAAAAGCAAATTTTCAAGATATCAAAACAGTACACCATTGAGAGACAGAACGATCTCGACAATTTTGCAAAGATCCTGACCAAAAGAGGAATACTCGTCAGGCGCCCAAGACGGCTTGATGAGCCGCGCGTTATCCGAACTCCTTTTTTTACCTCGATCACAAACGCGGTCGATTCGCCGCGAGACATGTTTCTATGCCTTGGCAATGAAATAATAGAAACACCCCAAACAAACAGAAAGCGGTACTTTGAGGGAATGCTTATGCGGGATATTTTTATGGATTATTTCAGGCGTGGCGCCCCATGGACTTGCGCCCCAACGCCACAGCTGTCCGCAACCAGCATTGATAATGTCCATTGGAGCAAAGTGAAAAAAATACACTCGATACAAAGGATCGAAACAAAATATGACATTGCGTTTGATGCGGCTAATTGTCTGAAGTTCGGCGAAGACATACTGATGAACATTGGAAACAAAAATCATGAGCTAGGAGCACTATGGCTGCAGCGCCACTTTGAAAATAAATTCAGGATACACCCCGTACGGCTAACTGATCTGCATATAGACGGAATGCTTATGCCATTGCGCTACGGCTTATTACTGATAAACCCACTTATGCGCAAAAAAATACATCTTTTGCCGCGCGCCCTGCAAAAATGGAAAATGATCGAAGCGCCAGATGAAAATAAAAAATTCAGATACAAAAAAGATCATCTTCAGCTGGCATCGTTTGCCGGAATGAGTGTAAACGTTCTTTCGCTTGATGAAAAAACAATATGCGTCAGAGATGAAGACAAGAGTCTTGGAGATCTGCTGGAAAAAAACAAGTTCAATGTCGTACCGGTCAAATTGAGGCACTGTGAATTATTCGGCGGCGGATTACACTGTGCCACATTGGATGTCCGAAGAGACGAGAAAAAAGCAAACTACTGGAAATAAGCAATACTTCCGCCGCACTCCGGCACAAACCATATATTGACATTTTGTTGTATTTCTGCTACTATAATTTTCGTTCTTAAATAAACTGCGTAGAAGGGGGTGACGCATGAAATTACTGGTTTCCACTGTTTGGGAAAAGATCGCTGCTGTTGGATGCAGTACGGACACCATCACTTCTGCGGGCATACTCGACCCGATGGATGAGAATGACCTTGATACATTTCCCGCCAAGCTGGCTGAGCTGCTGGCAAAGATGAAGAACGAGAATGAGAGGATGTTGGAGGAAAAATCCGGGCGCAGATGCCGCATATCACTGAAACTGCTGTCCCATTCCATCACCAAGCTCTAATTTCACAAGGAGGAACTCCGTGAAAAAGAAAGTGAGCGCATTTCTCCTGAACCTGAAAAACAAGATCAGCATGTTCCTTCTGAAATTAGAACACGACCAGTACGGCTGCCCTCCCGCGGAGTGCAAACCACTGGGACCCGGCGCCATCAAGTGCGAATGCGGCAATACGTTCTGGCTGATCGGCCATCGCGTCCATAATGTGGGAAGGGGTTGATCCCCCGCCCCAAGAACCCGAATCACAAAGACGGCCCCACGGCCGTCCTTTTTTTTATTTTCAAAAAACAAAACCCCCCTTCGGGGGGAATATTTCTTTACTCGTATTCCATTTTGAAATCTCTGTGAACAAGAAGCCCCAACAGCACAACAATATTCGCAATCAGCAACGCCGAGAGCAATAAATGAAACCAGCAAAAAACGCCGATTGCCGCAAGAGAGGAAAAAACAAAAGAGAGACCCATAACCATCCCCGCATTGTGATGCAGAATACTCTGTTCATCGTGCCGATGCCGGATAATATATGCCAGTGTCGCAAGAAAAACGACAACAGCGACGGCAAAAACCCCAAGTGCACCGAACACAATTTCCTTGATTATCAACCAGAAAAGCTCCATCCACCACCCCCTTTATTTGTGTTGTCCGAGAACTTATATATTCTTTGGTTATTTTTCTTTTCCTGTCAACACAAAACACCCCCTTATGGGGGTGTTTTGTTAGTAAGCCAATACTTTCTGGTTATTCCAAGAAGTCTCCGATTAGGAATAGAGACAAACAACCGAGTGTTGGTTAAAGAATTCTCGCTAACCAACAAAAATCGACACTGCTCTCTAATCTTTTTAAAAAAAATTAGAAAGGAGATGATCCACGCACAGCTTCCGCTACACGTGCCTTGTTACGACTTAGCCCCTGTTACTGATCCTACCTTTAACCCAGAATCCTAGGTCTTTAGATATTACCAGCTCCCTTGGCTTGACGGGCGGTGAGTACAAGACTCGAGAACGTATTCACCGCAGCTTAGCTGATCTGCGATTACTAGCGATTCCAACTTCATGAGGGCGAGTTGCAGCCCTCAATCCGAACTGAGATTACTTTTGATGGGATTGGCTCCATCTTACGATTTCGCAGCCCATTGTAGTAACCATTGTATTATGTGTGTAGCCCAGGGCGTCAAAGGGCCATGCTGATTTGGCGTCATCCCCACCTTCCTCCCCGCTCTTTATTCACTAGCAAAACGCTAATGCGCAAAGAGCGGGGCAGTTTCCTGCGACACTTGTAACGCAGAATGGGGGTTGCGCTCGTTACCCCACTTAAGGGAACACCTCAAGGCACGAGCTGACGACAACCATGCAGCACCTGTGATTCTGTCCTTGTG
>JBAZCI010000045.1:0-2650 GCA_041671025.1 Patescibacteria group bacterium | reverse complement strand
GTGAGAGGGCCGCCCTTTCGGACAGCTTTCAGAACCATGTCAAGCCCTGGTAAGGTTTCTCGTTTACCATCGAATTAAACCACATAATCCACCGCTTGTGCGAGTCCCCGTCTATTTCTTTGAGTTTTAGCCTTGCGGCCGTACTTCCCAGGCGGAATACTTAACGCGTTAGCTTCGCCACCTGAAGGGTCGATACTTCAAGAAGCTAGTATTCATCGTTTAGGGCGTGGACTACAAGGGTATCTAATCCTTTTTGCTACCCACGCTTTCGTCTCTCAACGTCAGGAGTACGCCAGTTGGCTGCCTTCGCCTTCGGTATTCCGATAGATATCAACGGATTTCACCCCTACACCTATCGTTCTACCAACCTCTCGTACCCTCTAGTTTGCCAGTATCGAACGCGTCTCTTTCGTTGAGCGAAAGGATTTCACATTCGACTTGCACTAGGCGGCCTAATGGCCGCCCGTGTTTTCTTCCGAAATCGGAAGAAAAACAGACCGTCTACAGACGCTTTACGCCCAATAAATCCGGATAACGCTCGGGGTCTCTGTATTACCGCTCCTGCTGGCACAGAGTTAGGAACCCCTTATTCTCGTGATACCGTCAGAACCGCACCTCGCTACGCTCGACAGAAATCTCATGCTCTTCTCCTCCGCATAATTGCGGACCCGATCTCTTTATACTCTTCGATAATAACTGAATTGATTGACTCGATATTAGTAGAGATCATTGAACAATGATATTTCCGTCCAGACGCAGTGAGGTACGGTACTTCTTCTCACGTAAAAGCAGTTTACGACCCGAAGGCCTTCATCCTGCACGCGGTGTCGCTCCATCAGGCTTTCGCCCATTGTGGAAGATTCTCGACTGCAGCCTTCCGTAGAAGTAGGGACCGTGTCTCAGTTCCCTTGTTGGGGGTCGTGCTCCCACACCCCCTAGCCGTCATCGCCTTGGTAGGCTTTTACCCTGCCAACTAGCTGATAGCCCGCAGGCCTCTCTTAGAGCATCCCGATTGCTCGGGACTTTAATCCGGTTTGAGCCGGATGCTATCGGATATTAGCTCCGCTTTCGCGGAGTTATGTCCGACTCTGAGGTAAGTACCTACGTGTTACTAACCCGTTCGCCGCTATTTGTATCTATTATTGCTAATGTATACAAACCGCTCGACTTGCATGCCTTATCCACACCGCCAGCGTTCATCCTGAGCCAGAATCAAACTCTCATTAAGAATTTTTTAACTTGGAATAACCAGAAAAAATTGGCTCTTCTTTTTTAGACTCGCTGTGACTTAACTTATGCTGAATTGGTAATGAACCGTGGGGTCGTGCTTTTCGAAAAAAACACACCCGCAAAGAATTTCACATGTCTGAAACCCTTTGCGGATGCAGTTTTGCCTGTTCGCTTGTAAAAACGCTTACATAACCCTTTGCTTACTTGCAAAGCTCATTATACTCATCGAAAGTAATATGTCAAGAGCCCCGCGCTTTTCCATAAAACACGCTTGTTTATAGCCACTTCCCGGAACAGCCCGGCCCCTTATGCGCGCTTTATATGGATAACGGCCACGGGGCAGCCATCGGCCGCCTCCTGGTTACACTCGATATTTTCAACAACACGTTCAAAATTCTTTCCAGCTTTCTTCCCTCCAATAAGACTTGCCATGCCGTCATTATCCATGCGCCAATATTTCTCGCACAGTACTGCACATGCTCCGCATCCGATACACCCTTCTCTGTCATGAACGATCCTTATTATATTTTCGGTTTGTTGTTTTTTTGCCATAGCACTGCTCTCACCACTATATACTATACCTCAGCACATAACAAAACAGCAACTCCGGAGAAGGGTCGCTGTTTTGTTATACACCTTAACCCTGATGATTATTTCCCGGCATCCTCCTTTTTTGCCCTATAAAGTGCATACGAAAATTTTAGTCTGCTCATACCGATGCTGTTTAAGAGATACCATGCGATCGCAAGAAGCGCCGCCAGACCCACCGCCACAAACACTATTTTTTCCGAGCCCGCGGAAACATCAAGCGCGCCTTTTACCTGCCCTTGTGTTGCGCTGTTATTTTGAGATGACCCGCTGCCGTCAAGAACGATCTCGGGATACTGATATCCGCGGTCATCATAATAGGACGCGCGCGTTTTCGGCATTGTATCAGCAGGCAAAGCCACGCTGCCCTCGGAGGTAAAATTAAGAACGATCGTGCCGGAATCCTGCGGTTGAATATTCAATACCTCGAACGACACCGATTGTGCATCCGATTTCGCGGGGCTTGGCGATGCCGACATGAATTTCAGCGGTGAAGCAAATTCCTCACGCAACGCAAGCTTCCCTTGGCGCGAGCCGATGTTCCGATAAGTGATTTTGTAGGTCAATGCGGCGCCTTGGGTGGGCGGAGTTATCTTTTCCTTTATCAGAATGATGTTCGGTGATTTGATATTGTACTGGACCTGGTTAGTGGCAAGCGTCCTGTTGTCGGAGAATAACATCGCCACATTCGTGTTTGTTTCGTTGTCGCGCACGGGAGCAAGCACTTTCGCCTCGTAGTAATATATCATATCCGGATAGGTCACATTGCCGAGATTCCACTGCACCGAATTATTGCTCTGGCTATAGCTTCCGCCCGAACTTGCGCTCACGA
>JBAZCI010000044.1:0-6532 GCA_041671025.1 Patescibacteria group bacterium | reverse complement strand
TCACGGGGCGATACGCTTCAAAGGATCGCACGATATCGTGACAAAAGCTGATCTCGGAGCCAATCGGATTATTCTCTCCACCATTAAAAATAAGTTTCCGAATCATGACTTTTTGAGCGAGGAGACCGGTCTTGAAAATAATGCCGACACCTACCGGTGGATCATTGATCCGCTGGACGGAACGACCAATTTTACCATCGGCAGCCCTTTATTCTGCACGGCGCTGGCCCTGGTTCACAAGCACGAAATCCTGCTTTCCATTATTTATGCGCCAATAACCGACGAGCTTTTTGTCGCCGAAGCGGGGCACCATACCACGCTAAACGGTAAGCGTGTGCACGTCTCTCCCACACGGCAATTTCAACGGTCAATTATTACCTATGGATTTGGCCACTCAGTGAACTCACGAAGAGGTGGCATTACTATTGCGCAACGACTTCATACGCGCGCCCTGAACGGGCGTATGTTTGGCAGTGGAAGCTTGAACCTCGCGTATGTAGCAGCCGGCCGAGTTGAAGGATGCGTCCTCACTCCGCCAATAACCCTATGGGACTCTATTATGGGCGTATTTCTTGTTCAACAGGCGGGCGGAAAAGTAACTTCAATTGATGGAAAGCAGTGGTCATACGCGAGCACCGATGTCGTCGCCAGCAACGGCAAAATTCATAACGAGCTGTTGCGCGCAGTGAAGATCTAATATATGCAATCACTCACTGGCCGGGTGGTCCATGGCGATCATGTCGGTAAGGTACTCGGATATCCCACGGCAAATCTTGACTGCAACATTCCCAGCGAGCTCGGTAACGGTGTGTACGCAGTAACCGTAGAAATAGCAGGAACGTCACACGATGGGGTTGCAGTCATTCGTACGCGAAGCAAAACTACAGGTCGCCCTCGGCAGACAGAGGTGCACATTTTCGATTTTGACACAGAGATTTACGGAAATATGATTACCGTCATGTTTCTTGCATTTATACGTCAATTTTTCGCCTTCCCCAGTCGCGAAGCGCTCATTACGCAAATCGAAAAAGACTGCATGAACGCACGTCAAATTTTGAAAGACGTCCATGGAAACAACAACGCTTGAACAGATAGCAGGGCAGATCAAGAAGTGCACACTGTGTCCTCTCGCACAGGGACGGACGCATGCGGTGCCGGGGGAAGGTAATCCTCACGCTGAACTGCTCTTTATCGGTGAAGGGCCGGGCCAAAAAGAAGATGAGTCGGGCCGGCCGTTTGTGGGAGCCGCCGGGAAATTCCTGGAACAGATGCTCACGGCTATCAATTTAAAACGCGAGGATGTTTTTATTTCTAATGTTGTAAAATGCCGACCGCCAGATAACCGTGATCCATTGCCGGATGAAGTCGAAACCTGCACGACCCACTATTTATTTAAACAAGTCGAGCTTATCAATCCAAAGCTGATCATTACCCTGGGCAGACATTCGATGCACCGTTTTCTGCCCGAGGAGTTCAAGATATCAGAGGTACACGGCAAGCCTTTTAGGCGTCACGGACGGGTCTATCTGCCGCTGTACCATCCAGCAGCTGCACTGTATACTGGCTCTATGCGGCCCCTACAGATCAAGGACATGCAGCGCGTTCCGCTTATCCTCAAAAAGCTTAAGAACCAAGCATCTTGAAAAAGTACTGATCTTTTGCTACTGTCCTTAAGCAAATGTCATGTAGTATCGTAGCGGCGCACCTTCATGCACATACATGGCCAGGTAGCCAAGCAGTAAGGCAACGGTCTGCAAAACCGTTATACATGGGTGCAACTCCCATCCTGGCCTTAGAAGTCAAAGATGCGGATTATGCGCATCCCTACGTGCAGTTTACATTGGAGTGCATACCATGCATTCCTCACCAGTATCGGGGAGTAGCGCAGTGGTAGCGCACTCGCTTTGGGAGCGAGGGGTCGCAGGTTCAAATCCTGTCTCCCCGATACTGGTGAGAAACGATAATACAATACTTATGGGTTCACACATCGAACTTAACGACACGCTTCAAATAACGAACGAACAGGGTTTCCCTGCTGAGCTGACACTGGAACGACATGTCAAACAACCCTTTACCGCCGACGATTTCAGGGGCAGAGTTTTTTCGTTTACAAAACCCGATCTCCGCATTTACCACCCGGCACCAAATCGTGTTTTTCTCGCTCAAAATATCGGGGGCAAATGGATATATTGGGGACATGTGCAGATTATTAAACAATCGATAAACGCAGAACAGCAGACTACGTTAGGTGAGTTTATCATCACCAAAATTTATTCTCCCGAATATCAGCGCGACATGACTGCCAATGAGACTGATGAGGGTAAGAATTTTTTTGAGCCCGTATAGCGCATGACCTATTCAGACCCCCTCTATGGAGAATTTGTTATAGAAGAACCGGTAATCACGGCATTACTGAACACTCCCACGCTCACGCGACTGAAAGGCATCGAACAGGGAGCATATCGTAAACCTTTTTTTCCCGGAGAGCCTCCGACACGCTACCAGCATTCTGTCGGCGTTTTTTTAGTGTTGCGAAAATATGGCGCAACACTCAAAGAGCAGATTGCGGGTTTAATCCATGACGCGTCACATTCAGCATTCTCCCATGCCATTGACTATATACACGCCGAAGGATCGCCAAGCGAACATTCTCACCAGGACAATATCCACGAGGAATATCTTTCACAATCAGAATTGCCAGCACTTTTGAACAGATACGGCTACACGCTGACGGAACTGCTTGATGAATCTCAATTTCCTCTTAAAGAGCAGCCGCTTCCCGACCTCTGTGCGGATCGCATCGATTACAGCTTGAGAGACGCGGCGGCATACTGGAAATTCCCTTTGGATGACATTCATCATATTCTTGACTCGCTCACCGTTCACGACAACAAGTGGATTTTTTCATCTCCAGAACACGCTCTGCGTTTTGCAAAACTCTTTAATCACTCAAACGAATACTGGGCAGGACTGGAGTCAGCGGTGATGTTTTTGACCGTCGCAGAATACGTCAAACATGCACTGGCGCGTGCGTATATTACTCCACAGGATTTGTATACGACAGATGCCGAAGTGCTCAATAAAATCGCTGTTCACCATGCGAAAGATGCAACATTGATTAAACTGTTTGAAAGAATGAACAATCGCGTACCATACCGCAACGACCCGGAACAGGGAACCTTAACGGTAGTCAAATCCCGAGCAGTCGATCCGTGGTGTTTCAAGGACGGTTCGTACACGCGACTCAGTACTGCGATTCCCGAATGGCAAAAAACACTCACAAAAGAGCTACCGCCAAAAAAGTGGTGGATTGCCTTTGAGGATTAATATTCCTTTGTCATTGGTGCCTGCATATTACACCATTGCGAGGTCGCTGGAAGCGACCGTGGCAATCCCGCAATCTCACCACAAACATTTAGGATCCGAAATGAAATCTGTCTAGACTACGGCTTGACAAAAATTATACACCCTGTTATTCTCATGCGAACATATACGCACGTTTTTTTACAACTCACTAAAACCAAAACCCGCCGGGCCCAATAGGGTCAAAGCTCAATTGAGCAGGAGGAAATCATGAAAGCATTTGGAGCAAAAAAGTACCACAACTACCTCATAGGTAACCTGTGGCTATGCAACGTTCGGAGCAATTGGGGAGAACGGACGTTTCGAGAGATTCGGTGTCTCTCTCTCATCAAGCCATCCAATCTCAGTGCCATGTGGGAACAATTGAACACGCACCCCCAGAACAAAGAAATATGGGTTGTGTACGATAACGAAAATGTTCAACAAGTCCCTATGACAACCGAGGAATACGTCTCCATACAGGTATCCCAATTTCTTGAAACAATACCTGACCATAAAATTATTACACGGCTCTGCGTCATAGTTACGCCGGAATCGGACAACGAAGAATTCTTTTCAATCTATCGTAACCATTATGATGAAGTTGGATTGCGACACTTGATTGATGGTGCCGCCAATTATCAATCTCAGCGTGTCCAAAATATGCAAGGGTAAACAGTAAGTTTACCCCACCCCGACGATCTCGTATCGCCGGGATTTTTTTAAATAAAAAACTCATGACTTGGAAATCATGAGGTTGATCGATCACTATGCGGAACTGGAGTGAATCGAATCGTGACGGTGCCAAACGGAAACCGAAATACAGTTTTTTGTGGAGAAAGCGGATATTCCCCATGTAATGAGCACGATGCATCCGTTACCAGTTTCATGACAAGATCTTCCAGGGAAGAAAGGAATCGGGCTAAGCCTGGCGAATGCTCAACAGCGGCGTTGATCGTAGTCTCTGCCGACTCTATTCGAGCAATAAAGACGGTATCGTTCTGAATGAGTGAAAATGTCGTATCAGCGGTATTGAGCAAAAAAGAATCCAAAAACGCTGGCGACGTGATCTCTACATCCACATCCACCTGTACATCCCCACCATCACCGGCGAAAACATACTGGAAATGAATCCGGGGATTTTGCTCTCCATATTCCTCAAATGAGAACGCGAGAGTATCTCTGGACAAGACCATGAATACCAGGCAAGCACCCAAGATCATCCTTGATAGTATGTTCATCACTCCTCCTTGAGAGTTATACAAACATTCGCGTGCATGGTGCCCCAAGAAAATTCATGGAAACGTTCAATCCTGAGTGGTTCAAAGCACTCATCTTTAAACATGCGCGATATGCGAGATTCCTCAAAAGTCGTATCTGATAAGACGCAGTCAGCAGTTAGCCGGAAGCAGAGTCCCTGCCACGTTCTTATCACCTCACTCGTATCAGTTGGAAATCCGCTGTCCCACGGCTGCGAATAACGCGCAAAATCACTGATAAGTAAGCGCTGATTATTCACCACCAGTTCAATGTCCGCATCGATTTGGAGCGCATGCCCGCCAAAATCATCATACGGCAACATAAATTCAATTGAACATTCTGTGGGAAAACATTGTTCGTACTCAGACAAATACCTCACCCAAAAAGGCAACTCCTCACTTGCGTTGGCGCTATTGAGCGCGATGAGGTCTACCCCTTTCGGCTGTTTCTGCTGTTGAGCCTGTACTGCGACACTTATGCAGATGCCCAACAAAACGGCTAGCATTAGTATTTTTCTCATATCCCTCCCGATATGTCCACGTATTGACTGTTAAATGGCTATTTTGTTTGCCCTGTATCATAAGGATAAAGCCAGTACTCGTCAAGCTATGCTACACTATATGTGTATTTCCCAGTAAAACGCGCCTATTAAAAAAAGACGCCGAGAGGTGATGGGAAATAGTCTTTGAAGATATGTGAAGGGCTCTTCAAAAAAGTACTTCTGCTCTCGGCGCTATATCAGCAGTAAAGAACTTGGCGTGCTACCTCTATGAAACGTAGAATCATTCCCCATTCCTGTCAATTATTTTAATGAACAAATTCAAAAAATTTCTCAAAGCGATCGGCCCCGGATTCATCACCGGTGCCTCTGATGACGACCCGTCAGGCATAGCAACATACTCCCAGGCGGGAGCACAGTTCGGATACGGCCAATTATGGACCGCATTGTTTTCATTTCCCTTCATGACTGCCGTTCAGGAAATGTGCGGCCGTATCGGCATGGTAACCGGCCACGGGCTCTCTGGTGTCATCCGAAGCCATTATTCACGGAAACTGCTTTTTGTCGTCATTACCCTGGTACTGATCGCAAATATTTTTAATATCGGCGCAGACCTCGGCGCCATGGCAGCATCAGGTTCTTTGCTTGTACGCGTGCCGTTTGCCGTATGGATTGGCGTCGTCACCATCGTGACCATTCTGCTGGAAGTACTGATTCCATATCGCGTCTATGCAAAGTTCTTAAAATATTTGACGTTTACATTATTTGCCTACGTACTAACCGCGTTCATCGTGAAGCAGGACTGGCACGAGGTAACGCTTCACACACTCGTCCCTCAACTGGCATTTACCAAAGAGTACTTCATGAGCCTCGTCGCAATACTCGGCACAACTATTTCACCGTATCTGTTCTTTTGGCAGGCGGATGAAGAAGTGGAGGAAGAAATTTTGCATCATAAACTCCGCACGCCGGGCAAGGGAATCCCAAAGATTACTAACCGCGATATTCGCGAGATGCGACACGATACCATTTTGGGCATGTTTTTTTCTAACGCGGTCATGTTTTTTATTATGCTCACGTCTGCATCGACGCTTGGTGCACACGGCATACTGAATATCTCGTCAGCCTCGCAGGCCGCCGAAGCGCTCCGGCCGCTCGGAGGCGACGTCGCTTTTCTCCTCTTTGCATTCGGTATTATCGGCACCGGCCTTCTTGCTGTACCCATACTTGCCGGATCCGCTTCATACGCATTGAGCGAGGGACTGCAGTGGAAAGTCGGCCTTTCAAAAACATTTTCACAGGCTAAAGGTTTTTACGGCATCATTATTGTTGCAACTGCCATCGGGTTCATCATGAATTTCCTCAATATTCCGCCGTTTAGAATGCTCTACTATGCCGCAATACTGAACGGCGTATGTGCCCCGCCATTGC
>JBAZCI010000043.1:0-6583 GCA_041671025.1 Patescibacteria group bacterium | reverse complement strand
GCGCAAAAGGATATAACGCCGCGACGAACGTCTTTGAAGACTTGGTTGCCGCAGGAATTGTTGACCCGACCAAGGTGGTCCGTTCAGCAATCGAAAACGCATCTTCTATTGCCAGCTTACTCATTACAACCGAAGCTGTTGTAGCTGATCTTCCTGAAAAGAAAGACGGCGGCGCAGGAATGCCGGGCGGTATGCCGGGTATGGGTGGTATGGGCGGCATGGATATGGGAATGTAAGATTCAATAGAGTATAAGTACATAGCGCGGGTCTCCTGACCCGCGCTTTTGGTTTGTGCTATCGCCTCCCGACCCAGGCTGTTGGTTTACTCATAAAAAAACCGCTCAAAGTGAAGAGGCGGTTTACCTATCGAAAAGTGCAGTTCGACTTAGTCTTCATCCGGTGCCTGGTAGGGCATTTTGGTAATGCACTCGATCGGGACATTATTGATATGGCCGATGGCTGTAAGTGTGCAACAGGTGCCCGAGCCAAGTCTTGATTTCCAGCGTTTTTCCTCGGAATCGAAATAGAAAGTTGTGTAGCGCTGGGAAGTAACATCGCTACCCACGGGGTTAGTCTGAATTTTAAAGCAACGTGGAGCATTCCGATTAGTCGCCAATGAGTCAAGCCGAGCATTGGAGATGGCAAGAACAATAACTTGGAATATGTCCCCGCAGTTAAAATAGCATGTCCTTTCTTTTGCATGATCGGGATCAAAGTCGTCAAATTTGATGTACAGTACATCACCAACTTCCGGCATGGTCTCCGGCGTGACCTCGTATGGAATGGTGCGTTGTTTTTCTGTGTTTGCGGTCATGGATACCTCGTATGTGAAGGTTCATTTGGTTTATTTTTTTTATGTTCAGTTACTCTATAGTATGTAATTAGTTTAGTCAAAAAAAGCAGAGTCAGGCTCTTGGCTGTAAGTTGCCCCCATTGTGAGACTGAGGGGGGCAATCCCATAGTACCAGAGACAACGGGATCCTTTCGTCGTTCACCCCTGCCTTTGGCAGGAGTTCTCTCCTCAGGATGGTGTGATAGGTATATTCAAGTAGCAATAATACTGCTTATGCGATATACTGATGCTGTATGGACACATCGGCCACAATACAGACGAATGTTGAGTCTCCGGTTATTCGTTCTTCGTCAGTGGCAGATGATACCATAGCAGGTGAGCATATTGGCTCGTATTTCCGAATGGCGCTTCCGGCCGCAGTTTTGCTTGTCATCGTAGACATTGTCCTGTACCGCATAGATCAGCCAGCTTGGATGATCCGAACTGCTGAAGGCGTCGCATTCATTCTTGGAGCCTGGTGGGTGATGCGCAAGCGGTCGGATATCAAAGGTATCGCGCTTGCCGGGTGTGCAGCCGGACTGTTCGCAGGGATCGGTATTGCGCTCTATGATATGATCATCGATCCGCATTTCTGGAGAGTATTTAATTTTATTGCCCGGCCGATGTGGATGGTTGCGTTTGGAGGAGTTACAGCCGGCATGACAGCGGCAGTGTTACGTCGATTACCTATGTCAACAAAATCAAAACATATGAAAGGAGGTGACCACCATGGATGAAAAACCAATGAACACGCTTTCGTCAGAGAGCAAGCTCATGGCGGCGCTGTCCTATGTCTGGATTGTCAGCGTTATCATGTTGCTTATTAAAAAAGACGATCAGTTTGTCTATTTCCACGCGCGACAGGGGCTCGTTCTGTTCCTCGCGTCATTTATCGGTATCATTCCCGTTATCGGCTGGTTCTTGTGGATACTCGTGTTATTACTCGATCTGTTCGGATTTATCAAAGCGCTTTCCGGCGAGCGGTATGCTCTGCCCGGTGTCAGTACTTTGGCAGAAAAGATCAAGATCTAGTGTGTACTCGAGGTTAGTTAACCTGTTATCACAGATAATAAAAAGTCCGGGTCATGTGATCCGGGCTTTTGGTAATCCTTACCATTTCGAGCGGAGTCGAGAAATCCTTATTTAAGATTTTTTTTGCAAACAATCTGTATGAAGATTTCTCGTCGCTCTGCCAAGCCAGAGTCTCCTCGAAATGGGGAGCTACTTCTATTGACAGTTCTTTGCACATTGCGCTAACCTGAAATCACTATGTATTCCACGCAGACCCATTGTAACGTTCGTCGTACCTTTGCCTCATAGTGCAAAGGGGTCTGTCTGCGTATTCACCATTCTCGATAATCTAGCCGTCTAACACCCTCTTTGCACTGCAAGAGGCATTTTTGTTATTCGGCTTTTTTGCTATGCAAAAAAATGCACGTTTACAATTCACCGGCACTATTCATTCACGCGTTGCTTCATAAGGAGGAATATATGAGCAACAAACCATTCTTCCATCACTTTCAAGGAAAGATTCACCGCTCAAATGAGCTTGTCAAAACTACAAAGGTGATTAGCTTATTTGGTCGACGACTAACGAAACTCTGCCGATGCGGATTTTACCATCCGGTCGATGAGCGGGGAGGTGTTAACCTGGATACCTGCGTTGACCGCAAAGGCAAGGAGGACGCATGGACGCCGATTGATCTCGCTGCACTTTTGGAAGATAAAATAGTAGACAATTTATTTCGAGATGGAAGGAAAAGATAATATGTCTGATCAGGAAAAAACTAATGATGAGCCAGTTGAGAAGCGAGGTAATGTGAAGCCGTTAGTTATTTATCGCATCAATGATGCCGGGACAGGTTGGGAGCCTGTAGATTTGGACGCTGAATTTGATGAACTTATTAAGTCGCAGATTTTAGCGAAGCCCAAGCTGATGGATATCGACCGGTGTCTTGAGATTCTGATTGGTGCAGCTCATTTTCAACGTCGGTAAGTTTTGTTCATTTTAACCCGAATCATTTGCGATTCGGGTTTTTTTATTATGTCATACACCTGCGTAGGCTGGATTCGGAATCCAGCCATGGAATGTAATATGCGGGATTTGAAATGGTGTTCAATAATGCGACGGGTTCCCTCAGCCTGGCTACGCCGGACTTCGGGATGGCACTGCTGTGCCACTTTATTTTTCCCATAATTTATGCTATAATCTGTACATAACGATTCACCGAATCATTTTTTTATGAGCAAAACAAACAGAAAGACGCAATTCATTCTCTGGTTCAATGAGCTGGGTATCAAGGATGTGCCGATCGTCGGGGGTAAGAACGCGAGTCTCGGTGAAATGTACCGGAAGTTAGTCAAAAAAGGAGTGAGAATACCGAATGGCTTCGCAATCACTGCGTCAGCCTATTTTCATTTACTGAAGGATGCAGGCATCCGCGATGATATTCGCCGGATATTGAGCGATTTAAATACGCATGACATCCGTAATCTGCAGGCGCACGGCCGCAAGGTGCGCGATATTATTCTCAAGGCGGAATTTCCGACTGATCTCAAAGACCTCATTGTCGAAAATTATCGCAAACTCGAAAAACAGTACGGCAGGAATGTAGATGTGGCTGTCCGTTCATCGGCGACCGCCGAAGACTTGCCCGACGCCTCATTTGCCGGCCAACAGGAAACGTATTTGAATATTCGCGGCGTTGAAGCATTGCTTGAAGCATGCCGGAAATGTTTTGCTTCGTTATTTACCGACCGGGCAATCAGTTATCGGGAAGACAAGCACTTTGATCATTTTTCCATCGGTCTTTCGATCGGCGTTCAGCGCATGGTGCGATCGGACAAAGGCACCTCAGGCGTTATGTTTTCAATTGATACGGAATCAGGGCACAAGGACATGGTATTGATCAACGGATCATACGGACTGGGAGAAAATATCGTCCAAGGCGCGGTCAGTCCGGACGAATTTTATGTCCACAAGCCGACACTGAAAAAGGGATTCCGACCGATTGTTTCAAAAATGCTGGGGACTAAGAAGATCAAGATGATTTATACGACCGGCGCCGTTCCTACAAAAAATATTTCCGTAAGTCCCGCAGATCGCAACCGCTTTTGCATTACGGATAGCGACGTATTGAAACTTGCGCGATGGGCGTGCATTATCGAAGACCACTATTCCCGTGAAGCCAAGCATTTCAAACCGATGGATATGGAGTGGGCAAAGGACGGCATCACTGGGGAACTGTTCATCGTACAGGCGCGTCCTGAAACGGTTGTTTCTCAGCGCGACGCAAATGTTCTTGAGCACTATACGTTAATCAAAAAAGGTAAAGCGTTAGTTTCAGGATCTCCCGTTGGCGCCAAGATCGGTGTAGGTCGCGCAAATGTCATCAAAGACGTCAAACAGATCTTAGACTTCAAAAAAGGCGATGTGCTGATCACCAAGATGACCGATCCGGACTGGGAGCCGATCATGAAAATCGCTTCGGCGATTGTTACCGACGAAGGCGGACGGACATCGCATGCCGCCATCGTGAGCCGGGAGTTGGGCATCCCCGCGATTGTGGGCGCTGACGGAGCGACATCCAAGATCCCTCATGGCAAGGATGTCACGGTCAGCTGTGCGGAAGGGGATGTCGGACGCGTGTATGCCGGCAAATTACCATTTAACGTGCGCAAAACCAGCCTGAAGAATCTCAAGCGTCCGAAACACACTGAAGTCAAAATGATTTTTGGCACGCCGGAACTTGCATTTCAAACATCACAGATTCCAAATGCTGGCGTCGGTCTGGCCCGCGAAGAGTTTATTATCAATTCTTACATCAAGATTCACCCGATGGCGTTAGTCAAATATCCGAATCTGAAGGATCAGAAAGCGAAAAAACAGATTGACCGTCTGACAACCGGATATACGGACAAGAAAAAATATTACATCGACAAACTTGCATTTGGCATCGCGACAATTGCCGCGGCCTTTTATCCCCGCGAAGTTATTGTTCGTTTAGCCGACTTCCGTTCGAACGAATACGCAGAGCTGATCGGCGGACGCGAATTCGAACCGGAAGAGCGTAATCCGATGATCGGCTGGAGAGGGGCGTCACGGTACTACGATCCGAAATACCGGGCGGCGTTTGATCTGGAATGCAAGGCGCTCAAGCGCGTCCGTGAAGAAATGGGCTTAACGAATGTCAAAATCATGGTGCCGTTTTGCCGCACGGTTGATGAGGGCAAGGCAGTCATCCAGGCGATGGCCGAAAACGGGCTGAAACAGCACGTGAATGGACTCGAGGTGTATGTGATGTGCGAAATCCCGTCAAACGTTATTTTGGCCGACCAGTTCTCAAAGATTTTTGACGGCTTTTCCATCGGATCAAACGACCTGACTCAGCTGACGCTTGGCTTGGATCGTGATTCGGGATTGATCGCGCATATCGGCAATGAGAATAATGAAGCGGTAAAGCGTTTGGTTGCACAGGTCATCAAGACTGCGCATAAGTATCACCGGCATATCGGTATCTGCGGTCAGGGACCTTCAGACTTTCCGGACTTTGCCAAGTTCCTGCTTAAACACGGCATCGATTCAATCTCGTTGAATCCCGACGCGATTATTTCGACGACCGCCGCGCTCGCAAAAGCGGAAAAAAGGCGATAAGCTGGAATTCAGCGAGTCCGTGGTAAGGCATATGCTATACTATCAGCATATGCGTTCATCACGTTCAACCGTTGTCTCATACATGCTCGTCGTAGCTATCTGCGTTATGAGCGTGGGTTTTGTATTCCAAAATGTTTCCGCGGCAGTTCCTCCGACATTAGCCGGGGCATCGCTGATTCGGCCGACGACGACTGTCGTCGGTACGGTTCCGTTTGAGGCGGATTTAGGAAACGCATCACCGGGTGAGAATGCGGTTGTCGCGTTTACCGTCTATCGTTTGGTCGGGGGAATACCCGAAGCCGGACGATACTGTTTTTTGTCGCCATCGCCGACCAGAGAATCAGGCACAACTCATTGGATTATCGGTAACGTTGATACGCGGCGCGTCACCGGCAATTGTTCGTCGTCGTTAGTGGGATGGGGAACCGTCTACGCGCCTGAAGACGGTACATACCGTTTTGGGATTTGGATTGATGGAGCGGAATATATTACTAACGATTCGGTGACCATTCAGAACGGCATCGAAAGTGTTCCGGTCAACGATCCGCAGACAAATCAAAACGGAAACACGAACGTCAGTCAGAATTCAAACCAGGGTTCCAACCAAAATACCAATACGAACGCAAATAGTAATACAAATACGGGAACACCTCCGACAAATACCCAAAATCAGAATACCAATCAACAGGTTAATACAAATTCGGGGAATACCAATGTGCCGCCTTCCAATAGCAATACGAATACAACGAACGCCCCGTCGTCTAATCAGAATTCCGGCAATGGCAATGTACATGTGCCCGCTTCAAATCAGCCGGGAGATCCCCAAGCAGATGAAGTTGATATTTCATTTACCCGTCCGCTTGCCGGTGCGAATGTCCAGGGTGATGTGGTTGTCGGCGCACGAGTGTCCGGTATCACTGCCGATCAGATTGGAAGCGTCGTATTCTCTGTATATCACCGCGCAACGTGGTACACGATAGGCAAAGGACAGGAGGGCAGTCAGGGAGAATGGAGCCTGACCTGGACGACGAACAACATGTCCGATGGTACGGTATACGGTGTTATGCGCGTCTATCTTGAAAGCGGCCTTATTTACG
>JBAZCI010000042.1:0-7217 GCA_041671025.1 Patescibacteria group bacterium | reverse complement strand
ACGCAGTAGCTGGCGCAACCGGACTCTTCCGCGGATGCTTTTCCGCTTCATGCACGCCACGAATGCTGCATACACATCCTCAAAGAACTTGTCTTCCATTTTTATGTTCCTCCTATATACTGTCTTCTTTCAATTATGTATATCTAAATGCATGCGAAACGTCAAGGAAACTTGATTTCCCTTCCGTAACCTGATACAGTCAAATGAATCTGTTTTCTGTTTGGAGGGTTACATGTTAACACTGCTCTTTGTCATTACATTTGCACTCATCGGTCCCTGCACGGACACTTCTGCCGCGTCGCCAACATTCGTCTTCGGTGAAGATGCTCATCGACTTCTTGATTCACTGCAATCCAACAAGTCTGACGATTTCCTGACCATGGGCATATTGGCTCATAACATATCCTTTAGAGAAAAAGATAAGGATATGACGGAAAAGGCAAAAGACTTTTTATCCTCATGCGCTGATTCGGTCAATCAACACACACGAGCGGCCTATCAAGGGACGCTTAAACTGTTGAAGATCCGGGATAAGGCGAAAATTAACGCGGCGTTAAGCACCGTCTGCTCCTTTTTTGGAGGCGAAAGTCTCTACACAAAGGCCCGAAAAGCATTCGGGGAAATTTCTGAAGCACTTGCCAAAGATTCGACAAATATCGAGATTCGGTTTCTCCGGGCAAACGTCGCTGTGGAAATTGCGGAACACCTGCCCGAATTGCTCGATACCGCACTTGTTGATCTGGACTACTTATCGAGAGAAATGTGCATGGACAGCGTTCAGCTGTTCTACTTCCACCTGACTTGGGCAAAGTACTGCTACAAGTTTTATGTCGCCAATCCTAAAGACCATTACCCGCTTTCTCTCGGACGAGGCTGGGTGGAAATGAGCACGATGTACGTCCAATCGTCTTCTCAACGAAAAGAATACGAACTTTGGTCGGCACACATCGCAGACGCGATGACTAAGCATAAAATCTAGTGCAAAAACATCAGTAAAGCCTGCATTCACGTGGGCTTTTTTATTTATCGAAGTTATCCACAGAACGGGTATTGACTGTTCGGTTTTTATTCGGGTATACTGGTTTTACGTAAACCTATGGCATTTATTCTCCCAAATAAAAAACAAAAAATCCTCACCTACTTAACTAAGTATATTGGCGAGCATAACTATGCGCCTACTCTTTCTGAGATCGCCAAAGAATTTAAGCTATCCTCGCTTGCTACTGTACATGAGCATCTGCAATTTCTCGAAGAACGCGGATTTATCAAGCGCGACGAGCATACCGGCAGAGGTATCACTATTCCCGAAAACAATACTGAACTTCATTCAGCTTCTGTCCTCGTACCCTTGCTCGGCATGATCACCGCCGGTGAACCCATTGAAGCGCTCGAAGACCGGCACGAAGAGATTCCCCTGCCCAAAGAACTTGTAGGCAATAAAAATGCCTACCTGCTCAAAGTAAAAGGAGATTCGATGATTGAAAGCATGATCGCCGACGGAGATTTAGTCATCGTGGAAAAGACAGACTATGCCCGCGATGGCGATATGGTTGTTGCATTGCTTGACGATGGGACCGCGACCCTTAAGCGCATGTATCGGCAAAAGAATCTCATCAGACTGCAACCGGCAAATGAGAAGTATAAGCCTCGATTCGTGAAAAATGTCATTATCCAGGGTAAGGTTATGGGCATTATTCGAAAATTTGCTGCAGTGTAGGAGGTATATTTTTTTACTTTTTATATTCGGTTTTTATTCGGTATGAAATACTCCCCTCTTAAAACAATCCTCTGTGTAAAAATTGACGACTTCATCCCTTCTGCGATTGAAGCTCTCCGTCCTGATCTACGGAATACACCATTTGTCGTACGCAACCGACAATCAACCTTTCCTTTGGCAATAAATAAAGCCGCACGCCAACTTGGCATGAACACCGGTACAAGCGTAGAACAGATGCAGAAGTCTTTCTCGTCCGTTCAAATCGTTGAACCAGAAATGAAAAAAATAGGAGACTTTGCGAACGAGTTTATTTCAATTCTGAAAAGATTCTCCGGTAAAATTGAATTGTTGGGATTTGATGAAGCGTACATCGATATGACGGGATATGAACACCTCTGGATTGCACCGCAATACCTTGCAATCAATATTATCAAATCAATCTTGCACGAGCTCGAAATGGATGCGCATATCGGTATTGCCAGCACAAAAACGTGTGCGAGTATTGCGGCAAGAAGAAATGAGCGAAACGGTTTCACCGTTGTGCCTGTCGGCGATGAGGCAAAATTTATTTCCTCAGCGCCAATTGAATTACTCCCGGGCATCGGCGGGCGCACTTCCTCTATTCTGCGCAGAATGGGCATATCGAGCATAGGCGACCTGGCAAAGACACCCATGGCAGCGTGTACTGAGACATTCGGACCCGTAGGACATACGCTATGGAGCGCCGCTAACGGATTTGATCCGCGAACTGTTGAAGACCCCCGAGAGACGCGTTCAATTTCAAAAAGCATTGCGATGACCCCAAAGATAGCGGAATATGTCGATAGACGTATCGACCGCATCATTGACCGTCTGTACGGGAAAATAAAACTGTCCGGCCATCAGTTTCGGACTGCGGTCATTCAATTGCACATGCATGACGGAAAGGTCATTTCACGACAGCAAACCTACCGTCTTCCGTTAGTACAAAAACAGGATATGCACACCGCATACCGTATCCTGATACAGAGCATCTCATACAAACTTCATGAAGCAAAGGGAATTACCTTCAGAGTTTTACGTACCGAATCGCTTCCTTCCCGTACGCCGGTCCGACTACCCGCATCACCCGCACTTCTCGCCTATACTACCGCGAAAAAACCTGCCGAGCCGATTGAACGTGAGCTACGGCCAATACACGAGAAAACACCCAACTATCAAATTGATTTCCGCGGCTTTGTGATGGAAGGTTCGCTTCCATAAAAAGGTTCCTCTATATACGCATACTTCACTCGTCCTTTTAGCGCCTTATCTAAACGCATCTTTAAGGGCTCCACCGCCGTAACAAGGCCGATACATTTTTTTTTGAGGGCAAAGGCAACTGCATTTCCTATACTTACCCCTGCGCGTAGTGTTGAAAAACCCCCAGGACCCTGTTCCACAACTACCGCATCAAGCTGTGCGGCAGATACGTTGCCGGCCGCAAGAGCTTTTGAAATACCGGCCAGTATCCCCCCTGCAGTTTGACGAGATCGAATGTGAACTGTACGAACAACATGCCCCATAGCAGTTAGCAGGGACACGCGAATAGATAAAGATTGCCGAGTATCAAGATACAAATACATGTATCAGGTTTTCATTTTATCGATCACAACAACTTTTTTGTTGTCTAAGATATCAAAAATAAATCTGTCCGTAAGGCTGTTGCGGTATTCATATTCTTTCTTAGTCATAACAGTATACCGTACCGGGTGATCAAAGTTTTTACGAAATTGGTTGATCAGTCGCTTCAGGCGTACACGATTAACCTTACCGACAATTAATAAATCGGTCTGCACAGCGGTAACGCTCGTAAACATTCCTGTGAGGATGAGTAAGGAAATCTGTCCGATCGAGCGAAGATTTTTCGCAAGATCATGTTCGAGTGTCAATTGGGATTTTACGATCAGACCCTTCAATTCATGAAAAAGAATATGCTGGTCATTGACGCTAAAATATTTTTTTTGGTCTTTGATCTCGCTCCGCAGTAAGTCAATCGATGAAAGGTGGTCCAATTCACGGCGTACGGAATTTATCCGTTCGCCGATTTTACGCGTGAGCTCCCGTACGAAGTACTTTTTATCAGTATTCGTCAAAAAAACTCGTAAAAGTTTAACCCGCGTTCGTGAACCAAAAAGGTGTTCAAGCATACTTTGTCATTCTTGTCGTTAGAGCCTATTTAGTATAGTATAAGACTATTGATATATCAAGAGAATCATTGAAAGTGAACAGCGATTTTATGCCCGCGGTTATGAACATTGAGAAGTTGCTCATCTGCGAGCCCGGCACAAGCCGATCAACCATCCATATTTCAATCGCCCACCCAACCCCAGTTGAAGAACAGATGCTGGGTAAGCTTGTGTTACTCGCAGAGCTAGGCACTTCTGAATCTTTAAATGTTGACATTATTCACGCAGTCCAAAAAGAGCTCCAATCGGCATACTACACGTCGGAGGAATTAAATACTGAGGTCGCGTTTGAAAACGCACTGGCGAAGACAAATCAAAAAATCGGCGAGTTAGTTGCCGACTACGCATCAAATTGGTATGAGCAGTTAAACATCTGCGCAATCGTACTTCACGGCCAACATGTACTCCTCGCCGAGTACGGCAGAGTGCATGCGTTCTTGATACACAACGAGCGCATCATTGATATTTTACAAACAACGCCAAAACCCCACGAGTCCGTCGGCGCATTAAAAATCTTTTCAAATATTGTCACGGGAAAAATACAACCCGGCGAGCACATGTTTGTGACGACGACCTCACTGTTGGATTATTTCTCTCAGGAAAAGCTCCGCAGGATAATTGTAGAACATCAGCCGCAAGACGCAATGCAGGTTTTTGATTCTACATTAAATGAGAATATCAACCAAACAGCGTTTGGCGCAGTGCTTGTTTCCGCGCGCGCCGAACAGAGTGAACAAGTCGCTCCCCTTTCACGCGTTCCCGTTACACCGTCGGCAACGAGATACTCTGCCCCGCAGACATCAATGGATCGGCTAATCGAACGGGAACATACGACCCAAGAATTTCTTACCCCTTCGCTGACAAGCCATTTCAAGAAAAAAAGCGGTGAGTGGTTTGACAATTTTTTTGCATCCTTCGGCAAACGGCATAAACGTTCAAAAATCTACCACACCGCTCCGGAGGATCTCAAAGAGTATACGCCCGCTCAAATGCCTGTCCGCACAGAACAACACTCTTCTCCTCTGGGTTCAATCGGCAAGGTAGCGGCACGTATTGGTGCGAGCATAGGCAATGGCATTCATACAGTGCGAAAAACATTTTTCCCGTCCGACCGTCCTTCCCCCATTACCAACGCTCCGAGACACATCGGCAACCTTCCTTCACGCATAATTATGGCCATTAAGCGGATGCCCATGCGGACACAGATTTTACTTGCAATCGCTTTGATCATTATTTTTATTTTTTCGCAGAGCGTCGTGAATATGGGCATAGGATCATTACAAGCAAATAACGAGGAGGAATACGCAACAACTACCGCTCGAATCGACCAATTGCTCATCGAAGAAGATGCGGCATTTTCCTATAATAACGACGCTTCCGCATCTGATCGGATCGGAGAAGTCACCGGGCTTATCAACAACCTTCCCCGAAAAAATGACGACCAGAAAAAACGTGCAGATGAGTATACTGTGCGACTTGCTACGCTTCAGGAACGTGCCCGTCGTCTGACCAGAATCGATACGCCATCCGTCGCAGTCGATTTTAATTCCGTCCTCCCCACCGGAGACATCAGCGGAAGCACGCTGATAGGTCAGGAGATATTTGCATTTTCATCGTCGGCAAAAAATATTCTTCGGGCTCCGCTTAATGGGACTGCTGAGATATACGCATCCATTGATACCGGCAACGTCTTCCAGTATATGAGCCCCACGGGAGGTAACACATTGCTGTTTTATACAACTGCGAATACTCTACACGAATTCACCATCAACGCAAAAGCGCTCCGCGATTTGACATTCACGTTTTCTCAGGAAAATTCGAACATTATTGATATTGAGCATTATCAATCAAGGCTCTACATGCTCGATATCGCTAATAACCAGATATGGCGTTCTAATCGGAGCGGGAACGGATACGGCGCTGCGTCCGCATGGCTTCAAGATGCACAGCCAACACTCAGCGAGGCGAGATCATTCGCCATAGACGGATCCATTTACGTTCTGTTCGCAAATGGGTCAGTTCAAAAATACACGCGCGGCGCTGTAGATACTTTTCAGCTCGAAGCAATCGACCCTGCACTCACGAGCGGCACTCGCATCTGGACAAATGAAGCAAGCGATAATATATATATCCTCGATTCATCTTCAAAACGGCTGATCATATTTACAAAAGAAGGTGCATTCGTAAAACAATTCCAATCTGAACAGTTTGCAAACGCCAAAGACCTCACGGTGGATACTGAGGAGAATAACGCGTTCATACTCAGCGGATCAAAAGTCTTCTCGATCCCCTTGCAGTAACATACCGAACCTATACAAAACTCCCTTCTGCGTAGAGCAGAAGGGAGTTTTTAATTACGCGTGGAGGGTTATTTCAGTGTAACCTGTGCTCCGGCTTCCTCGAGCTTCTTCTTGAGCTCATCAGCTTCTTCTTTGGTGGCTCCTTCTTTGACAACCTTAGGAGCTGCGTCTACCATGTCCTTCGCTTCCTTGAGTCCTTTTTGGGTCACTTCACGAATGACTTTAATGACGGATATTTTGTTTCCGCCGGCACTCGTAAGCTCGACATTGAAAGAGGACTTTTCCTCAGCGGCTTCACCTGCTCCGCCTGCTGCAGGCATGGCGCCCGCCATCATCATAGGTGCCTGGGCTGATACGCCGAATTTGTCTTCAAGAACTTTGACAAGTTCAGAAAGTTCGAGTGCGGTGAGCTTTTCGATCTGCTCTACCAACGGTTTGAACTTTTCGGGGACTTCGACCGGGGACTTCGTTGTTTCGTCTGCCATAGGTGTGATAAAAATTAGTAATTAAAAGTGATTAAATAAATATTAAGCGGGTTTCTTTTCTTGTATCGCCTTCAGTGCGACAACCAAACCCCGGAGATTACCCTGCATGACCTGGACAAGTCCGCGCAACGGGGAGCTGACCACTGACACAAGCATTCCCATAAGGTCCTTCTTACCGGGGAGCTTGGCAAAAGCAAGCGACTGCTCTGCTGTCATTGGCGTCTTGCCTACCACCGCTCCCAAGAATTTCACTGTGGCATGCTTTTTGCTAAATTCAAGGAGTGTTTTTGCGGGGAGCACTTCATCCTCAGTGCTGAACGCTGCCGATACAATGCCGGCAAAACCGTCAACTAACGTCGATTCGATGCCGTTATCAGTCAGAGCTTTTTTGAGAAGCGTTTTTTTTGGCACGACAAACTCGACCTGCTGTTCGCGCAAAAGTCGACGTAGCGCAATCGTGTCGTTGGCATTCAGTCCGTCTTGGCGGACAAAAATTGCGCTCTTCATC
>JBAZCI010000041.1:0-7220 GCA_041671025.1 Patescibacteria group bacterium | reverse complement strand
GTAAGCGTCTTTAATGTTTCTTCTTTTTGACTTCGTGTTTTTGGCATAAAAAATCTGCGGTTATCTTCCGCAGGCATGAATCTCCGCCGTATCAGTACGACCGAGCTTCTCCCTGCGCAGGCCCCGCATAGTGCGAGTTTACATCCTTCGGGCGAACCTTCGGGATACCTTGCGGTCTACGGAAGTGTATATATGTATACGTCAATATAGAGGAGGGCATAAAACCTGTCAAGTGCTTGACTCCGGGTTCACTCTCGAGTAGGATTTTAAAAAAGAGCAGCAACAAAAACGGCACATAGGAGGCCCGAATGCAGGATTTCATAGTCACCCACAAGGATCCTTGGTTACAGATCCAAGTTGACAGATTCACGCTACTCTTCTATCAGAGTGATTTCACTCAATCAGATGCCAAATGGATCGCAAATGCGCTGTTTGCGGGAAACCCGGGTCTCTCTCCCAATCCCGATCCGCCCGAATACGGAACACGTAGCGGCTATGTTATCGGTACGGTGGGAAATGAAAAAATATGGATCAATATGAGATGGAACGGTGGAAACATCGTACGATTTTCCCTCCCTCGAAAAGTTGGGAAGGCGCTGCGGACCACCAACCAGACGAAAATTGCCGGATTCACCGAATCGCCTCTCGATTTATCTGAGCCCATCTTACCAAAGCCGGCGCTTGACACTCAGATGTTTCCAAACGCAGCTGACGGTGAAACAGTACTCCAAGGCATTGTAGGCCTCGCCAATCCGCTCATGTATGACTTTGGTGAGAGCGGGTACATCGTCGTACGCGATGGCGGATCCCGTGATGGAGAAGTTTTTCTCCTCAACGTCGAGCAGTGCAGAGAACTGGTCTCAAAACCAGTACGCGTTATCAAAAACGGCGACTCTCTCAACGTCATCTATGCAGACTGATCGCAATCCATCTTGTTCTTAAACCGGCAATTATTCCGCCGGTTTTTTCTTTGGGACAAAAAAAGACGCATCGTAATAACACGTGCGCCTCAGATACATGCCTTTTGGGAAGCGAAACTTATTCCCGATAGAAAAATCTGACGAGCTTCCTGATCGTTTCGTTATGGCGTTCCTGGTATTCATTGATGAGGTCGAGCGGCGGGATAGGTCCCCCTTCTACCGCATCATACCAGGTGCGGCCGTTGTGGATAAAGTCTACCGAACCATCAAATCTTTTGTCACTCCAAGTAATGAGATCATGAGCTGATCTCGTGCCAATAGGGCGCGACCAGAAAGAAATGAGTCCGTTATTCGTCGAGTCCGGACGACCAGTATCATTGGATACGTAAATTGTGTACCGAAGGTCATCAAGTTCCAACACGGCCTGATACCCCAACGGGTACGCAACACCACTAATGATACTCGGATCGTATTTTTTCCACACCAGAAGATCATCGCAGTGTTTCGCATCCACAACCGCGCGTGAAACCATCTGTACGCTGTCAGCGGAAATCGGCATGAGGAGATCTTGCGCCTTACCGGCTGAGCATAAAAATGCACCACATACAATGAGCACGGACAAAACCTGTTTCATGTACCCTCCAGTACTTGCGTTAGAGTTTAAGAAATGAATCTATATATGAACGTTTCTGAAAATTTCAACGAACGAAATTAATGCACCACTGTATCAACAACAATTGGAAATGTCAAGACTCAAACGCATGCTTAAATGAAAAAACTCCCGAAACTATTTTCGAGAGCGTGTATCTGTCATACCCTCACGCGAGGAGTTCTTCTATGTGCTTCTGTATCGAAGCTTTGGTTTTATCGATATTGATCAACAGGCTGGCGCCCATGGGCAGGTCCGCTGTAAAACAGAACTGGGACTGAGTAACAGACATGGCGCCCGTTATCGTCCGACCGTCCACTATTGCCGTGAACGTACCCGTGGAACCGCTCCAGCGCTGATCGAGTGTCGATATCTTGCCTGAAAAGGCTTGGTTTAACTTATTGCGCAAATCATTGCGCACGCGACGGATTACTTCATCCGTCGTCAGACAATGGCTAACTGCCATCTCAATGTCTGAACCGAAGAATCCCATAGAATCTCCTTGAATGAGGGTGTTTGTACAAAAAAAGAACGTGAAAAGGTAGTATACCCATTGGTCGAACGTAACGTCAAGAAATATGCCTCTGTAATATTTCCCAAAATTATGGAATACTTGAAATATGCATGTAGACAAAAAACCAATCGGCGTACTCCTCATCCATGGCTTTACTTCGCACCGATCAAGCCTGGAAGCAGTCATTCCTGAGCTGGACAAGCGCGGTATCCCCTGGCACTACCCTATTCTCGCAGGTCACGGGACGCGTCCGAAAGATTTGGAAAAAACGACGTGGCAAGACTGGCAGAAAGATGTTGATACCGGCTTGCACTATATTCTCAACGAATCCGAACACGTGGTTATTATTGCGCTTTCTATGGGAGCGCTTCTTGCGCTTGAGCTTGCGGCAAAATACCGCCGTGAAGTTGCCGGATTAGTATTACTCTCTCCTTGTCTCCATTTTTATGCAAGAGCGGCACGTTTTACGCCCGTCGTCAGCCGCGTACTAAAAAAATTTCCGAATCCGAGTGTTGCAAAATTCAGCTCGCTCCGACAGGCAAAGAAAGATCGGGGATATTTGTGGTTTCCGACGTCCGCATTTCGGAGCTATTGGTTGCGCGCACAACGCTTTGACGATGTCCTAACCGACATTCGTCAACCTGTTCGGATTATACATTCAAAAAAAGATAAAGTTGCGCATCCTTCTGGCGCACAACATATACTAGACACCATTCCTTCAAGCCACAAAGAACTTCTCTGGATAAAGAAATCGGGTCACGAAATCCTTCTGGACGATGAAACTGAAACTGTCCTGAAGAACCTCTTTACTTTTCCTCTGCTAAATGCCCGGCCGCAACAGCCGTAGATACAACGTCGTGCGCAACATCGGCCGCTTTTCCGTTGAGGAGATCACCCACTCCGCCAATCTGACTAATACGCACATGACCGTCGACTGATAATGCTAAATCAAACTGTTTGAGTGCCCGCTCGATGATGCGCGTCATTGTCATCTGGATATGCGCTGCAGTCGGCGCACCCTCAACGTGTTCCGCTATTTCCTCAATAGCTTTTTTTACCCCTTCAGCCGCTTCAGCATGTGCCGCTTCAAAGAGATCCGGGTTTCTGAATTCGGGATTTGGCATACGCATTATGATATGACCGTACCGATAAACGATCCACCGGTGATCACCGCACGCAGATTACGTAAATCTGTACCCAAGCAAATAACCGCTTTAATCCCGAGCTGCTGGGCTAATTTTGATGCCTCCGGATCAAACGGCTGATGCGCTCCAGGACTCCACCGGCGTCCGGTAATTTTCAGAAGCTCGTTCCAGCTCATCTGTGCTATCGGGGTCGCATGTTTTACCTTTTTCGGGTCTGCAGAATACACGAACGAAATGTTACTCATATTAATCACCAGATCGGCATCAAACGTTTGTGCAAGAATCACCGCATCCTTATCTGATGACGAACCGGGTTTCCATCCGGCACCGATGAGAATTTTTTTGTTCGTGATGACGCGCTTCGCCGGATTCTGAAGCACTTCGTAGTGCGCATGTTTGCCAAATAGCGCACGAATTAATTCAGCGTTCATTTTTGTGGCACTGATTCCCACGAGATCAAGGTCGACATCACCTACACGTGGATCAACTGACAACGCTGCTTTTTGATATTCCCTACACACACTCCCACCACCGGTTACGATAACAAACCGATAGCCCTTTTTACTCTGCGAGAGAATGAGCGTCCGAAATGCCTTCAAAAAACGTGTGTCAACGCGTCCGGGATTAATAATGGAGCCACCGAGCGAAAGGATGATTGTTTTTGCCATACGGTTATTCAAGATATGCGCGCTTATTTGCTAAATGCTCTTCATAGGTAACGCTGAAGACTGCAGTACCGTCAGGTTTCGTCAAAAAATACAGATAGTCCGACTGCGCGGGGTTTGCAACGGCTTGAAGCGATGTAAGAGACGAGTTGGAAATCGGACCCGGCGGCAATCCCCTCACCTGGTAGGTATTGTACAGGGAATCAGCTTCCAGATCCTGGGCGGTGGGCTGAAGCGCCTGTTTGCCGGTAACATAGTTTACCGTTGCATCCGACTGTAGTGGAATACCGAGCGAAATCCGTTTGAGAAAAATCCCCGCCGCAATCCGCCGTTCCTCAGGCGTGCGGACCTCTTTTTCAACGATGCTCGCAAGTGTTACGGCCTGGTAGGTCGAGAGCCCCTGCTCGGCAAATTGCTCCATCATGTCAGTGGTTACTTTTTTTTCAAAATTGTCCAGCATCCGTTGTACAATTTGATCCGCCCGCGACTCCTTGAAAAAACGATATGTATCCGGGAACAGATACCCTTCAAGCGAAGCTTCTGCTGGCTTGTCAGTTAAGAAGGCGTACTGTGCGCCGGGAATAAGCTTTTGAATATCTGTGGTTTGCACGGCAAGCAAAAACTCCTGTGAAGTAAGTATGCCCCGATCTTCGAGGTAATCGGCGATATTTTTCGCAGTCCATCCTTCAATAATTTTTGCTTCTTGTTCATCCGACACCTCACCTTGAGTCAGAATGTTTACAATTTCACGAACAGACAGGGAGGCTGAAAGCTCATAGGTCCCCGCGACAAATTCCTTTTCAGAACCGTCAAGTTTCACGTACAAAGAAAAGATGCGACTACTTTTTACCAGCCCCGCTTCAACAAGATTGCTCGCGATCGTGGAAACACCCTCGCCTGATTGTACATCAAACAAGATAGTTGATGAATCCGCCGAAACCGGCTCAGAAAAAGAATTCCATACTGACCCCGCCGCAATTGCCACAGCCATGCAGACAACTCCGAAAATTCCTAAAACAGCGATGGTTAATTTACTCATGGAGTTAGAGATATTGTAGCCACTTTTTCTTCTTAATCACTTCAACAATTTTCTTGACATCCTGCGCGTGCTCGCGATCACACACAAGTACCGCGTCTTCCGTGTTCACGACAATCAGATTTGACAGACCTGCCGTGGCAACAAGCCGATCAGTAAAATTGAGGACAAGGCTTTTTTTAGTATGCACATTCACATGACGTCCTCGAACCATATTCCCGTCACCATCACTTGCCGACATCTCATGCACGGTCCGCCAATGACCGATATCCGCCCAACCCATTGAAGCTGGGATAACAAGCATGCGCTTCAGCTTTTCCATAATACCAAAATCGATTGAGATCGGTTTCATGCGTGGAAAAAATTTACCGATTGCAGACTGCTCCTGAGCAGTTCCAAACGACGGCGATACCTGCTCGAGCAAGTGAAAATGTTGCGGCAAATATTTTTTGTACAGCGCAAGGAGATGGTCAACCTTCCATACAAACATGCCCGGGTTCCATAGGTAGTCCCACCGTTTTATAAATTTTTTTGCTCGCTCAGCATCCGGCTTTTCCACGAATCGATCACCAACATACACCTTTGCCTTTCCTGGAAAACGAAATCGTTTCGCCAGCTTGATATACCCGTATCCTGTCTCGGGATAGGTGGGCTCAATCCCGACTAAGGCTGTATGAGTCGGATAGGCGGTTACCAGCCGATCGGCAAGGCGCATCGATTCTTGATAGGCGCGTTCATTCAGGACAACATGATCCGCATACACCACGGCAACAGTCTCATGAGGATGCATATGAGAAATTTTTGCTGCGGCTAACCCGATAGCTGCTGCAGTATCCCGCTTAACCGGTTCGCTGATAATTTGCGAGGGTGGAAGTTTCGGCAACTGGCGTCGAAGGAACTGTACATGTTTCGTATTTGTTGCAATTAAAATATCGCGTACAGATAAAAAACGTCTGAGACGATGATATGTTTTTTGCAGCAATGATTCTTTTCCCAAAAAACTTTGCAGCTGCTTCGGCGTTGCGTTCCGGGAAAGCGGCCACAAGCGAGTTCCTCCTCCTCCTGCCAACAGTACTGCTTTCATATTGTTCTACAGATTTTTTCCCCACTCCCCGGGAACGAGCGGGACAAATTGAAAACCCGGATATATATGCTTCGAAAATTCTTTTGAAGAAATTTTTTCCATTTTAACGATATCCTGCTCAACATTGCCTACAGGCATCACCAGAATACCTCCACCCGCCAATTGTTTGAACAACTGAGCGGGAATTTCTTCAGCCGCGGCTGCAACAATGATCTTATCATACGGAGCCTCACGTGCGTACCCTCTGGTTCCGTCTCCGACAATCAGACGTACATTCGTAAAATGATACTTATCAATATGTAGTTGGGCAAAATCCCCAAGCGGCCTGATTCGTTCCATACTGATAACAGCTCCCTTTGGTCCGACCAAATGCGCCAATAATGCTGTTTGCCACCCGGAACCTGATCCAATCTCCAGAATTTTGTCCCCCTCCCGGGGCTGAAGCAATTCAAGCATAAAAGCGACAGTAAGCGGCTGTGAAATCGTCTGCCCATAGCCGATAGGAAGCGGCCTATTTTCTGCATGATTTTGTTCTAATTCTGTGGGGATGAAGTCTTTTCTCCGTATAGTCCGAAAACCTTCAATAATCCGACTGGTGATCAAATGACCTCCACGAACTAACTCTGTAATAAGCTCATCGTATTCATCCATATGCATCGGTAGTATAGCATAATACCTACGTTTTTATTGATTTTTTATAGAAAATTGGTGCTTTTTTTGTTTTTTTATGTACTGCAACCCAATTGAACAATAAATCACCTACTTATGTGGAATATTGGATATTTTCCCATTTCGGATGAGAGTCACTAATTATGATGGGGAGTTCGTCATGGTTATCCACAGGAATAGAACTCCCTAAAAATGGGGTTGCACACCCTCTTGACACAATAAGGTATTATAGGTAAGATGCATTAACGTTAAAAGACGAAAAATAGCAGAAAAACAACACATAGCTCGTTAGCAGGAGGATAATGCTCTTTGATACAAGCTTTCGGAGGAAAGTTTGAAAGCCAACAAAAAGTTATAAAAACCTAGAAAAATCAGCATCAAGTCGGATAATTCCTATACTTCTGTCCAAATCTGTTATTTGGACGTGTAATGCGCTGATCCCTTTTAAAAGATACTTATAACTTTCTGTTGGCTTTTTGTTTTATCGGAGTCCCTCAGGACTGCTTATTTCAAAACTTAAACGGGTTTTACCCGGTAG
>JBAZCI010000040.1:0-7443 GCA_041671025.1 Patescibacteria group bacterium | reverse complement strand
CAGCGAGTTTCCAGATGACGATGAGCTGCTTCCCGGTTGAGGGATTTTTTACTTCTACGTCAATTGGCGACAGAGGGATCTGTGCATTTTGAGCGGTAACTTCTGTCTGCGGGGTAAATTCCGTTCTGCCGCTCTCATCAAGCGTCTGCAGACGCCGATCCTGAAAAATATCCGTCTGCACGGAAGGAATTCTCTGACCCCCAGCTACTCCGCTCAAGTCTCCTACCGTTGTGGTATCATCTTGCGGAGCAAAATATTGGGTCCATCCGAACCATGCCGCAATCAATAAAGTGACGCCCAGCAAAAGCAGGAGAAGATTTCGTTTTTTGTCACTGAGTCGTCGCTGAACAAGCATAGTGTTTAAGGGGTTGAGGAAGTGAAATACGTAATGAGCACCAGGGCGTACGAATCATTCGTCGGACTATAGGAAACAGACGTTAGATCAAGAATACGTACGTTCTCCTGTACCGCTTCTAAAAAGGTTTTCAAACGATCATATGACGTAATGCCCGATACCGTAGTAGCGATATTCAAGCGGCGAATATTTGTTGGCGTTCCGGTAGGAGACGCAAATGCGGATTCCGTAAAATCAATGCCGCCGAGACGCAGACCAAGATTTTCTGCAAAACGGGGAATATCAACCATGAGCTGAGGAACATCACGTTCTGTCGGCAACACGTGCTCCAGCAGTCTGATATCTTCTGCAGTAATTTGGTCAAACTGAACTTTTGCCTGACGTAGCTGCGCAAGTTCTGCCTGAAGGCTTACCAACGTTTGTTGGCGTGTTTCTTTGCGGTCAAGACCGTCACTTTGCAATTGAGCAAGCTGGGGACTGATAACAAATACGTAGCCGAGCCCAAGAATGCACACAATGACACCGATCACTACAAAAATATAGTACGAAGAAACGAATGAACGGAGACGTGCCATAAAGCCGGAGGATGTTTTCATACGTTTATGATTTCTTTTCTAGAAAAAGAGAACTCGGGACAGTCAGTGAAATAGTAAACATATATCCCGAAGTTTCACCCGATAACTCATCGACCAACGGCGTAAATGAGGTAACACTGACCTCAGAGGCAAAATTGGGTGAATGCTGAAGCAGTGTATATTGTTTTGCGATCGCTGTCGGAGATTCCCCTATCGCGCTGAGAGTGACATTACCGGTTGCATTAACCGATATGGTTGTGAAATACACATCAGGCAGTGTATGGAGTTCAAGCTCCGAAAAGAAAACCGTCCAATTGATATGCTGATCAAGTAACGTATTCACATCCCGGATGTGCTGCTGCAATGACTGTGCAGATGCCCTAAACTCAGAAAAAGTGCTGATCTCAGCCCGCACATTCGCGATTGAATTGTCGATCTCTGCCGTTTCTCCGATAATAGTCCGCTGATACAGGTTGATGGTTAAATATCCGGCAAATACGATGACAACGCATATCGCCGCCAAAAATCCAATTTTAAAGAGTTTGCGTTCCGGACCCGCCGCTTCAAGCATCTCACCGGGAATCAAATTGACACTGCGCATCCCAAGCTTATCTATCACGGGCGCTTGTGTATACGTACCTTCAGTTGATTCTACTTTGACTTCCTTTTTTGGAGGGATCACAGGAATGTTCGCCATTGGCTTTGGCTGAGGTGGAATCGCGTGTGGGAGTATCGGCGGTACAACTGGTGCAGACGGAGGAGGAGTCGGAGTAGGAGTAAATACCTTGTCATGCACTGGCTTTACCGGGGGTTTGGGTGTCGGTGGCATGGATTCGAGATTATGAAGAGAGGAGGTTGGGGCAAATGTTTTTGGTTTGCGAGCGAAAAGTCTGCGAAGCCACGTGCCAAAACGCGCAAACACTGACGGCCCGTGCGGCTGAGCAACCGGCTTTGGAGGCAAAGACGGCTTCGGCGAAACCGGCGGAGGAACAAATACGGTAAGTCTCTCGGGTTTTGCAGCTGCTTGTGCAATGGCAGGAGGGACAGGCGGTGGCGGAATACGAGGCGGCTGTGCAGTTACACGTGTTGTAGGTTTGGGTGAGCTGGCAAAAATTTTCCGTATCCACATACCAAAACGCTGAAAAACTCCGGGCCCTTGTTTTTGGGCTGACATATATTCCGCCGGCAGTTGGAGCAGTTCCTTTTTTGGCGCAGATGCTGCGTGGTCTTGCGTGCTCGGCGCAGGAGCTCGCGGAGGCACGGAAACATTCCGCAGGGCTGCACTTCCTTCACTCACACCTGAGCTGCTGTCGTACGAGGAGAAAGACGGAACCGAAGATTCTTTTTTCACAAACTTGACCTGATTCAGCTCATGAACGATCGGCTGTTTGGGAGGTTTCTGTTGAAACAGATGGCTGCGCGTCCCTGAAGGCTGCTTATCCTGTTTTGGTTCTACCGGTTTGCGGAATGCCTGTTTGAAAAACTGGAGAACGCCACCTTCTGCCTTTTTAGCGACAAATTTGTCGGGATGAGTCATCTCAATAATGACGGGCTTCGCATGTGACCCTTCATCTCGCTTCTCCTTGTCCGTCGATGGTAAAAGATTTATACCTGAAGTCATACGGATCAATTACACAATATCTCTCATCGCAAGCCCGATAGCTACAGAAAGTCGGGGTCCAAGCTCTTGAAGCACTGAGCGTAAATCGATGGGGTAGCTGATACGCGCCCACGGATCTCCTACAAATACTTTGACCTGGAAAATTGAATTTAAATACTGTGGCAAGTTAACCAAGAATGCTGAACCTCCGGTCAGAATGATTTTCTCAAGCGGCTTGTCAGACTGGCTTCTGAAAATATTCAATACGTACCTGATTTCATTGATAATAGAGCTCGTGACAAATTCGATCGTTTTGGGAATTTTTTCGGTACCCGACGTACCCATCGATAACCCGAAGTCGCGCTTGAATTGTTCCGCGCGCTGGGCATCCACATTCAGCGTGCGCATGATTGTCTCAGTCATGCTTTCGCCGCCTACATCTATGCTGCGGGTAAGCATCGGAATGCTGTTCTTATAAATCATAATACTGGTCACCCGCGATCCGATATCTACAACCATCACCGGCGACGGATCATTTCCTACCAGCGCCCGCTCTAATGCAAACGACTCCGTCTCCAAACCCACGAGCTGAAGTTCGGCTGATTTAAAAATCGAGACATACCTTTCGACCAGCGCCTTAGGCGCGGCCGTGAGGAGCACGCGGATATTCTTTTTGCCTGCCTGCGCCTGATTCAGAGTGTCGCCTCCCTCCTTCGCAGTTTGCAGCTGCTCAGGCACAATCTCCCAGTCCAGTATCATTTCCTCAAGCGGCATAGGTACAAACTTCTTTGCCTCCCAACGCACCGCTGACATTAAATCTTTTTTTGACATTTCGGGAAGTGAGATGATCGAGCTGAAAACCGAAAAACTGGGCAATGCCGCAACGACACGCTTCGTCATGATCCGCGCTTTTTTCACCACTTCAGAAATCAGCTGTACGGCCTGCGATTGCGAAGCCGCCGCATCGCTCTTCACCACATCGGTCGACTGCTCTACAAAGCCGTATGTAACCAATTGTGGCCGCCCCCCTTCGGAGTGCAGTTCAACTGCCTTTACAGACGATCCGCTGAAGTCTATCCCAACAACGTTTTGTTTTTTTTTCCCAAATAACGCCATATTTGCTTATATTATAGCAGATTTTTCGAGTTTATGCAAGAGCAGCGCACGTATGTAACGTTCGCTGCAATTAAAAAGGTTTTATTAGGATACATTACGGTCTCACCTGCTGAAATCTGGGTAACGCATTTGAAAGATCCTCAACACCCGGGGGCGGATTTGCCAGCAATCTGCCGTCGTTCACGATCAATTCAGCGGGATCGGTGATGGTCTCGGGTGTGGCACCGTGATATGTTCGGTCAAAATTGAACTTCCGGGCAAGCACTACGCCGTGGATAACGAGTTGTTTTTCAGAACAGTCAGTCGAGCCGATATTGAGCGCGCACGTATCGAATACGCCGGCGCCGGGGGTATTTCCGATACCAGTAATATATGATCCGTCCATTTGTGTAACTGTAGTGTTAATAGAAATATCCTCTGTGGTGATCCAAAGAAGCGAAGCAAGTTTTTTAATACTATCCGGTGTCGCGCTCTCATATATAATGCGCTCGAGGCCCGTTTGTGATCCTCGGAATTGTATGCTTTTTGTGATGATAATACCCGATCCGTTCGTCGATCCATTTTTGATCACATAATCGGACTGAAGATACCCGGGGTTATTTGGATAATAATACACCCGTCCATCAAGATACATGCGGTTGTGGTTATATGGATTACCCCCAACGGTAATTGTTTCCTGCCCGGAATTTGTGAACGGGGGAAAATTCGTAAATCCACCGGCATCAAGTGTCAAATAAGCAGTATGTCGAACAACCACATCTGTCCCATTTGCATTCTTCCCCGTTCCATCGTTATCGCAAAGATGCCCGGCCGTTTCATTCGGACATGTCTCCGGGTTAGTTTGTAGTACACTACAATCGACTGTCGCATTAGACAAATCCCGACAATCACTCACGACAGTTGTGAGCCGTACAACATCAATTTTTCCTAAAATATTTTCGTACGTACTTTCAACACCGGGGAAATTGATACCCAGTCCGGAATCACCTTGCACAAACGCCGGATCCCGCGGATCGCCTGTAGACCCGAATGCGCTTTCACTCGTCGCTCCCGTTGTTGAACGTGATCCGTAATTAATCACCGGATCGATCGTGCCATCCGCATGAATCAGGTACGTAGCAGTATACTCACCCGGCACTTCGGGAGCCGGGATTGAAATCCTGCTCTTGCCATATATGTCGCCGGCGTCAGCCTGTAGATACGGAAAGCCGACAAAGCGGAACGGACGGAACTCGATCCATCCAACCTGCGGTGACCAGGCAAAATCAAACAGCTGATAATTGCCCTTGTCGGCAACATACTGACTGCCGACACTATATGTGCCGGACTGCACATCCAGCCGTACCGGGTCACCTGTTGAGTGCGCCAGTGCGACCGGACTCACATCAAATGAGGGAGGGTCTGTAGAATCTTTACTCCCGTATGCCCGGACTTCACCATTGATCCGCAACGTGCTCGCGACAGGAAAACCTACAGTGCTCAACACCTTCGCCAGATTACCCCCTATCGCCATATTTTCCCGCAGTGTCGTCTGCGTCGTATTACTCCAATTCCCGTCCAAACTGATCCAGCCCCAATTTCTCGTGCCTCCGTCGTATGAATTCAACCGCGCCGCTTCTTCTTCCAGACTTAATATCCTCGCCCAGCCTTCAAGACGGTTTGATTCGGGATGAAATTCAGCGATGTGCGTCGAATCAGTCCAGCCAGGTGCAGCGGGCCAGTTTGCCGGCGGATCGCTACACACCGTATCATATAACAAGCGTTTTTCGAGATGCCATTGTGGCGAAGTCGGGTCATTGTTGCCGACGACATACATGCGATCCGCATCGATGGAAATATCATACGCAACATTTGTAGTAGCAACGCCTTGGACAACTCCTCCGGTTCCAAAACGGGTATCCAGAGAGCCGTCAGTGATGTACCGTTTTTCGATCCGCCACCATGAATCAATCGCGCCTCCGACCGGATCCATTGATCCGACAACATACACAAAAGTGGAATCGATACCTATGCTCCACGCTGCGCCGGTAAAGGATGCGTCGCCGTCCACCATACCATCGGAATCAAAGGCAACCCCGCCGCATATGCCTCCAACGCCGTTGCATAACTGCCCGGTAAGCAAATCCCTTTTTTCTATCCGCCATCGCGTACCGCTCCTTTCACCGACAGAGAAAAGGGAGTCAGAGTTAATGACAATATCGCTCATTTTTCTACTGTTTGCATCTCCGGTCACCACCCCTCCCGTACCGAACTCAACACCGCAGTTCAAGGGCGTACATAGGGAGCCGTCATCCAGTTTTCTTTTTTCTATACGCGTGGGGCCGTTAACGATATGATTTGTCCCTACAACATACAGATATGCAGTATCAACCTGCAGATCCGCTGCTTCCCCAGTCGCAGTAGAGGTTACTATTCCGTCACCGTCAAAATTTGTATCTAATGCTCCCGTCCCAATGTTGCGCTTTTCAATCCGCCAGCCCCCGTTTGAGGCAACATTATCACCAACCACATACACAGCAGTCGCATCAATAGCGACTCCAAACGCCCACCGGCCGTCAACCGATGTCACCACGCCACCAGTACCGAACTGGCCTCCCGCACACCCTTCAGCAGCCGAGCACAACGCACCGGTGGTAAGTCTTCGTTTTTCGATTTGCCAATCTCCGGGTGCGGCGGTGCTTCCAACAGCATACATATAATCCGCGTCAATCGCCACATCAATTGCCTGAATTGCCGGAAGGGACGAAGTGATAGTCCCGTCGGTACCAAAATCGACGCCGCCACAGGCGCCACCTGTACATAATTCTCCGGTATCCAGACGACGCTTTTCAATTCTCCATCGTGGAGCATCTGTGCGCCCAACGAGATACATGTATTGGTCATCAACAGCTATGTCGTATATGGCATATGTCCCGGAGATACTGTCCACCGTACCACTTGAACCGAATGTGTCATCAAGATCGCCGGCATCTCTGTCGGTGCACGCATCAAACGAAATCCACCCGACGGTGGGTGACCACATTTCTCCGCCCATCCAATTATTCGTAGCATTTACATACACCCCGTACTTATACGGCGTCCCGAAGTTTCCCGTGTTGAGATAATCTAAGCTCGCCCAGCCAATCGGCGGCGCCCACGCCCAACCTGCGACGCGGATCTTAGTTTGATCCTCCGGGAATAATACTTGGGCATTGTTATATACCCACGAAAATGCAGGATGGCCAAGCGAAGTAAGGTATCCGACATAATGGTCGTACGGAATTGTGGGCGAAGCATCGCTTAATGAGCCGGCATCATTAATAGTAGCGATACCTGCTGTTGGATAAATTGGCGCGTTTGCCGCATTAAACTTGCGGTACTGAATATAATGATCCGGACCAAGTTTTGTCGCTCCGAGAATCCAATAGTCCGTACCTTCGCCACCAATAACTGGGAACATTTCATTCGTTGGACTAAATCCTCCCGCGGTGGACATGTCTGTGTATGTCCATGTTAAAGTTGGACTCACAAATACAGCTACAGCTTGTCTGATATGCGGGTCTCCCGAAACAATGAACGGATAGACAATGCGCATCGATGATCCCTGGGTGATAACAGAAAAATTAGCGGCAGGGTACGGAATACTGGGACTGGGATCCGCTATAGCAGTAGCAGAACAGGTAGGTGCACCACCGATTGCAGGATCACGACCGCAGTTAAGGTTTTTTTCAACCACAATTCTCCCTAACGGGCGATTAATCGTAACACCGCTGTAACATGGGCTCCCTCCGACCGTACATGCAGAATACGCGGTGCTC
>JBAZCI010000039.1:0-8913 GCA_041671025.1 Patescibacteria group bacterium | reverse complement strand
CCATCGCGGTAAACGCTCTTGGGCTGTCCAGCTTGTTGACGACAAGAAGGACGTTCGGTTTTGTACGAATCCGCCGGGCAATCTGACGGTCTTCTTTGACCACTCCCGTCTTGCCGTCGATGAGGAAGCAAATGACGTCGGCGCTTTCGATGACCTTAAGTGCCTGTCGCTGTACGGAGGTTTCAATTTCGCTCGCCGGGGATTGTTCCAGTCCTCCGGTATCAATGAGGGTAAATGACGTGTCTCTCCATTGGAGCCTGCGATAATGGGAGTCGCGCGTGGTGCCGGCGATATCAGAAACCAGCGCCGCTGATGTTTCGGTGATTTTGTTGAACAGAGTCGATTTTCCGACGTTCGTACGTCCGACCAATACTACGGTGGGTAGCTTGCGTGTAGTCATAGAGATAGTGTACCACGAGGGGAGCAGTGCAGTCAGGGCGTATTCGTGAGTCGGGAGGCGTAGTCTTTACCGAGGATGACGAGAAAATCGACATTGGGGTACCGCGCCGATTCTGTGGTCTGCTGGGGCACCTGGTTCAGGCTGTCGTAATTAACGGGCGCATCGACATTGGCAATGAATGACGGAAGTGTGGATGTGCTCTGTACCTTGAGGTATTCCTGCAGTCGTTCGCGTGATTTTGGCTTCGCACCTTTTGTCAGGTCAATCAGCGTCGTGGTCTCGTAGCTTTGATTACCTGCCGTGCTGATGCCGGCGACGGTAAAGCTGTTGGCAAGCTGTTGAGCGGCTTGTGCGGCGAGACCTGATACTTTTGTCCCGTTTTGAATTTCGATGCGCGGATTCTCGTCAACTGACGCCTGTGCGACAAAGATGTTTTTTGCCAGATCCTGGATGTCGATATACGAACCGGCGCGGGGAAGTAGGATGTATGCCCCGTCCTGCGTGGTTGAAGATTCCAGCAGTCCCTCCGCTGAGTTATCAAGAACTTTTGTGGTGATAGCGTCTTGTTTGAGATCGCTCATCAGCTGTCCAAGCCGTACAATTTCCCATATTTGGAGGTTGGTGCGGTTGTGCTGACCGAGATCGTCGAGCGCGTCGATAATTCGTTTTGGCGTTATCAGCGTTTGGAATGAAAGCCCCTGTTCTTTTGCCGCAAGGAGGACGCTCTGCTGGCGTTTCGAGCGGGCGAAGTCAGATCCTTCGCCGTTGGTTCCGTGGCGGGATCGGACGAATTTCAGTGCCGTGTCGCCGTCCATTTTCTGGAGGCCTTCGTTGAATCGAATGGTTTGATAGCCAAAATTTGAGGTGGGGTATTGGTAGTCGGCAAATGACTGCTCTACGTTTACCCAGACGCCTCCCAGGTCGTTAATGGCCTTTTTGAATCCTTCGAAATCAATGCGGGCGAAGTAATGAATCGGCTGACCCGTGACTTCTGATACAACCCGAGAGAGGAGAGTTTCGCCACCCCCCGGATATTGATCGGATTGCCCGAATGCCATGGCATTATTTATTTTTCGGGTGCCGTAATCAGGAATGTCTACATAGAGGTCCCGCGGGATGGAGAGCATGGCAACTTCTTTTGTCGACGGCTTGATGCTTGCAAGAATAATCGTGTCGGCGAGATATGCGCCTTCATGTCCTTCGCCGCCAATGCCGATTAGGAGGATATTTACTCTGTCGGCGCTCTCGCCCTGAAGTTGTCTGTCCGGACTTGAAATGAGCCGCTTAAGCTGTTCAAAAAAAACGACCTTCTCTCCCGTTTCCGAATTCGTACTGTTCACCGAAAGGATGACTTTTGCCGTCAGGCCCAGGCCAAACCCTACTACGATCATGCCGAGTAATGTAAAAAGCCACCAGAGTTTTATCCGTTTACGGCGAGGAGGTACCACAGGCGCTTGCGGGGTACGCACATCGCCCGCATCAAGGTTTGGTTGGTGGAGGTTTTGATCCATAATCATCTTAACTTATCCATAGTATACGATAGAGAGTTGATGTGAGTCAACGAACGAGTCATATATATTGTATCTCGTCTGTGTGAATATCGCATGAATATGGACAGTAAGCTTATTTTCTGGTATACTGCATTTGAAAATATTGGTAAGTTGAGTTGTTTTTTTCTCTTACCTTAGCAAAAGTAAAAAATGGGAGAGAAGTTACTTTGAGTTTTTTTAAACAAAAGGGACAATTGATTTGGAGAAAGGTGAAGAGAAACAAAGGTGAAATACATTTTTCTTCACTGCCGCATCTACTGACTATTGAACAGGTAAGTCAGATTCTTCGTGTACATCGCAACACGTTGCGGAACTGGGATCGTACCGGTCGGCTGACTCCAATACGTATGGGTGCCCGTCTCGATCGCCGATATGCGCGGGAGGATGTCGAACGTCTTTATGCGAGGTTGAATATGGAAAGTCCAGAAGACATAAAAGGAGTAAAAAAAATACACCACAGCCCGTCGTTGCGCACCATGAATCAGTGGGTCCGTTATGCGGTCATCGGGAGGCGTGTCGCCGTATACGGGTCGCTTATTGTTCTGGTTATTTTTGGATTGCAGTACACTCCGCTCACCGGGATTGTCGGTGCAGATGCAGAAAATAATCCGTTCGGGTTGGTAACGCTTGTTCCGGCTACATGTACGGGCTGGGAGCATTCGGAAATGGCTCAACAGCTCAACGCGCTTGGGACAACTCCACTCGAAGAATTTCTGGAAACAAATTCCGCAACCTTTTCCAACCAGGTTGCATTTCAGATTCCGGATGCAGAATCACCCGCTGCAGTTTCTCCTGAGCCTGAGAGCGGCGATACCGTGATAAACGAATCTGCAGATACGGTACCCGCGGATCCGGTGACACCGGATTCTGAAGTACAAGCTGTCCCTCCGGAAAATGAAGCGGTTCAGCCCGCTCAGGTAACCGACCCGCACATCGTGTGCTCGGGGTATGCCTTAAAAGAGCCGCTGCCCGAAGGTACTCGTATCGAAACGGTAACCGCAGCGTATTCCCTGGGAGTGGACACGTTTCCGGGTAATGAAGACGTTATTGACTTCTCCTATTCTCATGACGGTAAGACGTGGAAACAGCTCGACTCATTTGCTCTGCTTGAAGACATCAGCAACAAAACGCACGAAGGGTACTGGTCGTATCCTGTCGATGTAACGAAGTTTGAGGATATTTCATCGTTACAATTCAGGGCTGATTACAACGCGGTCCCGGCAACGGAAGGATCCCGCGCGTTCCTGGATAGTATCGCTCTGCATATACAGGTGCGTCGTCCGCCCTCGGAGTCGCTATCGGAAGATATCGCAAAGAGCATTCATATGGAAGCGACTGATATCGCATCGGATGATGATCCGTCAATCGCCATTGCAGTTGAGGAACAGTCGACATTTGCATTTTTGGGCGTAGAGCCTGACCGGAGAAATGTGAAGGTGGCCGAGTTAACTGATCCCACGGGCAAGATTGTTCCCGTTGAGTTTGATATCGAAACTCGGCAGGAAGGCAAAGATACCGTCGCGGAATATACAATTCCGAAGGACGAACTCACAAAACCGGGTAAGTACCGTCTGCATTTGCAGATCGAGCAGAACGGCTTTTTGCAGGATGTCGTCCAAGACTTTTCGTGGGGCGTGATTGCAGCAAACGTGCGCAGTTCGGTTATTGCGCCGGATACGTATACGGAAATCGGGGCGACCGTGCTTGATGACTTGGGGACGACGATATGTCACGCGCTGGTCACGGTGACTGTTGAACATCCGGGCGGAACTGTGGAAACATTTTCCACTGCCGACAAAACCGTGGTAAAGAATCCGACATGTAAGGATAAAAGCGTGACGAACGAAGCTGATTATTCCGCATTTTTTACAACGACTGATGAAGGACAATACGGATTTGAAGTAACGGCGACTACATCTCAGGGGACCCACCGGATACATGACACGTTTGTTGTGAGCAGTGCTGAATCTTTCTTTATCGAACGCACCGAATTCCCGACTCGCATTTATCCATTAGCAAGTTATCCGGTCGCATTTACGATCACAGCGACCGAAGATTTTTCGGGCGTATTTACCGAAACTGTACCCGCGACATTTCATATTACGGAAGTTGGCGATGGAGGGACGGTTGTCGTAAAAGGCAGGGATGCCGGGACGCAAAATATATTGTGGCCGATTTCTCTCCGTGCGGGCGAAAAAAAGAAAATCGCGTATACATTCGATGCGCCGGATATCTCGCCCGCATTTTATAACTTAGGTCCGGCGGTGTTTGGCGGATTTGAAGAGATGCGTCAGTGGCAGATTGCAAGCGACTCAGTGGGGGCGGCAAGCTTTACTCGGTTATGGAGTTCGGGTTTTGAATCGCAGACGGTTACTGCTGATGAAGAGATCACTGCCACTGTTGGTACGGCGCCGACAATAGATACGACCACGTTTCGTTCGGGTGTAGCAGCATTGCTGACCAGTGAGACCGCTGGAACTTCAGGAGCGACGTATAATTATGCCGCGGCAAACTCAAATAATGACTATTATTTTCGTGCATACCTGTATGTCACGAATTTGCCGGAAACTGAAGTTGCAATTATGGATTTTCGGGATAGCTTCCCGTCAACACAAACAAGCATACGGATGAATAGTGATGGAACGCTTGAATTATGGAATGACGAAGATAATGCGCAGCAGACAGGAACTTCTGCAGCGTTGTCGCTCAGTACCTGGTACCGTATTGAATTCAGGTATGACGCGACGACAATAGCCTCCACATATCTAGAGGCGAGAATTGACGGTGTCGCGTTTTCATCTGGGACAGTAAATCATGCGAGCGGCGGCATGACCGTTCGAGTAGGTACGCTGACGACTGATACCGGGGGTGCTTCTACAATGTACTGGGATGATTTGGCCATAAATAGTGATGATTCCCCACCAGCCACCCAAAGTATTCCAGAAAACTGGCCGGGGCCGGGGAGAATCGTGCACCTCATGCCGGATGGGCAACCGGCCGCCGCGGCTTCAGATACATGTGCCGGCTCAAGTGCGTCGTACCAGGCTGTTGATGAGCGGGGAGCGGGTGGACCTGATGATGCAACGACCATTGTGGTGTGTGACAACGCTTTTGATTTTCTGGAAGTAAGCCTAGAGGATACTTCGACACAAGGGATTGGCGCAAACGATTCCATTAATCTTGTTCAGGGTGGTGTTCGCTTTACGCATGCAGACACGAGCCAGAGTGCTTCATTTCGGTTGTCGACCACAATTCCCGGTTCCGGAACGTCGGCAACAGGCACATTATTTCTTGATTCACTGGCAACATATCGTACGAATACTTCTAACCCTCCAAGGAATTACGGCCTCAGTCTCTATGGGTTAGCCAGCGCAGCCGGTGGTGCCATATCTGCTACAGATGTTGATAGTGGAACATTACGCATTACCGCTAATGATGCAACTCCAGATGTGCACGTGTCGACGCTCTGGTTGTTGGTTGAGTATGAACCCGCAGAAGGGGGTAGGGTATGGTCATCAGGATTTGAATCTCAGACGGTTACTGCAGGGGAAGAGTGGGCTACCGTTACGAATTCGCCCACGATTAATACAACATCAACATATCTGCGCTCGGGTTCGGGGTCATTGCGCATTAATGGGTTTAGTTCGGGAGCCGCAGAAGCTGTGGCACAGGATTTTGTTTCAGCGAACGCTGATGGTCCGTACTATGGCCGCGCTTATCTGCGCATTGAGACGGCGCCGAGTGCCAATAATCGTATTATGTCGTTTCGTGACTCAGGCGGGACTGATCGCGCATTTATTGTCCTGACTAGCAGTAGTACGCTCGAGCTTCACGATGAAGATTCCGGAGGAACCCCCATCGGCACGTCAAGCGCACTGACCATAGGTACGTGGTATCGTGTAGAATTCCAGATAAACTCATCCGGTGCGGGAGCGACTGACACGGTCGAGGCGCGGGTGAACGGGACAAATTTTGGATCGAGCGCGACTCGTGATCTTACGAATGGCATCACGAGCATCGTAGTCGGAGGCAATCTGGGTGCTGAAGCACAAACGCAGGGTGACTGGTATTTTGATGACGTTGCGGTAAATCAAAATGCAGGCACAACACAAAACGGCTATCCGGGAGTCGGATCAATCGTCTACCTTATGCCAAACGCCGCAGGCGATAATTCGGGGTTTATAAATGATTATACGTATGTAGACGAGGTGGATCCCGATGATGCAACGTCATATATATACTCTGGAGGTGCGAACGCCATTACTGATGTCAATGTTTTTGATAGTTCGACGCAATCTATTGGTGCATCAGACACAATTTCCCTTGTCTCTGTCGGTATGCGCTCAAACATCGGTAGTACGACTGCATTTCCGGCCAGCGTACGACTCAAAGATAGTGCAAGCGGCACGGTCATTGAAGGTGTCAAATCGAATTATACAACTACTACATGGATGTCGCATCGTGCGGCACAGCCAAGAATTTACGGAATGACTGCGTATTCACGTCCCCATCTGACTACCGCATGGACTTCTACGACCTTGGATAGTGCGCAGATTGGCGTACGAAACTTGAGTACCAGTAGTCCCATCGGTCAGCAATTACAAGTCACCACGTTGTGGATGCTGATTGAGTACGTGCCTGCTGCCGGTGTTACGATCACCGGAAATATTTATACTAATGAAAATGCATCGCCGACGGCATATGACTGCTCGGGCAATACAATTACGGTTCGTGCGTCGGTGAATGGGAGTGCAACTCTACAGTCAGGAGATTGTACTTTGTCTACTGGCGCGTTCTCTATTTCTGCGTCCGCTCCAGCGGCTGGAGGTAATCCTATCGCAATTTTTATAGACAGCGGCGAATCTATCAGCGGTACAACGATAACGCTTGCCGCTGATACCACATCGAGTATTAGTAATTTACATATTTACCAGAACCGTGTTTCTGTCACGTATGAAAACGCCGGGCCTATCACAAATGCAAATTTGGCAACCGCCGACACAAGCGGGGACGCAGGTATCCGCTATGGGGTCTCAACGGGTAATCTGACCACAGAATCAGGTATGGAGCTCCATGTATGGACGGGCAAGACATATGATCCCGGGGGGACGGTAACGACAAACGCAACCGGTGGTGATTTACATCTCGATAACAATGCGATCGCCTATTTGGATACTGCAACGAATGCTATTGGTCGGGATATTCTTGTCAGTGGCGGGGCGACATTAAATATTGATACCGATACGACGGTTGCCGGCGGAGATATCACCACTGAAGATACGAGCGCCATCATTACGAAGTCCACCGGATCACCGACGGTAACGTTAACAGGTAATGGAAATATCGGAGGTGGCACTACTCCGTCGATCACATTTTATAATCTCACGATCGGAACGGCAACTGCTGCGAGCACGACCGCAACGAGCGATATGGCAGTGACAAATACGCTCAATGTCGATACGAGCGACAGCCTCGCAATCAGTTCAAATATCACGGTAACGCATTCGGGTACGACACTCACGCTTAATGGGACCATTTCAGGTGCCGGGCGTTTGACGTACAAAAGTTCAACCGCTTTTCCGACCAGCGGAACGATCTCATCAATACTACGGTTTGATTCATCCTCAAATGGGCAGACATTGAGTGCGAGGTCGTACGGCGGGGATGTCGAAGTGTACGGGAGTAATGCTTCAAACACGGTTACCGCAGCTGCAGGCACCTACACGATTTCAGGGGCGTTGATAACGAGCCAGGGAGGCACTGGAACTACCGTAACAAATCTGAATACGAATGATCCGAATCTGACGGTGAACGGTGCGGTAACGGTCGAGGCAAATACCTCCTTCAGTTCCACCTCGAATACATTAGATGTAAAAGGCAGTGTAACGAATAATGGCACGTTTTCAAATAACCTGGGAGTAGTTCAGCTGAGTGGGAGTTCACAGCAAACAATGTCAGGAACATGGAATGCTGGCCAATTGGCAAGTCTTACCATTACAAATGTTTCAGGATCTGATCCGCAAACAAGCCCCTCGGTTATTTTTAGCTCATCCATGAATGTAAACGTGACTTTTACTGCTGCAACTGCCAATACGAAACTTCGGTTTAATACCGGAACCACATTTTTTGCGCAAAATATAGTTTTTACCGGTACAGCCGGCAATCTCGTATATCTGCGGAGCTCGAGTGCAGGGACAGCGGCTGTATTTCAATTCGGTGGCGGTACGCAGAGCGTTACTTATACGGATGTCAAAGATTCTGACAATGGAAGCGGTACGACGATCACCGCAACAGGTACGGGTAATGTTAACTCGGGAAATAATACCAACTGGAATTTTGGGAGTATTCGTGTCTTGGGTACAGTCTATTCCGATGACGGCGTAACACCGTACAATTGCACGACTGACGGCGGCGGGCAATTGGATATTGCGGTCTCTACAAACGGCGCTGCAGGCGTTACTGGACTTTGTAACAGCACCGGAGGCACATTCGTCATATCAGCGGCGACGCTTCCAGGCGCAACCGATCAACCGATTGTCCTCTATATTGCCAGCACGGAATCTAAAAAAGCGACAACAGCCACGCTTGCAGCGAGCTTATACAGCGATGTTAGCATCGATATCTATGATAACCGGGTGATTGTTGATTCAGAATCAGGAACGACGTATACCAACACGCTTCTCGGCACCGGAGACAATACCAATGCAGGAATCAGATATGCCGTATCGGTAGGCAATCTCACGGTAGAATCCGGATTGGGTTTATGGCTTTTGACAGGCAAGAATTTTACTCCCGGCGGAACGGTTACGACTACTGCAACAGCAACCGCTGCAGGACCAGCGGGGGATATTAATATCGCTTCGGGTTCGACATTAAACATGGCGGCGAACGCCGTTTCGGTAGGGGGCGATTTCACGAATAGCGGAACCTATACGATTACGAGCGGCCAGACAACTACATTTA
>JBAZCI010000038.1:0-9633 GCA_041671025.1 Patescibacteria group bacterium | reverse complement strand
TAGCAAGCGTGGTTGCCAGTATGATGAGTATTGCAGTGAGCGCGATGTATCCTTTAGGGCGATGGTGCATATATTTATCGTAAGATATTCCGGATCTCCGCTGAAGTTGTCAGTGTTAATTCAGCATGTCGGCTATTTTGCTGGGAGGGATTTCGGTAGATAAGTGAAAGTTGAATCAGTACCTGCTTGGTTGTACCTGCAGGAGATGACAGGTCACTCAATGTCAGGTCGGTTACCTCGACAATGTTGGAGGTTACTGAAACAGGAGCGCCTCCCCCATGCGAGACATACAGGGTGCCGTTGTCTACAGTATAGACGATAGGCGTGATACTGACTTCTTGTGCGGTAAGAATAAATGCTTCGGAGGTATGTCTCGGATCTGCAATATTAATTTCAAATGCCGACCGTGGATCCACATCGGAAGCATTACGTATGTCGTGGGTGATCCGCTCCATGACGATATAGGCATTAGCCTGGACTTCCTGCATCGCCTGGCTTTTTGTTTTGCTCCCAATGATATTCCAAGCGAATGTAGATGCAGCAATGAGAATACCAACGACAATCCCCATGTATACAAGAATTTCTATGAGCGTAAAGCCCTTTTTGCTTTTTTTTATCGACCTATTCATAGTTTAATTGAACGTGTTCAAGTGCGGGGGTCGCCTGTCCGTCACCGGTGAGGTATGCCCGCCATTGCATCCATTGGTGTTGTGCGGTACCCGGGTGAAGCCCAAGAGTGTCGCCGGGAACGGTATATCGGGTGCCTGAAGTTCCATCGGGGCCTACCCATGGAGCCGCAGATAGATTGGCCTGCGTATCTGCCGTCCGTGCCTGCATTTCAATGGAGGTCCCCGGGGCCTGCGTTGCAGTCCAGTTCAGATAATTAGGAACGGCTGTCAGGGAACCCGCATCAAACGCCTGTGAGGTATATTCACCGCTTAATGCATATCCGCCCTGCGTACCCAATGCATAACCGCCTATGTCGGATTCTTGTATTGCCGTCCATGTTGATCCGCCATTTACGCTCGAAACAAAAGTTGACGCTCCACCGCCAAAAGTTGCGGCAATATATTGTGCAGCATTTGTCGCGTTGACTCGGCGAATACGATATGAGCGCGCTGAAACCGAAACAGGAGATGAAAAAGTGATGCGGTATGTACCTGACGCAAGCAGTACGGGTGCCGGCAATGTATGTGTGTACCATGCGTAGGCCGTTGTTGCGGATGCACGGGGCACGATGTTTCCGTTTGTCACCACTGCGCCTGTAGCGGTACTGACGATGGAAAAAAGAAGATCTTGAGCGGGAACTTGCGCGGAATTCTTGCGGGCAGATACCCGGATGTCAGTCACTGTTGTTGGAGAATTGAGGGTAAAGGTCTCGCCGACCTGATTGACGCCAAAGATGGACATTTCGGTTCTTGCGATATAGGGGTTGCCCTCGTATGTGGCATCGGCATATTGAAGTACGTAGAGTGGCTGCGTGTTGGTGGTCGTCCATGAACTCCCGCTGTTTGTTGAAGTAAGAATGTTGTTCTCTGGATCGTCCGTACTTTCAAAAGGGTATAACAGATTTTGCGGTCTACTTGAGCGAAGTGTGACGTAGCGGCTTGCGGAAATTGTCCCGGTCTGATGTCTCGCAATGACATGGTACACGGATCCGGAAACGAGCGGGACGGACTCGTTTAAGGTTATGATCTGCCATCCGGTAGTAGTTGCAGTCCAATCCCGGTAACCCTGTTGAGTTGTGCCTAGCCATGTTCCGCTCGGAGATCCATTGTTATCGGCCTGTATTCCATATCGGTATGTGGGGCTGACCCCATTTTCTGTTTGCAGGTAGACGCGAATACCTGTGGCGCTTTTTGATGCGTGAGCCGTAAATCGAAGCGCAGTCCATCGTTGAGCGGAGGTCATGGTAAATGCTGCCGCGGTAGTATCGAGGACAAAACGGTTCCCGACAGGAGTCCCCGTACTTGAGGCAAGGAGTACTTCACCGTCTCCCGTGTTACTGACAGCCGTGTTGACGTGTGTTCCGGCGGAAAAGTCGGTTTGCGTTGTTTGGACCCAATTATCTGACTGCCAATTTGTCAGGTACGTTTCAATCGTGGACTCCACCGTTCTCACGGGGGAAATTTGTCGCGATGTACGTAGAGTAATTTTTTTGGTATCAAGGTCTTTGACTCCTCCCGATGTAACGATAGTTCCGGCAAGATTCCGATTAACGTCGGTGATCTGAATGGCGCGAGTGAATGATCCGACCGTATCAGGCGTGCCGGTAAGTTCCCAAGTTCCTTGGTCTCTGGTAAGACCGTGCTCGCCGTTCGTCAGTCCTCTCCACCCGAGATTACGTATTGAATGCACCGCTTCAAATGCCTCCTGGGTAAGATAGTGCGCGGTGAGCCGGTCATTCTCACGGCGCGATGATTGGAGGGCGTCTATGACGATAAACGTAATGCCGGCTGCGGCAATAACAAAAATCGTCATTGCAACCAGTATTTCAATGATCGAAATTCCCTTTGGACGCTTGCTAATCGTTGTAACTGACGGTGCCGAGTTCATTGATGGTAATTGTGTATGAGCGTGTTGATAATCCGAGGGTAAGCGTACCGAATCGGTCGGGTGTTCCGGTAGGTGCCTGAAAGAGTGCGGTATCGCCGAATGATGTCGAAACGGTCATCTGCGGCCCGAGGTCAACGGTGAATGCGTCGGGATGCCCCGGTGTATATGCAGAACCGGTAAAGAACGTGACGGATGTCGGTTCGACATGAAAACCGTGCGAATCTGAATCTGCGCCTGCCATGGAAGAAACCTGTGCCGTTCGGATAAGGGAGACGATCTCTGCTCTTTTTCCTTCAAGTCGCTGCTGAGTTTGAAATGAAGAATAAAAAGGAACAGCGAGTGCGGACAGTAGTCCGAACAGGGCGATCACCAGCAGTATTTCGATCACCGTAAATCCGTGCACGGGTTGATGGCGGGCTGACTGTCGGGTCATATGAGCTTTACCTTCCGAGAGATCCTGAAAGTTGGTAAATTGGAGTGATAATCGCGATGCCCAGTCCGCCGACAATGACGCCGATGGCAATGAGCAGAGCGGGTTCAATAATTGTAGTTAAATTGCGGGTCGCATTATCTACCTCGAGATCATAAAAGGCGGAGAGGTATGACAGAGTTTGATCCAGTTTCCCCGTTTTTTCTCCCACAGAAATCATTCGTGATACAATTCGCGGGAAGTAGCGCTCGTGTTCACCCAGTGTTTTACCCAGCACGGCTCCCGTCTCCACTTTTTTCTGAATTGTGAGCAGATGAGAAGCGTATACAGAATTTCCTATTGTGCCGCGGGTAATGGTGAGCGCTTCAACGAGCGGCAGTCCGCTTTTCAAAAGCAGTGCCAGTGTGCGCGTGCACCGTGCCATGACCACTTGCTGGGTCATTGAGCGTGAGAACGGTACCCAGAGAGCCGTACGATCAATCAGGCTGCCGATAACGCGCGTATGACGTGTCATCCGCAATACAAGCATGAGGATGATCATGCCCAGGGCAATCCAAATGCCCCACGCACTCAAGAATGTGGCGATAGAAAGAAAGACGCGCGTTGCGACGGGCAACGTGATGTCCATACCGGAAAAAAGCGTAACCAATTTTGGAAGGACAAAAACTGAAAGTGCGCCGCCAATACCTACAGTGGCGATAAGGATAATGAGCGGGTACAGAAGCGCTCCCCGTACTTTTTGCCGTAATTCATATTCCTTTTCCAGTTCATTGGCCAGGTACTCTAACGATGTATCAAGTGTTCCGGACGATTCTCCGATGCGAATCATGTTGACTGACAGTCCGTTGAATACCTTCGGATGGCGCTCGCAGCTTTCTGCCAGACGTGTACCGTTTTTTACGCTTTCGCAGATGTTCAGGATAATTTTTTTGAAACTTTGTCGCGATGTTTGGTCGGCAATAATGGACAAACTTTCTGCAAGGGCCATTCCCGACTTCATCATGACCGCTAAATGTCGGGCAAAGAGCACAATATCAATTGCAGGGACGCGGCCCAGTTCAAATGAGGCAAGCGTGTGTTTCATGGATGAGCCGATTGGCTGTGCCGACATCAACATAAGACCCTCGGATGCGATCATGCGCCCGAGTGCTTCTTTTGTCTCAGCGCTGCGACTACCTCTGACAATTTCTCCGGAAGCTTTTGCAGCTGCGTATCGAAATTTCATATTGGTACGACTATTCTTTGGTCACCCGCATGACCTCTTCAAGTGTTGTGGCTCCCTGGAGTACTTTTTGCATCCCGTCAGTAAACATGGTTGTCATGCCCTCGCTCATTGCTGCACTTCGGATATCTTCGGCATTCGAACGTGCCATAACAAGGCTACGTACGTGTTCATTCATATGTAAAACTTCAAAAATACCTATCCGCCCTTCAAATCCGGTGCCGTGGCATACATCGCACCCTTTTCCGCGGTACAGACGTGCGCCCTTTCTTTTGATATTGTGCATCTGCATTTCTTTCTCGCCCAGTATGCGTTGGATATGTGCCAGTTCAATCTGTGTCGGCACATAGCTCTCGATACACCCGCGGTGAATGCGACGGACCAGTCGTTGGGCAATGACGACGTTGATTGTTGATGCGATAAGGAACGGCTCGATACCCATATCAAGTAATCGGGGAAATGTTGTCGTTGCGTCATTGGTATGAAGGGAGGAGAGGACAAGATGTCCGGTCGTTGCGGCATTGATGGCGATTTTTGCGGTGTCTTGATCACGGACTTCTCCGACCATGATAATGTCCGGGTCTTGCCGGAGAATCGATCGGAGGCCATCTGTAAAGGTAAGGTTCGTTCCGGTATTTACCTGGATCTGGTTGATGCCCTCGATGTCATATTCGACAGGGTCTTCGATCGTTGAAATATTTACCGTACGTGTGTTGAGTATTTTCAGCATGGCGTAGAGCGTTGTCGTTTTTCCGGATCCGGTGGGACCGGTAGCGAGAATCATGCCGTGCGGTTTTTTTAGCGCATCCTGGATCACAGCCAGGTCGCGAGATTCCATGCCCAATTCCTCCAGGCTAAATCTGCGCGTGCCCTGGGAGAGTAGGCGCATGACCACTTTTTCCCCTTCGGAGATAGGAACAATGGATACGCGGACATCAACTTTTTCGCCATCGATATTTTTTTGAAACCGGCCATCCTGTGCTGCCTGATGCTCATCAGTACGCAAGCTGGACACAATTTTAATGCGGGAGACCATCGGTTCCTGCAGTCGTTTAGGAATATCAGCGACGTCGTGAAGAACGCCGTCAATGCGGTACCGGACGACAAGTGTTTGATCGTGCGGCTCGAGGTGGATATCCGATGCGCGGTTTTCATACGCGTACGAAATGAGCATATCGACAATTGCAATAATCGGCGCGTCCTCAGCTTGCGCCTTATCAGCTTGCTCGACATGCCGTTTGAGAATATCGCTGAATTCTTCCTGGATGTTTTTTCGATAATGACGGAGAGCTTCTTTAATGTCCTCAGCGGTTGCATATGAAGCTTGGATAGGTGCGCCGAGTCTTTTTTTGAGCAGTTCAACTATTTCTACATTGTCGGGGTTGTTCATCGCGATGCGTACCCCTTCATCATCCCATTGGTACGCGATAATCGATTGATTGCGTGCGACGATTTCAGGTATTAGCCTCAATGTTTTTTCATCAATAGGCGTATTGGCGAGACGGATAAAGGGCACATCGAATAAATCGGCGATAATCTGTCCGAGATGTTCGTCGGATACATATTCATTGCGTACGAGTATGTCAGCAAGAGTCAAATGTGCACGCTGAGCTTCCGCCTCGGCGCGTTCAAGCTGATCCGGGGTGAGGAGCTCCGATTCGCGCAGTACGGCCAACAGTTTTTTGTCATTTACGGCCATAGGGGTTACGCCAGATATTTTTTTATTTTTTCTACCAAATGTATGAGCGAAAGATTTGCTTTCACCAGATAATCGTCTGCGCCGAGTTCTTTGCCGCGTTCAATATCGGTTTGCTGGCCGAGGTTGGACATGATAATAACCGGAATGGCCTTGGTATCTTTTTTCATTTTTAGATCTTCAAGTACCTGAAAGCCGTCAATGCCCGGCAGCATGATATCAAGCAAGATAACCTGCGGCTGTTCTGTCACGGCCTTGTGCAGCCCTTCCTCTCCGGTTGTGGCAACGGAAATAGCAAAACCGTTCAGGCGCAATTTGTTGCCGTAGATTTTGACGAGGTACAGATCATCCTCGATGAGGAGAATTTTCTTTTTTTCCTCCATACGAATAATATTACTCCGTTTTTTGAGGAAGGAAAACGTGCATGGTCGTACCTTTTCCTTCTTGTGATTCAAACCAAATCCTGCCGTGTGCGGCATCGACCATCACTTTTGCAATAAAGAGCCCGAGTCCCGATCCCTGCGTATCCTTACCTATAACGTTGTGACCGCGAAAAAAGCGTGTAAAAATATCCGCCTGCTGTTGCTGAGGGATACCAATGCCGGTGTCTTCGCAAGTAAATTCTACGCCGTCATCATGTGCGGATAAGCGAATCGTTACCCGTCCGCCTCGTCCGGTATATTTTATGGCATTTGCAACAACATTTTCGATCACCTGCTTTATTTTAATAGGATCGATCATAAGGGAAGGCAATGGCTGTGCAGGCTTCTCGAAATGTAACTCACAATTTGATGCGGTCGCAAATGGACTTAACGATTGTACGATTTCTTCGACAATATCTTCAATCTGGGTGGCGCTGACGTGCATTTCTATTTTTTGGTCATCGAGCTGTGCGGCGCTCAAATAATCATTGACCATTTGAATCATCGTATTGTTCTTCTGCAGGGCTTCCGCGATGTACTCTTTTTGATCGGGCGTCAGCGGACCCTGGTCCTGGTTCAAAAGCGCCTCAAGATACCCCCGCACGATTGAGAGTGGGGTTCTTAACTGATGCGAAACAATCGAGACAAACTCTGTTCGCTTTGCCTCGCGTTTTTTTACTTCTTTGATATCGTTTTTGTTTTGTATCATTGCACTAATCATAGCATAAATAGGCCATTTTGTCAACAATAACAGGTATTATTTATCACTACAGTATTGGGAAATAAAAAAACACGAGCGTTCGGGGCTCGTGAGAATGTACAGTTGTAATGAACATGGGCTAGTGTTTGAAGTGTCTGATGCCGGTAAAGACCATTGCAATACCTGCAGCATTGGCAGCGGCAATACACTCGTCATCTTTCTTTGATCCGCCGGGTTGGATGATTGCAGTAACGCCTGCTACAGCAGCAGCTTCGACACCGTCGGCCATTGGGAAGAATGCATCGGAAGCGAGTACCGCTCCCTTTGCACGGTCGCCGGCTTTTTTCACAGCAATGTCGACGGAATCGACGCGTGATGTTTGTCCGGCGCCATGGCCAACGAGGTGTGTGTCACGGACGACAATGATCGCATTCGACTTAACGTGCTTCACGAGTCGGAAGGCAAACAGGAGTGACCTGATTTGTTCTGCCGTCGGTTTTACTTCTGTGACGACAGTTAAATCATTTTCGCCGATCGTATGACGATCAGCTGACTGGTAAAGGAATCCACCGTGAATTGCTCGGAGCCAATGTGAGCCCGGAGCGACGCTTCCGATTGCAGGAAGACGGAGTAGGCGGCGCTGCTTTTTCTTACTAAGCAAGGCCAAAGCATCGGGCTCAAAATCGGGTGCGAGGATGCACTCAACAAACTCGGTAGTGTGTATCAGTTGAGCAGTGAAGAGATCTACAACCCGATTCACGCCAATAATCGAGCCATATGCCGATAAAGGATCAGCTTCGTAGGCTGCACTGTATGCGTGAGCCAACCTATCTGCAACGGCTGCACCGCACGGATTCGTGTGCTTGGAAATGGTCGCGAATGGTTGATCAAAGTCGAGAATCATCCCCAACACTGAATCGAGATCGAGGTAGTTGTTGTAGGACAATTCCTTGCCGGCGAGTTGCTCTGCATCGACAAGTGAAAGCGTCGTATCATCTGCCGTACGGTAAAGAGCAGCGAACTGATGAGGATTTTCTCCATAGCGAAGAGCGGATTTCTTCCGAAGATCGATATGAAGTGTCTCAGGGAGTGAAACGGATGGAGAAGGTCCAGAAGCGCCACTTCCATTCCCAGAAAAGTATTCATCGATCGCGATGTCGTACTCTTTGACCAACTTGAATGCGGCTTTACGGCATTTGTGTCGGAATTCGATTGAAATGCCATTGTCATATTCCCGCATAAATTGCGAATACTGTGACGGATCGGTGAGTATGGTGACCCATTCAGCATTTTTCGCCGCGGCACGCACGAGCGTGGGACCGCCGATATCGATATTCTCGATAATGTCGGCTTCAGGTTTTCCGGACGCAACAGTTTGAGCGAACGGGTATAGATTGACGACGACAATGTCGATGCTGACATATCCCTGTGCATCCATTGTGTGGAGGTCTTCCGCCACATTTCGGCGAAAAAGAATCCCCGCGGCAACTTTTGGATGGAGCGTCTTCACGCGGCCTTCGAGAATTTCCGGTTGGCCAGTGAAGTCTGCAATCGGGGTGACAGGGATGTCTGCATCTTTTAATGTCGTTTTGGTGCCGCCCGTTGAAATGATTTCATATTCGTGTTCCACCAAGAAGCGAGCTAATTCTTCTATGCCTCGCTTGTCCGAAACGGAAATAAGTGCCCGTTTCATATGACTACTCCTGTGTTATGAGTGAACGGTTATTTGTTTACCTTTTATTTACGTGACCTTAACAAAATGACCAGACGAAGTCAAATATAAAAAAACACAGATCAGGTCTCTTGACCTGGTCTGATGAAATGATATTGTTTAATGAAACTGAATTACCTATACACTACCGGCCGATCTTTCGGTACGACTTCAATCCACGTGTTACCGCGGTTAAATTCAACTTCCTTATTGTTCAAGTAGTAGTACATCGTGCGTGCGGATGCATTCGGCTTTTTCCAGATAATTTGGTGCAGCTTGCCGTCGAGCAGGAGCCAGCCGCGTCCTGTTCCGGTGATTTTTAATTCAAGATGCTTTTGGCGGTCGAGAACTTTTTCTTTTTCAATCAGCTGGACAATCACATTCTTTGCCCGGATTTGCGTAGGCTTCGGGTAGTTGGCATCGAGATGCGCTTTACCGCCATTAAAACGAAGGTAACTGTTGGACGCCTTTTCGTATTTATATGCCACAATGTACTGACTTCCTGATTTGAAGTCGATAATCAGCTGTCGTTTTTCATTCGGCCGTTTTGCCAGCAACGGATCATCTTTAAATTTCCATGATTGAAATAATGATTTTGCACCGTCAGCTTTGAAATCCTTTTTGATAGCTGCAAGTGTCGATCCTTTGGTAAATAAATTATGTGTCGTAGCTACTTTTCCTGCGCGATAAAAATATTTAGCGGTTTTGTTAACCAATGCGTCGATGCTCCGCAGTCGCAGTCTGCCAATTTCATTGAATGCATCCCGGCTACCGCCTGCGTGAAGATACGGCGCGAGGTACTCTTTTGCCCAGTCGGCGTAGTAGGGACGGGATGATCGTACCGGTCCGACTTTAGGCATATCCGTTCGGGCAAAAAGCGCAAGGAATCGGGGTAC
>JBAZCI010000037.1:0-10956 GCA_041671025.1 Patescibacteria group bacterium | reverse complement strand
TCGGGAGAGAAGGGCCTGACTCTCGGTTTTACGCACTCTTTGCAATATCCGTGGAGCGTATCTGGTATTCAAGCATGAAGCAGAAATCTGTGCAAGAATATCAGCCTGATTAAATCCTCGCTCTCTCTGTCTTCGCGCATGCAGAGGGATGGGAATTACGATTTCTGCGACAGAGGATACCCGTCGGCGGTATTCTTTCAGGGACGATTCCATGAGAACATGGAGCGTGGCACTCAGCGACGTAGCGCCCTGGTACTTGAGCGTATGAATAAGATCATGAACAGTCGGGAAACGGTAGGGCAGTACAATCCACAACCGTTCAAGCGCCGATGTTTTTTTGCATGTTGAACAGTATATTCCCGTCGGTGAAGATGTAAAACAGTACGGGCATACGCGGTTAGTCCAATAGGGCACATGGGTTATACATGTACCACAAAGCCAATTGCCCTCTTTCCCACATGCTATGCATTCTATAGGAAAAAGGAGATTGGCGGCTATTTTTTGAAGATAAACAAACGTACTCCCTATACTCATACGGAGTGAAAAAATGAATGATGAAAAAACCTATTCCAACTCGATGATCTTACCTTTCAATTTCAGCGTAATCGATTTGCTTACGGAGAACTGATCGCTGAGCAATGCCTGTGCAAGCGGAGTTTCAACCAGTTCCTGGATTTTCTTTCGCACCGCCCTGGCGCCCTGTTCTGCTGAAAAACTGATCGATGCAATGTGCTTGATGACCTTAGCGTCCCAGTGGAGTTCGATACCTTTTGCATTCACGCGCTGTGCAAGATCCCGAAGTTCATTTTCAACTATTCGTTCGACTGTCGGGGCGGTAAGCGGTTTAAAAACAATAATGTTATCAATGCGGTTAATAAATTCCGGTCGGAAGCGCTGTGTTAAATCTTTGGTAACCCGTTCCTGAATTTCATTGAATTTTCTCATAGCCTCTTTTTCGTCTGTCGGGGTTTTTGCATTAAATCCGATTTCTGCACCGATACGCATATTTTCGCTGCCCACATTAGATGTCATGATGACGATCGTATTCTTGAAATTGATTTTTTTGCCGACTGCATCGGTGAGGTGCCCCTCATCGAGTACCTGGAGGAGGATATTAAATACTTCCGGATGCGCTTTTTCTATTTCATCAAGGAGCACCACGGCATATGGTCTGCGCTTGACCGCGTCGGTCAGTTTAGAGCCTTCTTTGTATCCGACATACCCTGCGGGTGCACCGATCAGTTTAGAAATGTTGAAACTTTCGGCAAATTCTGACATGTCGATCCGTATCAGCGCTTTTTCATCTTCGAAGACTAGTTTAGCCAGTACTTTCGCAGTCTCAGTTTTTCCTACTCCGGACGGACCGAGGAAAATAAACGAACCCATGGGTCTGTTTGGGTTTGCCAGGCCTACGCGCGAGCGGCGGATAAAGTCCGCGATGGTCTTCAATGCGCTATCCTGACCGACAATTTTTTCACCCATCAGCTTCTCAAGATTAATCAACCGTTCTTTTTCCGTGGCTATCAAATCCTGAACGGGTACGCCGGTCATACGTGATATAATTTCGGCGATATCTGCACGATGCACTTCGCCAAGCATGGTTTTTTCTGCTGCAGTCTGCTTGTTTCGGAGACTGACCAATTTTTCCAGCAGGATATTCTCCTCGCCTTTGTAGGTGAGTGCTTCCTGGAATTGCTCCTTATTTACCGCCTGATGCTTCTTTTTTCGAAGCTTGGCGAGCTGGTCTTCAACCGTCTTGATTTCGCGGAGTATGCCGTCGCTGGAAAGTTTTACCTTAATCTTGGATGCCGCTTCGTCGAGCAAATCAATGGCTTTGTCCGGAAGCTGTTTGTCCTGGACATATCGGGCGCTGAGTTCAACCGCGGCATCGATGGCTTCATTAGATATGCCGACACGGTGGTATGTTTCGTAATTCTGCTTAATGCCGTGAAGGACGCTTCGCGTTTCTTCAATACTCGCTTCTTCGACGATAATCGGCTGGAATCTGCGCTCAAGTGCGGGGTCTGACTCGATATGCTTGCGGTATTCATCCATCGTTGTCGCGCCGATGCATCGGATTTCCCCTTTGGCCAGCGCCGGTTTGAGGATATTGGCGGCATCCATTGACCCGGCTGCTGAACCGGTGCCGATGATGGTATGAAGCTCGTCGATAAACAGGATCGTATTCGGATCGGCTTTGATTTCGTCGATGATCTGTTTGAATCGTCCTTCAAATTCACCGCGGTAGATAGTGCCCGCGACCACCAAACTGAGATCTAAGCTTAAAATGCGTTTATTCAGGAGGACATCGGGCACGTCGCCTTCAACAATTTTTTTTGCCAGTCCTTCAACGATTGCCGTTTTTCCTACGCCAGGATCGCCGATTAATGCCGGGTTATTTTTTGTCCGGCGGGAGAGGATATGGATCAAACGCTCTATTTCTTTTGTCCGGCCGATGACCGGGTCGATACTTTTCTGCAGTTTGGCGTCGGTAAGGTTGGTGGTAAAAAAGTCCAGCGCCGGTGCGTGAGAATGATGCTTGACTGTTTCAACTTTTTCAAATTCTTTTGCCTGCTCGAACAATTGGGTAATGTCGGGAAATCGCGAGGTGCTTTTCATGACCGCTTCAAGATTTTTGCCGACCTCCTGGGTATTAATCACATACGAACGCCACAACGTTTCCAGCGTCTCGGTATGCAATGCGACAAGTGCCTGGAGAAGATGTTCCGTTCCGATATATGCGTGCTTGTACTGGTGGGCAAGTAAGGCGGCTTTTTCAATAGCTTTTTTTGATTGGTCAGATAATTTTCGTGATCCGGGTAACCGCGAAGTTTTTTCTCCAGTAAGTACAATCTGATTTTTTTCAACGATAATACGGCGAATCTTTTCATTCGTGAGTCCTACTTTTGCAAGCAGTTCAGCGGCGATGCTTCCGCGTTGCATGATTAACCCGAACAAGAGGTGTTCCGGATTCACTGTCCCGTGTCCAAGCTCGGACGCGATAGTATTTGCGTTCTTTAGCGCATTTTTGAGGTGTGAACTGAATTTATTGAGTATGCTTTTTTCCATAAGTGATTTCTAATGTAGGGAAAAAATACCATGCGGAGACAGGGTAGTCAAATTGGATGCGGTCGCGCTTTTTTCTCCGTGGAGTGTCTGTTCTCCCTCGATGCGCCAGTCGTTTACCTTTGCGTGATATTACCCATTTCGCGAAGCGTCGCGATCCGCTTGTCGATAGGTGGATGAGTGGAAAAGAGATGCGTGGCGCCGCCTGCCAACGGGTTTGCAAAATAGAGATGCGCGGTTGATTTTGAAGCGCGTTCAATACGCGCACCCTGTACTTTTATCTTTTCAAGCGCCCGTGCAAGACCCTCGGGGTATCGGGTAAGCAGAGCTCCGGATGCATCAGCGAGATATTCACGCTTGCGTGAAACGGCGAGTCGTATCAGTTCGGCAAAAATAGGCGAAAGAATAAGAAGAGCGATTCCGACAATGGCAATGATGCCGCCCGCACCGCTATCGCGATTGTTGCCCCTGCCGCCAAAGAAACGTACGCGCCAAAACATGTCCGATAATACCATGATTGTTCCCACGAGGACGATGACCAGTGTCATGTAGCGGATATCATAATTGCCGATGTGCGAAAGTTCATGAGCGACAACTCCTTCAAGTTCCTCATTCTCTAATTTTTGAATCGCGCCCTGGGTGACGGCAATCGACGCGTGTTGCGGATCGCGTCCTGTGGCGAAGGCGTTAATATCATCATCGGGGATAATAAAAACCTTTGGCGTCGGAAGCCCTGTCGTTATTGCCAGATTTTCAACCATTCGGTACAGATAGGCATTTTGCTCTTTGGTAATTTCGCGTGCTCCCGATGTCCAAAGTGCAATTTTGTCTCCGGAAAAATATCCGACGAGCGCGCTCACGATCCCGTAGATAAGCGCGATGATCACCCAAAACCAGCTTCCCGATCCCTGCACTGCATCAATCGTATATCCGATGCCAATAATAATCGCAAAAAAGACGAGCAAAAGAATAAAGGATTTGCGCTTATTTGCCGCTATGTGCGTATAGGTTGTGGCCATACAGTGGGTAGGTTAGCCACGAACCCCGCGATTTTTTCGCGGGGCGTGATCGTGTGCGCTGAATGTCTGCTTCTTAGAAACTGACTTTTACCGGCTGCTTTTCAACCTCGGATTCAACTTCAAAGAACTCAAATTCTTTGAAACCCATTGATTTAGCAATCATATTATTTGGGAATACCTGCATTTTGGTGTTGAAATCGCGTACATTGCCGTTGTAAAAGCGGCGTGCAGCCTGGATTTTGTTCTCGGTATCCGAGAGTTCATCCTGGAGCTTGGCGAAGTTTGCATTTGCTTTCAGATCCGGATAATTTTCTGAAACGGCAAACAATGATTTCAGGGTCCCGGTCAACATATTTTCAGCTTCCTGACGCTGAGGAAGCGATTGGGCTCCCATGGCTGCGGTTCGAGCCTGGGTAACTTTTTCGAATAATTCCCGTTCATGCGTTGCATACCCCTTCACCGTTTCCACAAGATTTGGGATAAGATCGTACCTTCGTTTTAACTGTACATCAATATCGGACCATGCTTCCGTAGTCTGATTGCGAAGGCGAATAAGAATATTAAATATGCGGATAAGCGAAAGAACAAGTACTCCGATGACTACGATGATGACCCATGCGAGTGGACTCATAATTTTTTTTTAGTCTAAATAATAAATAGCTGACTGATAAATTGATTTACTTTTCGTAGTAGAACTGAAGGGTAAGTGCGTCGAGCGTTCCGGGGACACGGGGATTATTTTGTGTGGTAAGAACGACGTTCTGACCCGGTGCGAGCTCACCAACCTCAGCTTCGGATGTCGCGGTGTCACGGTCAGGAATTGCAATATTACGTTTTGTAATCTTTGACTGGTCGGTAATGTTCACTGTAAACGTTTTTTGAGTTGTCATTTGAGTATTAGCCGTATCCGGTAACTGGGCTTCTAGCGTCAGTGTACGTTGATCCGCATTCATTGAAGCAATTCGTCCAGAAAGGTATTCAGGCTGGTCAAGAACGGCCGGCTCATTCGTAAATGTTACCGTGTCGGTATCTTTCTTCAATGTATACATAAGCACAATGAAGAGTACAGAAACAATCACGAGGCAGACAACTGATATGATCAACAGGCGGTGTGAAGGAGTAGATGACGGTGTTACCTCGTTTGACATAAGTGACTATTTTATGGTAGAATAACCTCAAGCTAATTACAAATTCCATCTTCATTATCACTTTTGCAATGGATTTTGTCAATTGGTGGTAGTGAAAAGGAATTTTTTGGAGGAAAATAAATACTACTACTCTAACTATCGTATTATGCGACTATCTCCGCCTCATCTAAGGATTGCCATAGCGTTTTTGTGTTTGGTTGTTTCTGTGGGAGTATTGGTAACTGCCACATATATACAGGTTGCGCAGGGGCAATGGGTGGGGCCGGTATCCGCGCCGCCGGTGAATCCCGGTGATCCGAATATCGATGCGCCATTATACGGCGGTAGCACACCCGGATACGGAGGGGATCCGCAGGCACGTGTTGGCGGGCTAACACTCGGACAGGCAAATCCCAATAATGGGAGCACTGTGCTCTATGTGTCAGGAAATACGCTAATATCCGATCAACTCCGTGTTGGTACAAACGATTTTGCGGGTATTACCGCAAGTATTGGCGCATTAAGCACGACAGGACACGGTATTTATGGGCGAACTTCCACTTCTTCTTATGCGGGGGTATACGGGACAACCGCCGGGGCTGGTACGCGAGGTGTTGAGGGGAGCGCGAGTGACGGAGGATACGGTGTGTATGGTGTTGCGACGGGAAATAACAGCTATGCGATTTACGGGGTAAATACGAATGCAACTACCGGATACGCAGGGTATTTTAACGGTCGACTCTTCATTCAGTCAGGCGCGTACACCAGCTTAACTGCAGGCAACGCTTCGTTCGGTGGTAATGTTGATGTTACCGGAAATGTAAGTATTACCGGGACGTTGACGGTAGGTGGGTCGGCGTTCAATGGCTTAAATGCCCTATCTATTCAGGATCAGGGCGCTGCCGCTCCCGCAACAGATCCGGGTGTTAAAACATTTACGTTGTCGTCGGACTCCGATTTTGTTAATGCGGCAAAGATGAGTTGTGTCGGGTGTACCGTTAACGGTGATGTTGCAGATAATTCCACGCTCGACTGGACTCAACAAAATAATTTTCTGACCAAGCATATGGTCGTGAAGTCGTACTTTGCACAATATTCCACTGACGGCGGACAGACTTTTCACCAGTATTATCCCGCTGTTGCCGCTGATTTAGAGTACCGTGAGTGTAACGTCAATGTCTTTAACGGAACATTTCATATTCGTAATACGCTCGGTTCTGCGGCGCAATTCAGACTTATCGCTTTCTATCAAGAATATGGAACTGAACAGGTATGCGGTGCGGTGCCGCCGCCTGCCGCCTCGTTGCGGGTCAATGCAAATGGTGCAATCACCGAAAATACAAATTTTGTGGGAAGCATTAATGGGACTGTGCTGTTTACCGATATCACATCCGGTAAATGCTCTTCACCGTGCACGTACACTTGCCAAATCTTTTACGGTACCGGGTATGGAGATTCCGGCGCGATATCCGATTGTACGTCAAGCATACCTGATGTCACTTCTTTCTTTGCTTCAAACAAGTGGCAAACCGGCTCCATCAACAATTTCTATATCCGGGCGTGCAATAACACCTCCTGTCAAAATTCTCCGGCTGTGCGGGGAGACTTACGTCCCGCAGCAATCTTCACGATGAATCCGAACGGTACAATGCCGACTACGCCACAAACGGTCACGTTTACTCCTGATGCTAATCCGATTATCGTAGGTTCATCTCCGACGTGGTCATGGACATTTACCGGAACGGGAACAAATCCCGCAACCTCGACGGTGCAAAACCCTTCGGTACAATTTAATGAGCTCGGCACACAGACAGCGACTCTCATCGTCACCAGCAACGGTTTAGTTTCAGATCCTTTCGTACGGACGCTCACTGTCGGGTGTCCCGGGGCCAATTGCTGTGCATCTGACGGGCCGAACCCCAGCGGATGCGTCGGCACGGCATGCGACATTGGGTGTAATGCTCCCGGAGGACCACAGACGCAGTTCTGTGTTGACCCGCTTATCGCTTGTAGCGGCGGTCCGATTGACTGAGAATAGACGAAAGTCGATTATGCGTATATCGCCACACATTCGATATATTGTTACGCTGGCTGTAGTCATCGTCGGTATGACCGGCGGCGTGCTTTTTGCGCAGGTGTGGCAGCAGCCCCCGGGTGCGCCTCCAGGCGCCCTAAACCAGGATCCTACTCCCGGTTTAGAAGTTCTGCATAGCGGCGGTAAGATACTTGGATCGTACTGTTCTGGAGGAACGAATGACTCGATGATATGCACGGTGGCGGGTGATTGCCCGGGTGGAATATGTAAAGATTGGACGGGAGGCGGAGAGGCTGAGGCACGAAGCGGACGTTTGCGCGTTGGTGATACAACCGTTCCTTCACAGAACCTCGAAGTTGGTGGAACGGGCAGGGCGATTTTTTTCCCGTGGACGCATGTCGGATTCGCTGGGTTTACGAATGGATCTTTTTGTCAGGGAGGGACAAATGATTTACAGGCATGCACATCTTTAACTGATTGTCCCGGAGGCGGGTCATGTACGAACGCATCTCTTGCCGCACTATCTTCAGGATCGCGATACGGAGTCTATGGGGCTACGTCACAGGCGATCTCCGCAGGTGTCACGGGAGTGACCTCTGTGCTTAATGGAGGAAAAGGCGTCATGGGCTCTACTCTTCTTGACGGGGCTACGGCAGTGTACGGTGGCAATAGCGGAGCGGGCACCAACGGTCGTGCAGTTTACGGACAAAATGCAAATACAACAAATGGGTACGCGGGATATTTTGACGGGAGGGTATTTGCCACGAGCCTTATCGCCGGTGCGGCAGCATTCAATGGCGATGTCTCAGTTACAGGTAATACTTCGGTATCCGGATCGCTGTTGCTGAACGGTAATGACATTGCTTCGGGCAATATTCCATCCGTCCAAAATCAAGCGTCAGCGGTTCCGATCACAGATCCCGGTGTGAAGTTTTTTGTCAAAGAAGTAAGTGGTCTTGGCGTCGGCCTGAGCTCGACTATCGACTTGCGAATCGGTAATCCGATACTTACCAATACTGACATGGTTATCCGGATTGTCGCGGTGTATCGCAACAGCATTGATGAGTCGGATCCATGGAAAATATATAATACAGGAAATCCGGATGATCTCTACTACCGCCAATGTGACTCGGCCGGCGTGTGGAACGGCAACGCCGGACGAATTGTTGTGAGAAATGGTTCCGCTACGACGGCAAATTTTCGAATTGTCGGGTATTATCAGACCATGCCCGCAGGCACGAGCATGTGTCAGCAATTTGAACATCGACGTCAGCTGACTATCCCAGCCTCAGATACTGGAGACAGTATTGTTTTTAAACTTGGCACATTAACGACTCCGGACGCATCTTCCTTCTATAATGCTTCGCTTTCTGGAATCAAAGGTGATGATGTCCGCATTTATTACAACGGAAATCAAATTGACAGGGATGTGATCGCGTTTGCGGTAGATAATGTAGAAATTGTGTTTAAAGCTCAGAATACCTCCGCATCGCCTGACGCGGGCTACTATATCTATTATGGAAATACTACGCTCACAAATCCGCCGGCAAACAAAAATAACGTGTATGCGCTGTGGGATGATTTTACGGGAACAACAATCGACACGGAAAAGTGGACCACGGTGACTGATGCCACGGCACCGACCGGAAGCGTTGCACAAAATAATGAACTGCAGTTAATCACCGCCGCCGGTACAAGCGGAGCAGGCGCTTATTCTACCCCAACATTTTCGAAGACCGGCTTTTATACCATGTCCTATCAGTGGAGCCCGGGCGCTGATTCAGCGGCAGGCCTTGACGGTGTGTATGTCCATCCTGATATCTCGACCCGTGATGCGTTGTATGCCGATCTGACGAGCAGATATATTCGGCAAGGACTTGAAAACAGCCCGTTTAGTACAATGCGCATGTCTTCACGGGGAACGGGAGCGGCGTCGTTTGTCGGTGCGATTCATTCGCCGGGCTCGCCTTTTTTGACAACAAACTTTTATGCCGTGAAATTTACCTTGAATGCAAATACGGGTGCCGTGACACTATACCCGCCGGCATCGGGAACACCATTATCCGGGACGGTACTTGCGGCGGACTTAGCGTCTATCGGCGGTCAGTTCGTTGTTGAGATGCACAATGGCGGAGCAACGGCCGGCACCGAGCGCTATGATGATTTCCTGCTCCGGCGCGGCGGTACCGCATTTGATCCTGCTCCCACGATAGGCGCAGAAGAGCAGGGATACTAGGACAAATATGATGAGCATATCCGGATCGGCAAAGGTAAAAGTAATTGCAGGAATCTTTGTTCTTCTTCTCGGAGCAAGTTTTTGTATTGTGAACAAGGCGGACGCATTTGCGGTAGTCGGGACGACTGGTACTGCGGATGCCAACGGTGTTTCTAAAGATCGGCACCTGGTCATGTTTGACCGTATGATGGTTGAGGTATACCGGGAGGCTGATGCATTCACTATCGGGAATGGTTCTACATCGCGGGGTAAAGGGCCGATTAAGATACGCAAGAGCAGTGACGGGTATACCTGGGTGGAAGCGCTGTCAAATCCAACGGCAATTGAAACATTGCTCGTCGGGAAACATTTTTTCCTTGCAAAAAATAGTTCCGATTCAGCTGATCGTAATTTGTATCTTGTGTATTCTGCGAATGATGCAGCTGACAGCATCGGGGTATGCGGATTGCCTACAGGATCTTCGGGGGGTGTGTATTTTACCGAGCTGACATATGATGCGAATACGGAACTGTGGACTTTCCAGACTCCTATTATTCAGGTCAACGATCCGTCGAAGTGGTGGGACACGTATGACAGCTGGCGAAGTATGACTTGTCCGGGAGTCAACTATACCTTTCACAGCGAGAGCGAACCCAAGCCTCAAATATGGGTTGAAGGTACTAACGCATGGATACTCTATGATCTTCGCGTCAGAGACGAGGGAGCTGTAGGGAATGATTACACGTATCTGCGGATGAAAACATATACACGCTCTGTTTCCGGTTGGAATTCAACCCCGGATAAAATACGTGATATCGCTTATTTTCAAAATAGGGCCAGTGTGTCGTTCGATGATCGTACGCCACGAAATTTTGTGTATTCAGCTATCGTGCAAGACCCTGAAAACGCTAATAATTTTAGTGTGCTTGTTACCGTTGATTTGCCGAACACAAATGGCGGCGGGGAGTCGACGTATGAGCCCAATGTAGCAGGAACGGGCTATTTGAGCACCGCGTATTCTGCATGTACGGTCGGAGGGAGCCCATGTTACAGTGGTGTGACGATTAATCGCCCGTTAGGGAGAATTGTGGTTGAAAAAAACCTTAACTGCGGGCGTGATCCCGCAGTCGGTGGCGCACCTACCTGTTCTGCTACTGCTATAGCGGATCCCAGTATTCCGTACCCTGCCGCTAATTTTTCCGCAATCACTCAAGGCACTTCACTTCGTGTTGTGTATCCATTTATTTCTGCAGGTGATCCGCATATCAGACAAGCCGCGGCTGTGGGTGGGGTATGGGCGTATACGGATATGTCTGTTGCGGGCAATTTTACCCTGACGACTGAAATGTTTCCTGTTATTGGAGGTGAAGGAACAGATTATTGGATTGTCGGGGCAACAAAAGTAGGTCCGAATCGTTTTATTGAATATCGGAAATTTAATTCAGGTAATGCGCCAATTTATCCGGCATCAGGGATTGGTACAGTTAATGAGGG
>JBAZCI010000036.1:0-11208 GCA_041671025.1 Patescibacteria group bacterium | reverse complement strand
AGACAAGCAGAAAACGGTTACCAAGCTGCAAAAACTGGCTCAAAAGGCCGAAACGATCTACTTTGCAACTGACGAAGACCGCGAGGGAGAAGCTATCGCCTGGCACCTGGTCGAAGTGATTGAACCACCGAAGGAGAAAATCAAGCGGATTGTTTTTCATGAAATTACAAAAGAGGCTATTCTCGAAGCGATCAAGACGCCGCGCGATATCGACAAGCATATGGTCGATGCACAACAGGCTCGCCGTGTACTCGACAGACTCGTCGGGTATGAACTCTCTCCGTTCCTCTGGAGAAAGGTAGCTCGGGGATTGTCAGCCGGTCGCGTACAATCCGTTGCCGTCCGCCTTATCGTCGAACGGGAACGCGAAATCAATGCGTTCAAACCTCAGGAATATTGGACAATCGAGGCTGAGTTTATCAGCGAGAAAGACGCATCGATCACCCTCTCGTCCAAACTGGTCGCCAGAGACGGGAAAACGCTGGACAAGATGGCCATCGGCAATGAGCAGGGAGCAAAAGGAATTCTGGATGCGCTGGCAGGAGCTACATACAAAGTTGCAGAAATTAAACGACGGGAAACCAAACGTTCTCCCCAGCCGCCTTTTATTACTTCGACACTTCAACAGGATGCCAACAGGAAGCTCGGATATTCGGCACGAAGAACAATGCAAATCGCCCAGCAGTTATATGAAGGCGTCGAACTCGGCGAAGACGGGTCACAGGGTATGATTACCTACATGCGTACTGACTCCGTAAATTTGGCTAATAAATTCCTGACCGAAGCAAAAGACTACATTACATCCACATTCGGCAAAGAATTCGCCCTCGCTGAACCCCGGCATTTCAAAGCACGCTCGCGGCTTGCACAAGAAGCTCACGAAGCTATTCGTCCGACCAACGTGGCATACGCGCCTGAAAAGGTAAAAGCATACCTCTCCCCTGACCAGCTGAAGCTCTACACGCTCATCTGGCAGAGAGCAGTCGGATCTCAGATGCCGCCTGCGATCATGGATTCAACCACGATCGACATCGGCGCAAATGAGAATGCGTTCACCTTCCGCGCGACCGGATCGATCATTAAGTTTGAAGGCTTCCTCAAAGTATACCCCGACACCGTTAATGAACAGCGACTCCCGGATGTAACGCAGGGTGACGGTATGACCGCGAAAGATCTGAAACCTATCCAGCATTTTACAGAGCCAGCAGCACGCTACTCAGAAGCGGGACTTGTCCGCGCGCTTGAAGAGCACGATATCGGCCGCCCGTCGACGTATGCGTCAATTATCGGTACCATCATCGACCGTGGCTATGTCGAACGATTTGAACGCCGCCTGAAACCGACTGACATCGGCATCCTCGTCAATGATGTACTTGTCGAGCATTTTAATACGATCGTTGACTACCAATTTACCGCAGGCATGGAAGACAATCTTGATGAGATCGCGGGAGGCAAAAAAGAGTGGGTTCCCGTCGTCCGGGACTTTTACGGTCCGTTCAAGAAAAATCTGACCAGCAAGGACAAGACGCTTAATAAAAAAGAGCTTACCGAGCAGGAATCAAAGGAAGTGTGCGATAAATGCGGCAAACCGATGGTCATCAAAATGGGACGGTTCGGCAAATTCCTCGCATGCACCGGCTACCCGGAGTGTAAGAACACCAAGCACATCGGATCAGACGGCACTCCCGAAACTCCTCAGGTCGTCGATGAAAAATGTCCCGATTGCGGCAAGCCTTTGCAGATGAAACGCGGACGGTTCGGCCCGTTCCTCGGATGCACCGGCTATCCTGAATGCAAACATATCAAGAAGATTGAGAAAACAACGGGTGTCACCTGCCCGAAATGTAACGAAGGTCAGATTATCGAGAAACGCACCAAACGCGGCCGCAACTTCTTTGCCTGCAACCGCTATCCCAGCTGTGAGTTTGCGCTGTGGCAAAAACCGACGGGCGAAAAATGTCCCGAAACTGGCGACCTGTTGGTGTATGCCGCAAAAGGCGTGGTGAAATGCTCCAACAAGGAGTGTAAATTCCAGAAGACCGTCGAGGAGAAGGAATAAGGTTTTATTAATTGCACACAGCACGGGTCTCCTGACCCGGGCGTTGTATGTATTAAACCTTCGCGCAGGTCGGGAGACCTGCGTTATGTAAAAAAACGTATAAAAAATACCCACGGTTTCTAGAAAACCGTGGGTTGTATTTGATATGGGCGTTAAACATACTTGGTTTCGTATGTCATCTGCTCCACATGGCAAGCCGTTCCGTTCAATTACGCGAACGAATTTGAGCTCGCACCCTCAGAGTACGCGTCGGACAGACGACCATCACTGCTACCACCAGTCGATACATCGGCTAAGCAATCACCGCTACCGCCGATCGACTTCATCAGAGTCATCATAGCGAACATCGGAGAGACTTCGATCACCGCTCGAGTAGGGTAAACGCCGACCTCCGTACTACCATCATGTCCACCAGCTACCGTGAACGTGGGCTGGTCCATCGTAATCTGCGAACTGTTCGACAAGGTCAGAGCCCCCGGCACACAAGCTATCACCGCTCGAGTGGGATTAGAGCTAATGTCCGTAAGCCCCCAAATGGTGGAGCCCCCCGGCGCCCCCCGTGTCGTGTGCAAAACATATGCACTTGGCAAGAGGACGCCCGCCCTAAGTCGTTCAGTCGTCGTCAAATTCGCCACGCTCAAACCGTTCTTGGTCGGTGTAGCATTCTCATCATCAGATACCGTCATCATCGCATGCTGCGAGATGGACGGCGGTAGGCCGGTATAGTTCGTCCAAGAAGTAAGTACTTCAGGCGACGAGCGTCCACCGGTAGTCGGAAACATACCTTCGGAATAACAATCGGCGATCAACAACGCATCCATCGTAAAAGTGAAGGAGGGCGAACGGTCACCGGTATTCGGGTATAGCACTGCAGTATTGTCCAAACTCGTCGGCGTTGACGAATTCATGGACATTGTCGAAAAGAGACCAGCATTCGGAGCATCGAAAAGCGTCGAATTACTGGATACACCATTACGATCGGATTGTGTCGAAACACAAGTAACCTGGGAAATCGGAGGGGATGCATCTTGCGCCACCACCGAAATATTCGCCTGCATCGCGGGAACGCTAGCAGGAGACCCCATCACCGTTACCGGTGCAACGACAGCAATCACAACCATGAAGAAAAGAAGTTTTCGGAACATGTGTTCCATCCTTTCCTAAAAAGGTTGAGTGATTACATAATGCACGCTCTTGTAATAAGTATCTTGTCTGTCCACAATAGGAGCCCCATTTTTCCTCCTTCCTTGAATATGGTTGAACCTCTTATGATTCAGACAGACACGGCTATGCAGGATATACCTTTAGCCGATAATCATCACAATTACGTGATATTTTTGAGTATTTTGATAAAAAGAGCAAAACCGTTACCAGAATTATAGCCAAAATTAGCGCTTTTTTAAAGCGCTGTCAAGGGGGATAATTTTGTCATTTCGAGCGAAGTCTCGCCCAAAGGGCGAGCTGAGTCGAGAAATCTGATTTGATACTCCGTCTTGACGAAAAAAGATTTCGCTTTTTCCTTTGGGTTTAGTTCAAAATAAGATTTCTCCACTCCAGTCGCCAAAGGCGACTTTCGGTCGAAATGACAATATAAAAAGAATGGTGCTGATCCATTTATTAACAGACAATCTCCGGGTGTGCGCCGATATACTTATACGCGGACGTCGCGGCCATAGCCCCTTGCGCTGCGGCGGTAATATCCTGACGAAAATCGCCTGCTCCGTCGGTGATGTCTCCTGCGGCAAATACGCCGGGCACATTCGTGTGCATGAACTTATTTACCTTGATATGCCCCTTTTCATCGATATCGACACCGAGCATTTTAGAAAGTTCCGTGCGGGGCTGCGCGCCAATCTCCACAAACAAGCCGCCGACAGGAAGTTCTTTGGAACCATTCACTTCTTTATCCAAAATCACTTTTTCAATAGTCGTCGTACCGATAATTTCCTTGACTGAATTCTCATACAGTACTTCGACATTCGTTTTTTCGCTTAACTGTTTCAAGTTTGCCGGCTCACCTTTCAACACAGTACCGCGAACGATGAGATACACTTTTGTCGCATAACGTGCCACTAAATTAACTCCCTTGATCGATGAGTCTCCCCCGCCAACAATTGCAACTGTTCGTCCTTTATAGAGCGGCGCATCGCATGTCGCACAATAGGAGATACCCTTACCACGGAGGTTTTCTTCGTTAGGCAACCCCAATCTCCGCCGTGCTGAACCGACGGCGAGGACAATCGTTTTTGCAGAATACTGCTCATCGCCTACCGTCGCGATAAAGCAATTTCCTTTTTTCTCAATTGCGGTTACCGTCCCGTCCACAAGCTCCGCTCCGGCCGCTTTGGCATGCGCTTCCATTTTTTGCACCAGCTCTAATCCGTCAATTGAAAGAAAACCCGGATAATTTTCTATTGTCCATGCCGTTGCCGTTTCTCCCCCCGGTTCAGGCCCTCGAATGACTGCAGCAGAAATCAAATATCGGCCCGCATACATCCCTGCAGATAAACCTGCGGCGCCTCCGCCGATGACGAGAAAATCAGTCGATTTCATAAAGTAGCCCTTAGAGAATTGTAAAAATGTGTAAGGTAGTATAACGCGAAGGGGTAAAATATTCAACCAGTTGAACTCCCGGGCCATCTAGGGTACAATAGTAAACAATCCGGAAGTTTTTTCTACACCCGTATGGACATGCTCAAATATTTTCATCGCATCGAACAGGCCATCGGCACATCATACATGCCGCAGGTGGAAGAAGCGGTTGCTTTTGCGCAAAAACTTCACCGCGGGACCAAGCGGATGACCGGCGAGGATTTTGTCGAACACCCGCTCCGGGTAAGCCTGACGCTGGCCGACTGGCACATGGATGCTGACACAATCATCGCGGGTATTTTGCATGATGCCGTCGAAGATTCTGAAGATTTTGACACTGCAAACGTCAAAAAGCATTTTGGGAAAAACACGGCATTCCTTGTCGAAGGCGTTACCAAACTGGGCCAGTTGCAATACCACGGCCGGGAACGGTACGCCGAATCCCTCCGAAAATTGTTTATCGCCATGTCATCCGACATCCGGGTCATTTTAATCAAACTTGCCGACCGTCTGGACAACATCAAGACCGTTCACGTATTTGACCGACCGAAGCGCCTCCGCATTGCCCGTGAAACACTCGAAATATACGCGCCTATCGCCAACCGGCTCGGAATGGGAGAAATCCGCGGCCAACTCGAAGATCTCGCTTTCCCCAGCGCACATGAAAAAGATTTTCTGCATTTGAAAAGCATTATTAAAGAAGGGTACAGCGAACAGGAGCGGTATGTGAAAAAAGTTATTCCTGCCGTAAAAAAAGCGCTTCAGGACCAGGGCGTCAAAGTACTGAACATCCATGGCCGCGCAAAACGGTTATACAGCCTCTGGAAAAAACTGAAAGATTACCATAATGACCTTTCGCGCATTCATGACCTCGTAGCCATTCGTATCATCGTCCCGGATATCCCCTCATGCTACGCAACGCTCGGCATTATTCATAGCAAATGGGCTCCCCTGAAAGGACGCATCAAAGATTACATCGCCCAACCTAAGCCGAACGGTTATCGATCGCTCCATACGGATATTTTTTGCGTCGACCATAAAATTGTAGAAGTGCAAATTCGTGATACCCAAATGCATGAAAATGCGGAATACGGCATTGCTGCGCACTGGCACTACGTTGAAAGCGGAAAACCGACCGCCGGATCATCGATCAAAAAGCGCCTCGAATGGATCAACCAATTGATGCGATGGCAACAGAGTATTGCAGACAACGACACGTACATTAAGGGTTTAAAAATTGATATTTTTAAGAACCGTATTTTTGTCTTTACACCAAAAGGAGATGTCATCGACCTGCCGGAGCAGTCGACACCCATTGATTTTGCCTATGCGATCCATACCGACGTCGGTAATCACGCTTCGGGCGTAAAAGTAAACGAAAAAATGGAGAAGCTCTCGAGCACCCTTCAAAATGGGGACATGGTCGAAATTATTCAGCAAAAAAAGCGTAACGGTCCGTCACGGGATTGGCTCGCAAGCGTAAAAACACATCGTGCCGCGGAAGCAATTCAGTCCTGGGTAAAGAAAAATCGCTAGATTAAGGGAGAATTGCCGGGGACATCTGTGCGGATACTTCCGTAATTTTTTGTTGTACGTCGGCATTATCCGGCTGAAGTGACTGCAATGTTTGGAACACGTTAAGTGACTCTTCATATCGCTCCTGTTCTTCATAAATCTGCCCGAGCTGCCAATATGCGATCAAGGTCTGGGGATTTCGCGCAATAACGTCTGCGTACACCTCTTCGGCACGGTCATATTGCTTTTGTCGCTGGTACAGATCCCCGAGTGCCATACCGACATCAGGTAATGACGGGTATGCCTCAAAGAGCGCCAAAAGGCGGTCTTCAGATTCTTTCGCTCTTCCGGCAAGTTCCTCGGCAAACGCAATAGACAGCTGCGGATCGAGTAGGTTGGGCTTGAGCGCTTGGGCATCGTCGAGTGTGGCAAACGCCTTTTCAAAATAGATAGCTGCCGCATCTGCGCCGGATGATGATTTCTCCCCTTTCGCCAATGCAATATAGGCATTGCCGAGACTGGTGCGCAACAGCGGATTCAGTGAATCCCGTTCTACCGCTTCTTCGTAGAGGCGGGCAATTTCCCGCTCCGCTTCTGCGAGGTCCATAACATTCTCCATGGTCCTATAGACAATGGCCCCCTGTTCATACATTTGTGCATTGTCCGGATCCCGTGCAATCGCTTTGCCTACGTACTCTGCGGAAATCACGGCAAGCTGTTGCGCCTCCTCCCTGCTGCCCGCCATCTTAGCAGCGGCCTCCAATGCATATGCCTGCCCCGCGGTCATTTCAATATCCGCCGAATACGGATTCCACGCATGCGCACGGACAATGCTTTGGCGCGCAGCGGTCAGCCCCGCGATATCCTGGATCTGCGTACTGCGAACTTTCGCCTGTAGCCGTTCGCCTCCCCAGACACGTACGCTGAAGAATATCCCCGTTGCGGTCACAACAACGAATATGGTCATCAGTATCGAAGCAACGGCAAATCCTGCTGAATGTTTCTTCGGGGTAATTTCATGGATATCACGGGTCAGCGACGGGACAATAATCCGAACACCTAATGCGATAAGCGCCCACCACAAAAGTGCGGTGAAAAAATTCCAAGGCAAAATGAAACTTGAAAAAGTAAGTACGATCCATGCAGATAAAACGGTTACCGTCATTTTCCATTCGAAAGAACTGGGCGAGGCGTGGATAATAAACCGCAGCATCAGGAAGCAAAACGCCCCGATCATTGCCGCAAACATGCCAACCCCCAGAATTCCTGTCGTAGTAGCCATCTCGGACCACTGATTGCCCGATTTAATAAACCGCAACTGCCACTGTTCTGTATTCGAAAATGACGACGGGCGAAATTCCTGAAATGCATCTAAAAATGTCTGCGGACCTGTGCCGGTCAGCGGGCGTTGCCGCAAAGCGGCACCCGCGATGCTCCAGCTGGTGGACTGTTCAAGAACCGTATCAGACGGCACATCAAGCTTTACCCATGAAGAAACAGGCAACATGATCAGGACTACCGCAACGCATAAAAATCCGGTCGGTACCACCACCCACCACGAAGGAATCTGTCTGGCCCGTACGGCAAAAAAAGCGACCAGCGCTATCAGTGCGACGCCGATCCCTATCCAGCCCACTTTTTTGTCCATCAGCGCTTCGATAACGAAAAAAATTCCCGCCCCGCTTAGACAGGCGATACGGAGCATCGCGGAGCGCGCGGCGAAGCTCATGCCGATCAGAAAAACAGCTGCCGTCCCGAGCGCAAGAGCGGCGGTGAATGACGAAAAGCCTAAGGTATGAAATGATGCGACATGAGTGCCAACCCACGGAAAGAGGTATACCCCAAGAAACTGGAAACACATGACAAGCGCCGCGAGCGCAACGCCCGCACCGGCTGCAGTGCCGACAAGAGTAAGACGTTTCTTTGTAGTAACAACCTGAACAATAAGGAAAAAAAGTATGGCACATACGAGTACCGCAGTACTTGTTGTTGACGTTGCCCCGACAGGTCCGATAAAACTGCGATAATAGGATACCGAAAACGCCGTTGAAACGGTGAATGCCAGTACCAATCCTGCAACGCACCAGTGCACTGCGGTCCACACGAGCTCAAGCCTACGCTTCACAATTGCATCTACCATCCACATACACAGCCCGATACCGACGAGGATCCCTACGACCGCTAATTTTGTAAATTCAAACGGATCGGACGCGGCAGGATAGAAAAGAAGCGGCGCACTTCCGAGGGCAACGGCAATAATCCAAGTAATCACCGTGTGGATACGCGAGTCTGCGTGTTTTGAAAACAAACGTATGTTACGAGCCATGGAGAAGTCGTTTAATGATTGATTGATATTCTTCTTCGGAAAAGAAATGAATTGCCACCGTTCCGCGGGATCCTTTTCGTGAAATACTCACTTTGGTACCCAATGCAGCCTGCAAACGTTCAGCGAGATCATCCTGATCAATATTTTTTTGAACCTTCTTTTTTTGCTGCGGACGACTTTCCCGAACCGCCTGCTCGGCATCCCGAACGGTAAATTTACCCGATATCATACGTTCGAATAGTCTCTCCTGTGCCTCGGGAGTCTCAACACCGGCAATGACTTTTGCGTGTCCTTCGGTAATGATGCCGTCGATGATCGCCTTTTGAATCATATCAGAGAGTTTCAACAGACGCAGGGCATTGGCAACGCTGGCCCGTGACTGACTGACTTTTTTAGCCGCCTCTTCCTGCGTTAGCCCGAATTCTTCGATGAGCCGCGCATACCCCCATGCCCGTTCGATTGGATTAAGATCCTTGCGCTGAACGTTTTCAATGAGTGCAAGTTCCAGTTTCTGCTGTTCAGACGCCTCACGGACAATGACCGGCACTTTTTTCAATTCCAATATGAGCGACGCGCGTAACCTCCGTTCACCGGAAATAAGCTGATAGCCTTTTGCGTACTTGGTAACCACAAGCGGCTGCAAGATACCGTGCTTTTCGATTGAATCAACGAGCTCCTCGATTGCCGCGTGTTCAAATGTCTTACGAGGCTGGTGCGGATTTGCCTCAACGAGCAACGGATCAATGTACGTCAACTCTTCCTGAGGTCCCAGGATAGTATCGCTGATGCCCATCTTAGCCGCTTCGGATCTTTTTTTTGGTATAAGCGAGTCAAGTCCTCGCCCGAGTCCGTCGTAATACGTGTTCATACTGATTTTTTTGATTGATGAATTTCTTTTGCGAGACGCTTGTATGCACGCGCTCCCGGCGAACGCGGATCATAGTGCATGATTGTTTTACCGTGGCTCGGCGCTTCGGCTAAACGGACATTCCGGGGAACGACTGTTCGAAATACCTTGTTTGGAAAATGCTTGTGCAGTTCATGAAATACGGCGCCGGTGAGCCGATACCGTTCATCGTACATCGTCATTACCGCACCCAGAATATCGATATCCGGCTTCAGATTGTCTCGGATCAGTTGAATCGTCTCAAGCAGCTGGCTCAATCCTTCAAGCGCATAGTATTCTGTCTGAACGGGAATCAATACTTCCGAAGAGGCGACTATCCCATTGATGGTAAGTAAGCCAAGCGACGGAGGACAATCGATTATTATGTACGAGTACTCTTCACCGACAGTTTCCAGCGCGCGGAGAAGTCTGTACTCCCGATCAGCAATGCCGACCAGCTCGACATTCGCGCCGGCCAAATTCATCGTCGCGGGAGCAACCGAAAGACCGTCGATAGGTGACGTATGGATAACATCACGCAGTATAGATTGCCCGGCCAATGCTTCATATACCCCTTTTTGCAACTCCCGAACATTCACCCCTAGCCCTGAAGACGCATTACCCTGCGGATCAATATCAACCACCAAGACAGACTGACCGAGCGCGGCAAGATATCCGGCAACATTTATTGCGGTGGTCGTTTTTCCCACTCCGCCTTTTTGATTTACTACAGAAATTATCCGTGGCATAACGCATCGTGAATGCATAAAGTATAGCGAAATAGACCTCTTTTGACAATTGAACACAAAATATGTACAATCGACGTTATCTTCATGCCGCGGTGGCGGAACTGGCAGACGCACAGGACTCAAAATCCTGCGATCGCAAGGTCATGAGAGTTCGATTCTCTCCCGCGGCATATACACATAAAAAGGTATGTTTATATAATCGATTTAATACACCTCAATCATGGAGATACATATCGGCGTATTCGGAATACTGTGCGACAACAAAGGACGCGTCCTGCTTTGTCATAGGCGCGATGTCGATTTGTGGAATCTTCCGGGCGGGCATCTCGAACAGAATGAGTCACCGTGGGATGGCGTGCTGCGTGAAATTAAAGAAGAAACAGGATTAGACGCCCGTGTTGAACGCCTTGCGGGAGTTTACTATAAACCTCTTCAAAATGAAATCGCTTTTTCGTTCGTTTGTTCGATTGTCAGCGGAAGAATAGCCGTAAATAAGGAGGCCGATCGTATTGAATACTTCGCCGAACACGAATTTCCCGGCAACCTCTCTCCCAAGCAGGTTGAGCGAATTCACGACGCTCTCACGAATCCAACTACTGTGATATGTAAAACTCAAAGAAGCAAGTCTTCACGAGAATTATTGCGCGAAGGAAAACTGTGATCAAAAAACGTTATCCGTCCAATCAGTACCTTCTCCAAGTAACAAAGACCTGGATTAAGAAGATATTCACAGGCAGGCCGGTTGATATCCGCCATTTATATAGAACAGAATACTGGATAAAAAAACTGGAGCCGCGCGCGGATATAGCGCTTCGTTTGGCTGCTTTGACACACGACGCAGAACGGGCTTTGAAAGATGTTGAAAAGTATCATGCTCAATATAAAGCGATGAAACACGGGATGCAGGATACCGCACATCTTGAGCAGCATCAACGCATTGGCGCACGCATTGTTGGAAATTTTCTAAAACACCAGAACGCAAACCCGGAGATCATACAGTCAGTAAAAAAATTAATTCTAAAACACGAAACCGGCGGCACTCCTGAACAAAACCTTATCAAAGACGACGATAGCGTAAGTT
>JBAZCI010000035.1:0-11304 GCA_041671025.1 Patescibacteria group bacterium | reverse complement strand
TGGCGGAGATTCAGGAAATGAAAAATGGCATGTTCGCAATTATCGTCACCGAAATCCCCTATCAAGTAAACAAGGCCTCGCTTCTCGAAAATATTGCGACGCTGGTGAAGGACAAGAAAATTGAAGGCATTAAAGATCTTCGTGATGAGTCCGACCGTGACGGTGTCCGCATTGTGATCGAGCTGCGCAAAGACGCGTATCCAAAGAAAATTCTTAACCGGCTGTTTCAGCTGACCAATTTGCAGACGTCGTTTCATGTGAACATGCTGGCGCTCGTCGACGGCATCCAGCCGCGCGTGCTGACGCTCAAGATGGTTCTCGAAGAGCATATCAAGCATCGCAAAGAAGTGATCCGCCGCAGGACGCAGTATGATCTGGATCGCGCAAAAGATCGCGCGCATATATTGGAAGGGCTACGTATCGCACTGTTGAAGATTGACGCCATTATTTCGACGATTAAGAAATCGAAGGATAAAGAAGATGCCAAGGTTAATTTGATTAAGAAATTCAAGCTGACTGAACGGCAGGCGGTTGCGATTCTTGAAATGAAACTGCAACAGCTCGCAAACCTGGAACGGATGAAGGTAGAACAGGAGTACAAAGAGAAACAGCAGTTGATCAAAGAGTTACAGGCGATTCTCAAGAGTGAACAGCGCATTCTCGGCATTATCAAAACTGAAATTACCGAATTGAGAGAAAAATATGGCGATGAACGTCGTACACAAGTACACAAAACGGCCGTAGGTGAATTCTCACAGGAAGATCTGATTCCTAATGAAGCCGCCGTGATCATGATCACTCATCAGGGATACATCAAGCGTCTGCCGCCCGAAACATTCAAACGTCAGAGCCGCGGAGGCAAGGGTGTGATCGGCGTCACGACAAAAGAGGAAGATGTAGCCGAACAGCTGATGGGCACCATGACGCACGCAGACCTGTTGTTTTTCACCACAAAAGGACGGGTCTTTCAGCTCAAGGCGTATGACGTGCCGGTATCCTCGCGTACGGCAAAGGGACAGGCGATTGTGAATTTCCTCCAACTTGGTCCTGAAGAAAAAGTAAGCTCCGTCATGACGCTTGAAGAACTGGGTGCATTCAAATATCTTGCGATGGTAACGCGCGGCGGCGTAATGAAGCGTGTGGGACTTGCTGATTTCCAGAATGTGCGCCGTTCCGGACTGATCGCAATTAAACTGAAGAAAGACGACGTACTTGAATGGGTGAAGCCGACCAGTGGCACTGATGACATTATGCTGGTGACGCATGACGGTCAGGCAATCCGGTTCAGAGAAAAACAGGTCCGTGAAATGGGCAGAAACGCAAGCGGCGTGCGCGGTATTCGGCTGAAAAAAAGCGATCAGGTGGCGGGCATGGATATTATCCCTGGCGGGAAGACCCAGCAGGGAGAACAACTGCTCGTCGTCATGGAAAACGGATTCGGCAAACGAACCAACCTCTCGCAATACAAAGTGCAGGGTCGCGGCGGATCGGGTATCAAGACTGCCAAGATCACCGCTAAGACAGGCAAGATTGTTGCCGCATTTGCGGTCATGCCCAAGCGTGAACAAGAGGATCTCGTGATTATTTCGTCAAAAGGCCAGGTGATTCGTATGCCATTGAAGTCTGTATCGGTACTCGGTCGCGCTACACAGGGCGTACGTCTGATGCGATTCTCTGAAACAAACGACGGCGTGGTGAATGTAACGTTGGTGTAGCGGAAATAATAGTCCGCACCCTAAAAGGGTGCTCTAAATAATCTTCAAGCGCACCTTTTCAAAGGTGCGCTTTATATTGTAGATATCCCGTCAACTCAGGAATCTCTCCGCCTATTGCTTCTTTTTGAGACTCCTGTATACTGCGGCATACGCATTGATACTTATCAATTTCATTTTTTTTAGCTATACTACAGGAACTATGGGACTTCCATCAAAAAGACGAACCAAGCAATCAAAGCGGGAACGAGCCGCCCATTTTGCGCTTTCCCCTATTCAACTGACTACCTGTCCGAAATGCAAACAGGCTATACGTCCGCATCGGGTTTGTCCGCACTGCGGTTATTACCGAGGCCGCGACATTCTTCAGATTGACCTCAAGTCTGAGCGCCGCAAGCAAAAGGACAAAAAGCGGGAAGACCGGGCAAAAAACAAGTAGAAAAGATGGGGTTGAGGAATGATGTTCCCCATATGCCGCATCTTGCAACTTTTATTCCACTCTCCTAGATCACTATGTCAAACCGTCATCTTGCCCGAACGATCGCCATGCAGTCATTGTATGAGTGGGATTTTAATCAGTTGGATACCCCAACTGCTCATAATCTGATCAAGCGTAATCTCAAAGATTTTGCGCCGGATTTTGATGATAACGGATTTTCAGAACGGTTGGTCAAAGGAGTCATTATTCACCTGGATGAAATAAATAATCTGATTCGGACATATGCTCCCGAATGGCCGTTGGAGCAGATTACAATTGTCGATCGCAATATCTTGCGGATCGGCATTTTTGAGCTTCGCTATTCCGAGGGAGAAATTCCCCCTAAAGTTGCCATTAACGAGGCGATTGAACTTGCAAAGACCTTTGGCGGTGAGTCATCGGGTAAATTCGTAAATGGAGTTTTGGGAACGATATATAAGGAAATGATTGAGAAGGGTGAAGCCATCATTACCGAGGAGAAAAAAGGGCAAGGTACCGGTACGGCGGAAGACCCTATCACTCCGAAGACGCAGAGCACGCAGTAATTTTTCTAAGACGGGTGTCGATACATGACAAAAGACTTTTCACATTTTGAACAAAAGCTTGGCGTCAAGTTTAATAATTCCGACCTTCTGCGCCAGTCGATGGTGCATCGGTCATATTTAAACGAGCATCCCAAGTTTGAATTACAGCATAATGAGCGTCTCGAATTTCTCGGAGACGCGGTTTTGGAGCTGATTGTTACGGAATACTTATATCAGACGTATCCGAATCCGGAAGGTGAGCTGACTAACTGGAGAGCCAGTCTCGTGAATGCAAAGATGCTCGCTGAACTTGCGCGTGTATTCGACCTCGATCATTACTTGTTCTTGAGCAAGGGTGAACAGAAGGACAAAAAAAGTAAGGCGCGTGCGTTTATTCTCGCGGATGCTTTTGAGGCATTGATCGGTGCGATATATCTCGATCAGGGATGGGAAGGCTCAAAGGACTTTGTGGTGAAACACCTGATTCCCCGTCTCACGATGATTTTAGAAAACCATTTGTATCAGGATCCCAAGAGCCGGTTTCAGGAGGCGTCACAGGATCGTTCCGGCGTTACACCGACATACAAGGTGCTTCATGAATCGGGTCCCGACCATGCGCGTAAGTTTCGCATCGGTATTTATATCGGTGAGGAGCTCGTAGCGGAAGGCGAAGGCACGTCCAAACAGGAGGCGCAGGTACGCGCCGCCGAAAAAGCACTTGAAGTGAAGGGGTGGTAGGGTTTTAATTCACCGCACCTTAGAAAAGGTGCGCTGTCGTCTATTTATTTTCCAGAGCACCCTTTCTAGGGTGCGGAGTTTTTTTAGTTTCCAACATTGACACCCCCTTTCCCTGGTGGTAGGTTCAGGGTATTAAAAGGAAAACAAATCAATTACCGTATGGGGCAGCGGTTACCACGCCCGGGAGCATGTGCGCTTCCGGGATTTTTTTATTGACATATATTTTACTTAGGAGTACAAAAAGGAATAGAAACCAAATCCACAAAAACAACAAAGAACCCAATAACACAGGAGGTGTAGTATGGCCAAATCAGGCAACCCTGTTCCCGCCGTGGAACTAGTCCCTGTCGGCCAAGTATTCTTGGTGTTTCCGGCCAAATACGATGGCGGGTATCCAGGAATCGAGGTAACGGACAATTCATTTTGTCCGCACAGCACACTGATCTTTCAGGACCCCAATGATTCGACGGATCAAGTACGGGTGGCGGTGAGCACGATCGAATGGGAAAGGAAAAGAGCTAATGTCGCTCATCCCGGTAAGCAATACGGGGTTAAGTTAGCTCACACTCCACGCCGGGACATCAAAATTGGCGATCTTGTCTTTGTCTCGAAGTCCTGCGCTAATAAAGCCGCTCAAATTGAACAGCAGTTCACCGGGCGTCCCTCGAAGTTCCAGGACCTCCAGGCTCAAGAGGCCCGGGCCAAACATTACCACGCGTAGTCGCGCTCATACGGTATATCTATGGCGGTATCCATCCAGGATGCCGCTCTTTTTATTTGACCGGATAGCGTGCTTGGCGTACAGTAATTATCCAAACAGACATTTTTACATAGCACTATTTACAACCCAAAAACATTTCATATCGCCAGGCGGCATAAGGAGGATATCTCATGAGTAATCAAGTCGTGGAAACGACCGACACGAGTGTGCTCAAGGCCAGATTGTTGAAACTGGTCAATGAACACGCTGTTGTACATGGCGATTTCATTTTGTCGTCGGGACAGAAGTCGACATACTACATCGACGGCAAACTTCTTTCATTGATGCCGGAAGGGCTGAGTTGTCTGGCACAGGTAATCCTTGAGATGATCAAGGATGAAGATGTTGATGCCGTCGGGGGTTTGACCTTGGGCGCTGATCCGATTATCGGAGCAGTGGTCGCACTGTCATGTGACTCCGAAAAGCCGGTTGCAGGTCTTATTGTCCGTAAGGAAAAATCCGGACACGGCCGCGAGAAACGGATTGAAGGTCCGCTTCGCAAAGGCATGAGAGTGGTCGTGATCGAGGATGTTGTCACTACCGGTTCGTCTTCCTTCAAGGCAATCGAGGCCTTGAAGGAGGCAGGTTGCGTCGTTGTCGGCGTCATCGCTCTTGTCGATCGACTTCAGGGTGGTAGTGAAGCTTTTGCTGCCCAGAACTATCGCTTTGACGCGATCTTCACACTCAGGGATCTGATTCTTACGAAGGAATAATGTCTGACATATTCCTTATGAGGCAGGATGCTCCCCATCCGCCTCTTTTTTTATTTGCAGATGCAACGAAATTGAGAATCCCGCCTTCTCGTTTTTATCTATTGACACCCCGTATCCGGGCTGATAAGATTTGGGTAATTTTGGCAACAGAAATGCCAAAAAATAACAAAAACGAGAAATTGATGTTTCACAATTAGTAACCGCTCACGATAGTGGGCAGGAGATTTAGTATGCTTACGTCACATATTATCAGCACTGCTGATTGGACGCGGCAGGATATTGATTTTCTCCTGAGTCTTGGAGAGTCAATGATTCCGCATGCGGATAATCGGCGATTTTCGGCTCAATTTCCGGATCGAAAAGCAGTTCTGGCATTCTTTGAGCCCAGCACGCGAACCCATAAAAGTTTCAAGCAAGCAGCCTTGAACTTGGGTATGCGTATTGATGAGTTCTCAGGCGCAGAAGGCACGTCTCTGATGAAGGGCGAAAGTTTGGCAGATACTGGCCGCATGATTGCCGGTCAGGGTGCGGATGTCTTTGTTCTCCGGACGACCATTGAAGGCGGGCCGCGGTGGGTGGCGCATGTCATTCAAGAGTCTGAAGGAAGAAAAAAGATTGTATGGGTGCTCAATGGAGGAGACGGCCGAAATCAGCATCCTACTCAGACATTGCTTGATCTGTTGACGATCAAGATAAGACTGGGGCGTCTGGAGAATTTCAGGATCGGCTTTGTCGGAGATCTTGCCAACGGGCGTACGGCGATGTCGCTTTTGCAGGCATTACGTCATTATGAAGGGGTAGAAGTCGTCCTCGTTTCACCGAAAGGGACCGAATTGCCCGCGCAGTACAAGATCGGTCTCAACATCATTCGTGAGAGTGAGTCACTGGATGCTTTGTCTGATTGCGATGTGGTCTATGTCACACGTTTCCAGCTCGAACGTATCCAGGATCCGATACTGCGGCGTGAAGTTCAGGGCAAGTACATTATTAATGCTAAGGTGCTGAATACCTGGAAGAAGACTGTCCTCATTATGCACCCTCTTCCGTCAGTCGCAGAGATCGCTCCGGATATCAAGAACGATCCGCGTCTCATTGCCTATAATCAGGCGGACAATGGCATCCCGGTTCGCATGGGCTTATTACATCGTCCCTGCGTAGCTGAATTTATTCCAATAACACGTCCGGCGCAAGTGGCATGTCTGGCGAGGAATGAAGAACAGCAGATCAGCAATGAACGGAAGCCGGTGAAGCATTTTCAGCCGATTGTTGACGGTACGGTCATTGATCATATCCCTCCGGGATCAGCGACAGAAGTGGTCAGAATGCTTTGCCAGAGTGGATGCCTGGAAGGAGATCGTCCGCGTCAGTTGGTGCAATATGTCAAGTCGAGGGAATATGAAGGAATGAAAGATGTTCTACTCCTCCATCACCTCGTGATCCCGGATGCAATAGCGGCGACAGTCCAACTATTCTTTCCGAAAATTACGATTAACCAGTTACCGGACAACGGTACGATCGTCAAGAAAGGGTATACATATCCAAAGTTGGTTGAAAGTGTGTTCCCCTGTCCGAACGCGGCATGTGTCACCAATCATGATCCCGAAGCAAAAACCATTTTTGTTGTGAGTGGTGACCAGCGCAATCTGCCGATTTTGACCTGTTACTACTGCGAACGCTTGTTCGCAAGAGAGACCCTTACCGGCAGTCATCATCAGTAGAGCCAGTCGTGATTTTTTCCGCCTCGATTCACTCGAATCCGGCGGTTTTTTTATTTGTACCTATTCTATTGCTTGAAAGGTCGGTTTTTGATAAGGTAAGGGACTTAAAACACAAAGAATAATAGGTACTTAACAACATAAAACGCCCTGAAAGGAGGACGTTGTGAGTGTATATCGATTGGCAATTGGTTCTCGCGGTCATCCGGAAGTCATCAAAATATTCAATTTTGAGACGGATGGTGCTCCGCCTGATCTGCAGATCATCGGGAAGTATTTTTGCGACCCCGTGACCGAATATGTTATTGAGGAAATGCCGACAGGCAGATTTCTCGAAGTACTGTATCACAATGGCGTGATCGATCCCGACCAGGAATCTATCCTGACGGCTTGTCATTCCCTTGGGGTACCGGTGATTGCCGCAAAAGTGTCAAAGCGGTATTACGGCAATGCGCAGCATAATGTGTATGTGAACAAGACCGTGCACATGTGGTTCACAAATGAACCGCAACTTGAGACACTACGTCCCAGGGGTGCACGTAAAGGCATGCTGGTGTTTGATCTGACTGTCATGAGTGATGATGAACTCGTCGCTCTGGGCAACGGGACAGATGCTCGTCGTAAAGGGTGCGACCTTGCCCTTAATCTTGAGGACATGCACAAACTTAGAGAGATCCAGATCCGTGATCACATGTCATGTGTTACTGATGTTTTTTTGGAAACATTCGGTGCACGTTGGTCTGATCATTGTTATCATCGGAAATGGAAAGCGTTGAAACTTTTCAAGATTCTGCAGGATGCGACTCGGCGAATCAAAAATTCCAATCTGCTTTCGGCGTTTGTTGATAACGCCGGGGTTTGGAAATTCTTTGACAGGCTGGCGGTTGCGCTCAAACTTGAAACTCACTGCAATCCGTCTCAGTTGGAACCATATGCGGGTCAACTGACAAAGCTCGGCGGAGTTCTGCGTGATATCATTTTTTGTGCGCTGGGCTTCAGACCCATCATGAACATTGAGCTGACTGTGGTGGGAGAATTTATCCGTAAGCTGTTTCCGCAGCTTGAAGGTAAAACACTTTCTGCGCGTACGATTGCCCGGGAGACTATTCGTGCAATAGCGGATTACGGAAATCCTATGGGAGTGCCCATGGGCCTTGCCCGGATGCTGAGCCATTCTTCCTTCAGTGGAAAAGTGTTTGCTCTGGGCGGATCTATCGGTATCGGACGTGAAGACTGTGCTCTTCAGGGAATTCCAAAAAAGGGCGACTTGGTGGTGATGATTGGCGGTCGGACAGGTAACGACGGTTTGCACGGTGCGACAGTAAGTTCGGGAGAAATTACCGCTCAAACGGACAGCGGGGATTCCTCTCACGTCCAGATCGGTAATCCGTTTCCCGAACAAAAAATGGTCATGGCTATCGAGGAGTTACGTGATGCGGGATGTATTCGCCGGCAAAACGATTTTGGCGCAGCCGGAATTGTTTCTGCCATTGGTGAAATGGGTGAACATGCTGAGGGTGGTGGTGGTATTCTCGTGAACCTTGCGCTTGTCTTGCTGAAGTGTGCCGGTCTTGAGAACTGGCAAATAGCCGTTTCAGAAAGCCAAGAGCGCGGCGGGCTGGTCATTATTCGGGAAAAGCTTGCCGAAGCGCTAGCGATTTTGCAGCGTCACCAATTGGAGTTTGCTGTTGTCGGTGTTGTCACCTGTAACAGCCGGTTCCAGTTGATCTATGATGCCAGCGCAGTCGATCTTCATCCTGATATGCCGCTCTCCGGTGAAGTTTGTCTGGATGTACCGTATGCATATTTTGATGAATGTCCGCTGCCACGTATCGAGATTATCGAGCCGCCAGTCCGTACTCATGCAGTAGTTTTTCCCAGTATCACTCCAGATAATGTGGGTGAAATGATTGCACGGGTGACTGGCAGTTTTGACGGATGCAGGCAGGACTATGCGCTGACGCAGTACGATGACAGTGTCCAGGGTATTACCGTACAGGGTTGTCTCTATGGACGCGATCACAATGTCACGTCGCATTTGGCTGTCAGTCGGCCAGTGTACGGTAAGCCGTATGCGCTGACGGTCAGTCAGAGTTTCAGCCCTTCACAGTGCGAGGTTGATCCGCGGCTCGCCGCTCGGAACGCGATGCTTGATGCGATCGTTACCCAAGTGGTAAGCGGTGTTCAGAGAACGGATATTTGTGTAGCTGACAATTTCTACACTCCGAGTCAGGATCCCTATGCCTATTACTGGCTCGATGCTCAGGTGAGAGAAATCGCAAGACTTTCTGAAGTGACTGAGACTCCGTTTATTAGCGGTAAGGACAGTTCTTCGGGAACCGGCCACGGTGTCAATGTCGTTCCCAGTGTCGTCATTACGGCAATGGGGAAGTTTTATGACTATCGTCGGCTGGTGCTGCATCAGTGGAAGCACGCAGGCAGTACATTGCTTGCAGTTGGTCCGGAGTTTAAGACCTTAAGCGGGTCTTTACTTTCTTCATCGCTCGGTTTGACCGGTACGGTGTTGGAAAGCAGGTCAGTTGAAGGTATCCGGGAGTATCTCGACCAACTTCATCATGTTGTCGGTTCCGGCAGGGTTCTTTCTGCAGTGCCGATTAATCGTGGAGGCATTATGCTTCGTCTGTTCGAGGGTGTTATTGCGTCAGGATTTGGCGTAGAGACACCACTCTGTAAGGAGCTCTTTCCGGAAAATTACGGTGGAGCACTTATGGAGGTCTCGAATTCCGATGCGAAGCACATACTTTCTGCGTACCCTGAATTGAATCCTCGTATTATCGGCGAGACAGTCAGTGTGCCCAGGTTGAGTGTATGCGGTAAGGGTTTAGATTCGGCCCTGTTGTCATTTGGCTGGCGCACAACATTTGAAAGAGAGGTGGCGTAATGCGAAAACGTGTTGCCATACTGTTTGCTCCCGGTACGAATTGCCACAATGAAACACGTGAGGCATTTAAGCTGGCAGGAGCAGATGCGCGACTGATCTTTGTTGATGATATCCTTGCCGAACGGGAAAACATTACTGATTGCGACTGTTTCTTTGTTCCCGGAGGATTCTCATACGGTGATCACATCAATACCGGTGCCATAGTGGCTATCCTGTTGCGTGAGTATTTCCCGCGGCTTCTCGAGGCCGGTATTCTCGTAGGGGGCGAATGCAATGGATTTCAAATCCTCATGCGCGCGGGTTTCTTTGGAAATGATGCGACGCTTACCGAAAACGATTCAAGAGTATTCTGTAGTCGCCCGGTGTTGCATCGCGTAATTCCTAATGCGAATTGTCTATGGACCCGGGGACTTGAAGGGCATGTCCTGAAGTTTCCTGCTGCGCATCATGGTGGTAAGCTGGTCGGTAAAACTGATCGGTTGAGCGTTGTGATGACGTATCATTCCCTATCTCCAAACGGGGGAAATATCGCAGCTATTTGCTCTTCTGACGGGCGAATATTCGGGATCATGGATCATATGACGCGTCCGTATGATAATCCCCACGGATTAGTCATTTTTCAGAATGCCCTGAACGCGACGTAAGTCAAACATTCGCGGAATAACTAACATCGTACTTTTCAATTTATTTAAAGCCCTCATACATCTGTGTGAGGGTCTTTTTTATTCACAACATATCCTCTTGTTTCCTTCGTGCTGTGTAGTAGAGTTACTGATGGATATATTGCACTTTTCGATAATCATTTCCAGTCAAAATAGCTTTTTTCTATAGAAAGAAGGCATCTCATGCGTCGTGACACGATTGGGCATCAGGTGATTTCCGGACTATTTTACCCCTTTACGAGTCTCAGCTGGGTCTCGTACCTACGCAGCCGTCAGGAAAATCGGACGCAATTCTGGAAGCTCTTTTATATCGGTTGCGCCGGGCTCACTTTGGGGGGTCTCGCCTTTTTTTTCACAGCGCCATGGGGATACGTAGTACTTGGTCTGGGTTGCCTAGTATATCTTATCGGACTTATCAAGTATCTCCTGCATGCGGACGATGAAAATGTGCGCATTTGCCCGCGTATGGATTCTCACTGAGAATCCTCTTTTTTTATCACTTTTCTTTGTTGCTTTTTGACCCTTTTTATGATATACTCATCCTGTTTGTGAGCGGTAAAATGATTACTGCTTGCAAAAAATCGCCTCTCGAAATGGAAGCGATTTTATTCTTATGACATTGGTTACGCGAGCGAATGTTTCTAGAAAAATTAGAAATTCAGGGATTCAAATCATTTGCGAACAAGACATCGCTTGAGTTTAAGCGTGAAATGACCGCGGTGGTCGGCCCGAACGGTTCGGGGAAGTCAAATATTGCCGATGCGGTACGATGGGTGCTTGGAGAGCAGTCGATGAAACTGTTACGCGGCAAAAAATCAGAAGACGTTATCTTTTCCGGATCGGATAAAAAGACCCAGCTCGGTATGGCTGAGGTTTCTTTGTATTTAAACAATGAAGACCGTAGCGCTCCAATTGACTATTCTGAAGTTGTCATTACCCGTCGCATTTATCGCGACGGAACCGGCGAATATTTGATCAATAAAAACAAGGTTCGCCTGCACGATATCCTGCTCTTACTTGCGAAGTCCCATTTTGGTCAGCGGGCATACAGTGTTATCGGCCAAGGCATGATCGACGCCATATTGGTTTCCTCGCCGGCG
>JBAZCI010000034.1:0-11727 GCA_041671025.1 Patescibacteria group bacterium | reverse complement strand
CTCGACCGTATGACGGTTTCATGCCGACTACCCCGCATAGTGCCGCAGGTTGACGAACAGATCCTCCCGTATCGGAACCGAGCGCAACAGGCGTCATACCCGCCCCAACTGCCGCCGCTGATCCGCCGGAAGAACCCCCGGGGACGCGCGCAGGCTCCCACGGGTTTTTGGTCGGATGAAACGCCGAATTTTCAGTAGACGCACCCATTGCAAATTCATCAAGATTTGTCTTGCCGACAAAAACCGCGCTGGCATCATGCAACCGTTGAATTACCGTCGCGTCATACGCCGCAGTATACGTATCAAGTATTCGGGAACCTCCAGTGCACCGGACACCGCGAATAAGTATATTATCTTTGATCGCAATCGGTACTCCGGCGAGTTCACCAACCTCTTCCCCTTGAGCAATACGCCTATCAATACCCTGAGCCTGCCCGACCGCTTCAGCATCCGTTACAGTCAAAAAACAGCCCAGTGAATCGTCATACCGGTTAATATGGTAAAGTGACGCACGACAAATGTCTTCGGCGCTAAATTTCTTTGACCGGATGCCTGCAACAATCTCACTGATGGTTAAATATGTATACTCATTCATGGACTGACTGCACACGAATAAATGAATCCTGAGTCTTTGACGCCGAACGTACCAATGATTCAGTGTCCGAATATTCAACTACATGATCCGGCCGAGGCTCCAGTACCGCATTTTCAATATGAAAATCAGGGGATTCTTTGGGTACCCGGACAGTTTGGATCCTATCAATATAGTCGACAATAGAGGTAAGCTGCTCACGATACTTTTCCCGTTCCTCTGGAGTCAACTCAAGGCGGGCAAGTTTAGCGAGCCGTTCAATATCTTGGAGAGTGAAAGTCATATGCACAAAGTATATCATAATAGCCGTACAGCTGTAGAGCTGTAAGGCTTTACAACCTCAATACGCAATACGACATTAGCTGATGTTGAGACTCCCGGATTGCCACGGCCCTTGCTTCGCCGGGCCTCGCAATGGAATTCCATATTCATCCCATCGCGAGGAAGGTCGCTAGCCGCGACCGACCGTGGCGATCCCGATACAACAAGAGAAGCGCCGACCCGGAAACCTGCGGCAGATGGGGAATTGTAAAAACTGACTGTCTTTGATAGTTATCCTAACAACTCGAGAAATTCCTTTTCTGAAATTATGTTCACGCCGAGCTTCTTGGCTTTGTCCGCTTTAGAGCCCGGATTCTCCCCTACAACTACAAAATCGGTTTGAGTCGAGACTGATGATACCCAGTCGCCTCCCGCCTTGCGCACCTGTGCCTTTGCCTCATCACGGGACATACCGGCGAGCGTCCCTGTTACTACTATCTTTTTTCCGGTTAAGGGGGTAGCCTGTATTTTTTCAGGCCTGTGGATTTCAACTCCGTTTTTGATTAAGGCGTTCACGAGATCAATATTTTTTTTGTCACCAAAATACGCACTGATACTTTGTGCAACGACACCGCCGATATCACGGATCGCGTGTAACTCTTCAATCGAAGTATGTTCAAGCTTTTGGATGTCGCCAAAATGCCTTGCAAGATCGTTTGCAGTCTCTTCACCGACATGACGGATACCAAGCGCATAAATAAACCTCGCGAGAGAAACACGCTTTGCTTTTTGGATGGCACTCACCAGATTCGCGGCTGATTTTTCTGCAAAACGCTCTAATGGCTCCAGATCTTTTATAGTCAGCGTAAACAGGTCCGCCGGGCTTTTGACTAGGTCAGCCTTAAACAGCTGTTCGACAATTTTTTCTCCAAGCCCGTCAATATCAAATCCCGTCTTTGAAACAAAATGACGCAGGCCTTCATGCTGTACCGCGTAGCACTGCGGATTTGTGCAGTAATATGCAACTTCGCCGTCTTTCCGTGCCGTCGGGGAGCCGCATACGGGACACTTCGCGGGCATGTGAAACTTTTTTTCTTTTCCTGTCCGCAGTTTCACAAGTACCTGCACAATATCGGGAATAATTTCTCCTGCCTTCTCAACAATCACCGTATCGCCGATACGGACGTCGAGCCGGCGAATCTCATCGATATTATGCAGTGTCGCCCGTGATACCGTCGTCCCTGCGACTTGCACGGGTTTTAGATGCGCAACAGGCGTCAGCGCTCCCGTCCTGCCGATCTGCACCTGAATATCTTCGACAATTGTTGTCGCCTGCTCTGCAGGATATTTATACGCGATCGCGCCACGCGGCGCCTTGCCGACAACGCCGAGTCCGCGAAATTGGCCGATCGAATTCACGGTGATAACAATTCCATCCGTCCAGTACGGAAGCGAGGCGCGGATTTTTCCGATACGCTCATGGTATGACTCGATATCAGCGCGACTGACAAGACGCTCGTTATGCGTGCCCGCGTTAAATCCAAGGGCAGTAAGAATTGCGTGAGTTTCTTGATGTGTTGTCTGCCCCAGATCCGTTACCAGATCATAGGCCATAAACGACAATTTGCGTGAAGCGGTAATGCGCGGATCAAGCTGGCGCACTGAACCTGCTGAAGCATTCCGGGGGTTAGCAAAAGGCGGCAGGCTTTTTTTTTCCTGCTCTTTATTGATTGCCTCAAAAACTTTTTTTGGCATGTACACCTCTCCGCGTACTTCGATCTCACCGGAGCGCGCCTTCGTTACCCATTGTTTGAGTTTTGCATCTCCTGATTGATCTTCCAAACGCAGAGGCACCGATTCGATAGTGCGAACATTCTGTGTCACATCTTCTCCGATGCGTCCGTCGCCCCGCGTCGCCGCCCGATATAACACTCCGTCGCGATACAGCAATGCAATTGCTAGACCGTCCATTTTCACCTCACCAAAATACTCAACCGACGCATCGGCGGGAAGCAGTTTTCGAATCCGTGTTTCCCACTGTTCCACTTCTGACGGCTCAAATACGTCGTTCAATGAAAGCATCGGCGTCCGGTGTACAACTTTTTTGAACTCGTCTAATGCCTCGCCCCCCACACGTTGCGTAGGGGAATCCGGCGTAATCAACTCGGGAAATTGCTGTTCAAGCAGATCGAGCTCATGCTTCAACGAATCGAGCGCCGCATCGGAAATTTCCTGCGTGTCTTTGACATGATACAAATACCGGTGGCGATTAATTTCGTCACGGAGTTTGCTGATACGTTCAGTTGCTTCGCGCTTCGTCATGGCAGACATTCATTCTGCGTGAGATCCTTGCAATATTTATCCGTCGGACTCGTGAGCAGAGGCGAGCTGGTGAGCGAATACCAGTCAAAATACGTGGGCGCGTTAATCGCTGAAGCGCCACCGAGCAGATATGCCCGCTGATAATTATGGCACGAACCTCCGGGACAGTCGCCGGCTACTGTGCAGGCAAAGCCATCATTTGATCCTCCGCTACACAACGACCCGATACGTACCGGCAATGAAAACAGGCAGTTGAAATTGCATGTTCCGCTAACGCTATCCGCAGGCGGAGTAAACTCCTCAATATACGGTGAACTTCCCGCGGATGTCAGATCGTCATCAAGACGTATCCGAGCATCCGCATCGTACGGACCCGTACGATGACCGCTCACGCGCATATAGTAACTCCCCGCGGGTACAGCCAGAGTAGATGGATTGGTTACGAGAGAAAATCCCGCAGGATTTGAACCGCTTCCCAAAAGTTCGTTGACACTGCATGTCCCGACATGTGAAGGCGCGTTGCATTGAGTAACCTGCTGTACGCTTGGCGATCCTCCTGCGTCACACCCCCCTAGCCATGCGGTTGAAGAACACGCCGGTACACCCAAGCATGTACAAAACGTTCCTGTAGGTGCAATGCCTGCTTCTATTTCCCGCTGACCTGTCCGATAAATCGGCGGATTCGTCACAACCGCGACGCTCTTGATCAAATCCTGCTCAGAGAAAATGACGTAGTCAAAAATTCCTGAAAGCGCCAGCCGCCAGGGTATCGTAGCCGTGATCGCCTGTGAAAAATCTCCGCGTGTACCCTGACCTTTGATCGTGACAGCCGTGGATGAAGGAATGACAGTAATGGTGCCCGGACCTGCATAATATGGCCCGTCGGGATTTGCATATGCCGTAAACTGCACATCATCGAGCTGTTCATTAGGACTGACATCATTGCCAATTGCTTTTACACGGATACGGTAGAACTTATTAGATGCAAAAGCTACTCCGCCAATACCATTGAATGCTATGGTATTATCGGCTACTCCTAGATCGGAGCTCCGTATTATTTGTTTAGTAACCACCTGATCAATTTGAATAGTCCCTATGAGACTCCACCCGATGAGACTCAGCTCTAATGTCTCAGCTGTAGACGAGCCATCATCCCATTGGACCGCAATCGATTGTATATTAGCGCCAGCTCCAGGCGGATTAATTTCAGAAAAATCAAACTGGATAGACTGATTTTCGACTAGATCCTGAACCTGCTCCGACGGATTAGCAATAGCAGAATTAATGTCAGTATAGCTCGCATTACTGAATGACAGCGCTCCGGTATAGGTTTGAATTGCAGCAATCAGTTCCTGGAGCGTTTCATCGGTATCCGTCTGGCCCAATTTCACCCGGTACAGCCCGCGTTCCACTCCGCTATCCGCTGCATAATACGCCGACGTTGCATGATCGAGATTACCGGACAACCTGAGCTCTCTCGTGATGATAAAGGTGATGCCAAGCCCGATAAGCGTAACTAAAGAAACGATAATCAGTGAGAATACCAGAGCGATGCCCTGAGGACGACGACGCAGTGTACCGTTTTTTCTAGTCATAATTCGTGTTGATTACGTTCACCTGTACCTGGCGCGTTGAGACGATCGTTTCTAACGATAGATTTCCCTGTTCGCGCGGTTGTCCTATGGATCCCCGCGCTTCCATAACGATTCTCACCTTTGGCTGAAAGTTGTGCCCGTCACTATAGTATTCACAGCGAGTATTGTCCCACCGGTATGACTGGCATTGGCCCGCGCACGGATTCACAGTCAAACAGGCAAGGCTCGACGGATTTGCAAATGGATCTGCACTCGGCATGATCATAAATTCCAGTCGCGTAATTGATACCTGCTCTGGTGTAATATCCAGCCATGCGCAGGCGCTCGTACGATCCGGGCGCGAGCAGTACTTAAGCTTATCAACGTCAAGCGAAAAAAGGACAAAATTAGTTCCGGACTGATCAAGAAGCGCGAGCGTAGAGGGGCGGGAAGCCGCCGACGGATGCAGATCAACTGCATCAGCATAATTGGCATCAACGTTCGGATCCTGGTAATAGGCATAATCAATTGAGCCCAGACGTACCTGCTGAGCGATCGCTTCAACTACGTACCGCATATCTTCCTGAATGCGCTGGGTTGAGGCAATGCGTTTTTGCACTCCTGAAGCGGTGACAAATAAATTGACCGCGATAAACGTTACGGTCGTAAAAATACCGGCAGCAACGATCAGCTCCATGAGTGTCATCCCTTTCTGATTCTTTTTTAACTCTACAAATCTAAACATATTTTAATACTGTGAGATTTACCTCCACGCATATAGCCTGTCTGTCAGTACGACTTTCTGATCGGTCGAAGACGTGCCAGGCCAGCGAACTTCAACGCGAATTTGCGTACCCGCTTCTATCGTCGACGGCGCCAAACAATCGTTAGCTGAAGTGTTCGGCGTTCCTGAATCAATTGTTTCAAGATATACGCCTGCATCAAGCTGCCAGCAAATAGTGTCAAAAAAAATCACACGACTGAACTTCGTGCCGCCAGTTGGCGCAACATCCAATCCCTGTGTGTACCTGCCATTGATATAATTAACCTGACTCCATCTACGTCCGCTGCTTGCCTGATCTGTAAATGCCGCATTGGGTGAACCGTCTGTTACGTCAAAAGCGAGCCTGATAGGATCATTCAAATTCGTATCGTGTATATACGGCACTGCGATCTTTCCCGAGACGTCATCATACAAACCCTGATTCCATAGCTCCAGTGGTACTGAAATCCAGTTACTGTCCCGCATGTTCCTGACAATTTCGATTGCTTCACGTGCCAGGTTGACTGCCGCCAGCCGGTCAGACGCCGCGCGCCCGGCCTTCACACTCGACGCAATGAGCGTAACGGTGCCAAGAACGCCGGCGATGATAACCGAGATTGCAATAATAACCTCGAGCAGGGTTTGACCGTACTGATTGTGTTGTATCGGTTCAAAACGCATATGTGCTACGTACATAATGCCGGACAAGCGGCCTGTTCTTCACTGACAAGACCGGCGATACCGTTCACCGTAATCTTCCTGCAAAGCTGATTACTGCCCCTCAACCAGATAACAAGGTTTTGAATAGTCGTATCCTGCTGGTATGTGCCGCCTCCGGTCATCTGTATAACATGCCCTACGGCAAACGGCGGCTCAAAGGTAACAAACACGCTATCTGATCCGTCAGGCTGGACACATGCGCCCCCATTATACTGATATCCAATTATCAAAACACCGTTTGTAAGCGAGACCGTACCAACCACCCCGGCATCACCGGCACCATACCATCTTGAATCTCCGTCGGTCGGATCCAGATCAGTGGTAATAAATGTATCGGGATACAATACATAGCTTGATAAACTGAGCAGTTGAACTCCATACCCCCCTTGCGGTATCGTCTGGACGCATGTCGCTGGAGCGGTGCACGTCAGACTGCTCATACAATCTTCCGCAGTAGTTCCCGTGCATATTCCCATCGTTTTCCCGCCTGCCGCATAATTCTGCATCGTCCGAATATCCTGGACAAGCTGGTCCGCGGCCTGGCGCAAATACTGCGTGTCCTGCCCCCTGCGGACATTACTCATCACGAGCGATGACATGATCGTCAAAATTGCGATGACCACCAGCATCTCTATAAGCGTAAATCCACGAGTCTTCCTATGTTGATCTTTGCGGAGTCTCATATGAAAACGGCTAAAAAAATCCGTTCCAGTAATACTCGACGAGCGCAGGACCGGCGAAAAAAGTCGCGTACATGGCAACGGTAAGAAATGTCCCCAACGGTACATGACTGCCCCATTTTTTTCGTCCTGCAAGAATTAATGCGATGCCGAAAATTGAGCCGACAATATACGAAATAAACAGAGCAACCAGGAGATATTTCCACCCCAGCATAGCTCCCATCATTGCCCCTAAACGAATATCTCCTCCTCCAATCCATTTACCCCGGGAAATGGCATACTGGATCATAAAGAATCCCGCGCCAATTAAAACACCTAATCCAACATCAACGAGAGACATACGGAGAAACACCGTGCTCCCGATCAATCCGACTACGATGCCCGGCAGGCTAATTTGATCAAGAATCAGTGAATATTTAAAATCATGAACAAAAATAATGATGCAAAAAGCGACATACACCGCATAGACCAGAAATTCCGCCGAAGGCCCAAAATACATAAAGAGAGCAAGAAATGAGCCCGCAGTCACAAATTCAACAATTGGATACTGCCATGAAATCTTTTTTTCGCAGTACCGGCATTTCCCCCGCAAAGACATAAAACTAAAAAGCGGGATAAGATCGAAAATCTCCAAATGATGCTTGCAATGCGGACAGTATGACCTCCCTTTTACAAAACCAATCCCCCGGTATGTGCGGTAAATAACAACATTCAAAAAACTGCCTACCATCAATCCAAAAATAAATACGAAAGCTTCAAACATATGCTTTCGTATCGTAGGCGTTATGTACCTTCACATTTTTCATATACGAATTATACCACAAAAATGAGACAATTTCAATATCCTTATTAAATCACCATTCAGAACGAAGATCGCCGTAGGCGAGCAGAGTGAAGAATCCCGTGGTTTCTGTGACATAGGGATCCCTCACCCCCCGCGCTTGCGGGGAATTCGAGATGGTAAGTAAAAAAAACCGAAGTTTCAACTTCCGCGGCGTTCAAGTTACCTGATCCTCAGTTATATCATCGATTTTTGTTTCCTCACTACCTACCCCCATAACCCGTCATCTACTTTATCGCAATCCATTCTCAGTAATCGCATGAAAACCGGACTTCAATGAACCGTAAGAATTCTCAAGTCGGAAAACGACCTCATACCCCTGATCAGAGGGAATTGCGTTGACCGTATACGCGTATTGTCCGGGATCTTTGATCGTGCCGATGTCAGGCATCTGCGCGGTCAGATTACAGGAATTCACCAGCGATCCGACAGTGCCGCATCCGTTTTCAGCCGCAGAAATATAACTTGCGTTTGTCGCATAAAGCATTTGAAACGCTGCCTGCACACGAGCCATATCGGCAAGACGCTCGGCATCTCTCGTTTTTGACCGTTCATTATTAAGCAGATAAAAAAATCCGCTGACAATGATACCTAACACAAGAACGCTCAAAAGCAGTTGAATAACTGTGAATCCGCTCGAAGTATTGCGTAAGATGTTTATATTCATATGTGTTTGATATATACAGTATACCATGATACACGGAAAAATGAAGGACGGACTATTTTATTTATACGGCGTAGGCGTCCGCTGTCTGCCGAAGCCAGGCGCCTGCCTGCGCTCGTGGGTGTTATAACCACTCATGCATATTATTTGCAAGCATGCCAAAATTTATCAACCCATTGCGAGGTCGCCATCAGGCGACCGTGGCAATCCGGTGATCCTCATAACCTCCGGATCCCTCTCCCTGGCAAAGCCAGGGATTCGGGATGGTGACCATGAGGAATTATTTATTCTGTAACGCATCCCGTGCTTTTACTGCAGTCTGGAATGACGGTTCAAATTCAATGGCCTGGACATAATACTCATATGCGCGCTCCGTATTTCCGCGATCATCATAAATCTGTCCTGCAAGATATGCGATGTGGGCAAGCTGGTCTGCTACATGCGGATTTGCCGAATATGGTGTATCGGTATCGTATTGCTGAAGTATCTCCTCCAAGAGAATAAGCGCAGCGTCATCCTTCTGCTGTTTACGATATGCGCCGGCAAGATCATAGTGAAAGTTCGGATGCAACACAGGGTCTAATGCTATAGCTTTCTCTAGATTCACCACAGCGTCATCGATTCGATTCTCACTATACGCAATGCCGCCTAAAAGGTGGTATGCAAAATAGGAGTGCGCGTCCCACAATAATAAACGTTCTGATTTTTCACGTGCCCTCACAAGAGATTCCGGCGTGTCCTGCCGAAATTCAAGCTGTGCAGATTGGAGAATAACATCAGGATCCGGATCAAACGTGGCAGCCGCATCATATGAGACTATTGCCTGCTCTGTCGACCCTCGATCACGCTGGACATCACCGGTATCAATACGCATAGCCGACAGACCAAGCAGGCATCCACGAGCAAAGATAATAGCAGCAACGGCCATAATTACGCCCCGCATGAGCGTACTCGAACGACGAGGCAAGGGGTGTTCATCAGTAGTCAAAACAGATGCTGTGCGTCTCACAGCGATGCCCATTGTTAACCATAACAATACTCCGACAGATGGAAAATGTAGAGAAAAATCAAAAACGGCATGAATAAGGCCTATGGTAACAGCAAAAACAAGAGCAACTTCTAGCCGTATCGATGACCATTCCTTATTTTTTCGAAGATACAACCAAAATTGTCGGATTAACACATAGAGTACGGCAAAAAATACAAGCGCAACAAGTCCTGTCTCTGCAAGCAGTTCGAGATAATAATTATGTGCATATTTTGGCTGTTCAAGCACGCTTACTGCATAACGAGGATACTCCTGCTGATACGACCCCAAACCCACACCATATACCGGATGATCGATAAACATGCTAAGTGACACTTCATTAAAAGCATATCGCTGAGAAAAACTTATCTGCACGCTTTCTATTGGAATCAGTGCTACCGAATCACGGATAGAATGGGTCTCAATAAAACGAACACCGATGTATCCGATGACCACCACAAGTATGCTCGCAAAGGTAAGACCGGCGCGTTTCCAAGGTATGTTTTTTCGTGCAAAAAAAATAAAAAAAATGAAACCAACACCCATGCTTACCCAGGCGGTATATGAAAATGACATAAAAAGCGCAATCGCTACCGGTGCGATTACCACAATTCGAAGTAAAATGCTTTTGATGCCCCAGGCAAACCAGAGCACAAGCGGGAAACTAATCGCGATATATCCGCCAAGTGCATTCGCATTCCCCAATAATCCCTCTGCGCGATACGCCTGATGCACGATAGCGAGAACAATAGTAGCTAATGAACTGACAATCGCCGTTCCTGCAATCACGCGAATAATAACTTCAGAATATCTAGTTCCGATACCTATGAACCACCCCGTAATAAACAACAGGATGTACATCGCAAGGATCATTGTTTGTGCTATGGCATCATATTTCCCGGGAACAAAAAAACTTATCCCGATAAGTAGCACTAAAAAGACAATCAAAAGTCGCACGACAGGATGGCGGACTAACGACAGCAAAGCACTGTCATCTGCTGATCGGGCAACCAAGAAAACGATGCAAAAGATCAGCACGCTTAACGTCGCCATCAGCCACTTATTCCATTCACCGACAAAAACTGCGCTCACGACGCATAGTATACCGATCAAGCCCACAATCAATTTATCGCGTGCACCAGAAAAAAATGTTGTACTCATACTCCAAGCGTATCTGAATCTGACGAATAAGAAAAGACCCCGTATGTACGGGGCCTTTTATAATCAACATTTACGAACTAGCCACATGCCGGCGCTGTGCCCGTATCCGTTGCACCTTCATCAGTAATGTAGAAATTTGCCCCAGCTCCTGTTGATTCAAGAGTTGCTTGAATAACAAACTCCTGACAATTAGCGACGACTGTACCATCGCATGCAGTTGGCACGCTGCTACACGAAGCGTATGTATACGCAGCCCCACTTGTAGGATCCACAGGGATAACAGCCATATAGGGACTTAGCAAACCTGTATTCGCTGGATACCCTTGATAATCGTCGTAGTAGAGGGCCAAGCCTGTTCGGATCTGCGCAACTGAAGATTTTCGGTCAGCATCGCGAGCTTTCTCACGAGCCCCTTGCAATGCCACCAATCCGATTGTAGACAAGATACCGATGATGGCGATAACCACCAAAAGCTCAATAAGTGTAAAACCTTTTTTTCTCATCTCAATCTCACCCCCTTTCAGTTTTATTTAACATGTCGTATTGATACGACACTTTACGTGCTTGTATACTAACATACTTTTTGGAAAAAGTCAATGGTTATCCACAGCAAAAAAACGTGAAATACACAATATTCAGGCCTTTTCGCCTACCGTTATATTGCAGATGAAAGATTGTATATAGGAAGCAAAATTGCCGACACAAGAAGTCCGACCGCTGCACCCATCACGATCATAATAATCGGTTCTATCAACGTGACCAGATTTCGAAGCGAGTTTTCCAGGTCACGGGCATAAAATTCCGCAACCTTTTCCAGAATCTGATCCAGGCGCCCCGATTGCTCTCCGACGCTCATCATTTGAGATAGCATCAACGGCACATCTTTGCTTTTCATGAATGCCGTGGTAATTGAGTTTCCGCCCTGAACTTCAATAATGGTTTGCTGAACGATACCCTTCCACACCGAATTTCCTACTACATCGCCCACGATTTCAAGGCCGTTCGATAACGGTATGCCCGACGCCAAAAGCGTTGCAAGCGAACGGGCAAATCGGACAAGATATGTCCCGCTGAAAATTTTACCGAATATCGGCACACGGATTTTAAATTTATCGATGAGCG
>JBAZCI010000033.1:0-13696 GCA_041671025.1 Patescibacteria group bacterium | reverse complement strand
AAAACGACTGAAAAGGGTTCATCAACTGCTTAAACGTCAGGGCTATCGGATTAAAATTTGGGACACATACCGTCCACTCTCAATTCAAAAAACTCTGTGGCAGAAAAAGTCTGACCCACGGTATGTCATGGACCCCCGGATCGGATCTAACCATAACCGTGCGGCTGCTGTTGACTGCACGCTCGTGGATCGTGAAGGGCGCGAACTTGTCATGCCGACTGCATATGATGAGTTCAGCACAAAAGCTCATCGCACATCATTGCATATGAGCCCTGTTCAAAAAAAGAATATGCTCATTCTTGAACGGGCCATGAGAAAAGTCGGATTTATTCCCATGCCTACCGAATGGTGGCATTTTACCGATCCGGAGTGGAAAAAATTTCCGATCCTCAATATTCCGATCTAAAAAAAGATCACGTTGTTACGTGATCCCCCATGATAGTGAAAAGAAGTCGATAAGTCCAAAAAGGAATATGACCACCGTTGCACCGTAGTATGATGATAGAAACCATCCAATTGATTTCTTTGCAAACAGCAGGTAAAACATTCCTGTACACACCGCCGGCACAATTGCCAGATAGCTGGCATGAGCGATGATCAAGGCTTTTAGGCCAACATCGAAAAAGTTTTGAAAGATCAATGAAACGACCATCGCTCCCGCAATCGACAACAGTACGCCGAAGACCACTTCAAAAATGAGCGGGGCATTATACGCTGAACGCCTAGTATAGGTGTTCATAGCACCTCCTGGGATGTACGTTTTTACTGACCCCATCTTATGCTCAGCGCCCCCGGCAGTCAATCCCTTGTCAACTCAAAGATACTCTGATACACTTTTCTCACATATTTTAAGCACTACATCACCCGTTAACCGCATCTATGCCAAATAAGCAAGCATCGTACAAGCATCTCCGTCAGACCAAACGCCGCACTGTCCATAACCTTGAAATCAAGCGAAATATCAATCGCCTGTTAAAAAATTCGCGAATTCTCCTCGTCCAAAAGAACAAAGAGAAGTCTGCCGCATCCATCAACGAAACGGTAAAAGCACTTGACCGGGCCGCCCGTAAAGGGATCCTGAAAAAGAATACCGCGTCCCGTCTCAAATCCCGGCTGACAATAGCGCTGAATAAGTTATCGGCTTAGGTTGCCTGGCCCCCGCAGGTACGAACGGCGAATAGATTGAGAAGCACCTTGGGATCAGCCCAAGATGTTTTAAATTGCACATCCAACTCAATAAGTTCACCATAAATCCCGACCAGTTCGGTAACCGTGAATCTTTTTGCCTGGCTTATCATGCGCTGGGCGATAAACGGATGAAGTTTAAGCCGTGTCGAAACTGTAGCGGGATTGGGTTCGTTCTCAATCATCTCGCGTATCTGCATCAGGAGACGGAAATGACGAACGAGCATCGTGAGGATATACAGTTCATGCGCACCGCTTTCGAGCTGTTCACCGATCAAACGCATTGCATCAGATAACTGTCGTTCGGCTAATGCATCGGTCAGGTGAAAAATATTGTTATCGTGCGCTGGGCGCACCATTGCCCGAATATCATCCAACGTAACCGTACGACCGGATGCATACGCGGCAAGTTTTCGGATTTCCTGGGACATGAACCACAAATCGCCGTTTGATGACGCGATAAGCTCTTCCGCCGCATCCGCGTTCATGGCAACACCGGCGCTCTTTGCTTCCTTGCGCATCCACAGGACAAGTTCCGCACCCTTGAGTACGGGAAAGTCTTCGACATGCTCGCCGCTCTGTAAAAAGGTGAATAGCGGCTTCGCCCGAGAGACAGTTGGTTTCTTTTTTGCCGGCTTTTTTTTCACTGCGCTGCCTCCGACATCCCCCTCCCAAAAAATAATCACGGTATCATCACGTTCGCTTAACGGTTGAATATACTCGACAACTTCCTGTTGGAGAGTAAGTTTTTTGTTTTTGCCGATCAAATCTTCGATAACAACCATGCGCTTTGATGACAAAAAGCCGACCGTCCCGATTGCCCGTCGGATATCCTCTATGCCAACCTTGGAACCGTCCAATGTAGACGTATTCGTTCCCGTCGGATCGTATTTTTTGACAAACGCTTCCTTGAGCTGGTGAAGCCGCTGTCTGGACCGATACGTATCAGGTCCGTAAAGAAACATAATCATATAGTTCGAAATACCATTGACAAATTACATCATAGCATGCATACTACGTTAACGAAAAATAATATTCACAACTGCTCACAAATACACAACACGGAGGTGTACATTGGCCGCGATTAGAGTTGGCGTCAATAATGCTGTCAAAAGAATTCTTGGGGAAAATCTTACAGAAATTCCCGAGGAGCCGCTTTCCTTCGACGATGCAGCCCAACGCATTGGATTCATATTTGCACCCGAGACCAACATTGGTCTTGAATCGGTGCGAATCGCTACGAGTGTATGGCTGCTTGAACAATTACTCAAGCGCCCCCCTACACTCAAGGAGCTTACCGAATGCCTAGGGAAAGCAGATTTGGCAGGCGATGCTCAAACGGTCGACATGTCCCTGACGTTCCTTCGACAAAATGGTGTGGTTACCACACCAACCGGAACAACAAATGTTCAGTTGTCCGATTTCCTCCATGCCTAACCGGCCCACGCGTCACGTTTTTTAAACGGGGCGCTTTTTTTATAAAAAAGACAGCCTTTGCTGTCTTCAAATTTTTCGTGCTTTTTTTCTCTGTTTTACTCGTTGTAAGGTGGCTTTATCTTGTGCTACCACCCATAGAAATTCCTGAGGATATACCCAGAATCCATGTTGAATACGCCAGATAACGCTTATCCCACATAACCCGAAACCAAACGTTAATAAACATACCAATAAAATGGGCACACAAATTTCAGGAAATGCTATGAAACATACTATTCCTAGTACACCCACGACAATCAAAAAAGCATTTTCAAAACTTTTCATCTACCACTCCTTAATTGAGAAAAAACGATGTTTTAGATTATTTTCGAATATAGTATACCAAATTTGAAAGATGGAGAAAAGAATTTTCTTATCGTTTTTTTAAAAGGGCCGCACCCTAGAAAGGGTGCCCCTCCTTCTCCTCATCCTGAACCTTTAGTCCCGATGAATATCGGGATCGCAGGATCTCGAGATTCCGAAATAAATTCGGAATGAGGAAAATATTTTTACTCTTCCAGCGCACCCCGCCGTGGGTGCGCATGGTATTAATAATAGCCGGAGAACACCCTTTCCAGGGTGCGGAGATTCCCTACACGACCTCTTCCATGTCTCCCCAATTCATCCCGACGCTTACTTCAGTCTCAATTGGCACTTTGAGCTTGTACACGGTGTTCATCGTGTCACGTACAAACTTGGCAACTTTTTTGACATCGCTTTCCGGCACTTCCAGCACGAGTTCATCGTGTACCTGGAGAAGAAGCCGGCTTTTCGGACTGACCGAATGTAATTTGTTATGCACCGTTATCATAGCCATCTTCATAATATCGGCGGCAGTGCCCTGCACGGGCATATTGACCGCCATGCGCTCCGCCTGACTACGTACCTGCGGCATAGATGAATTAATTTCAGGCAGATACCGTTTGCGGCCGAGCAGCGTTTCTACATAGCCCAGCTTATGCGCGAGCGCTTTCGTCGTTTCGATATATTCCTTGATCCAATGATGAACGGTAAAATACTTTTCGATAAATTCCTTTGCGTGCTGACGGGTGATGCCTTTTCGTGCGGCCAGCCCCATCGCACCCATGCCGTACAATACGCCGAAATTGACTTCCTTGGCCGCGTATCGCTGTTCTTTAGTCACATCTTCTAAAGGAATTTCATACACATCGGCTGCGGTACGTTTGTGGATGTCTTCGCCTTTACGAAACGACCCGATCATTTTTTCATCGTTTGCGAGACTAGCTACAACACGCAGTTCAATCTGCGAGTAGTCGGCGGAGATCAGGCGCATGCCCCGTTCGGCGATAAACGCCTTGCGAATTTCTGCTCCAAGATCGCTGCGAATCGGAATATTTTGCAGATTCGGATCCGACGACGACAAGCGTCCCGTTGCCGCAACCGTTTGGTTATAACTGGTATGAACACGGCCTGTTTTTTTGTTTACCAGACGTGGGAGAGCCTCAACGTACGTTGATTGCAATTTAGAAAGTTCACGATATTCCATGAGCGGCTCAATTATCGGGTGTTCGCCAATAAGTTTCTCGAGCTCAGAGGCGGCAGTCGATAATCCGGTCTTTGTCCGCTTGATTTTCATATCCACACCAACCTGCAAGTCTTCAAATAATATTTCTTTCAGCTGAACGGGTGAATTAATGTTGAATTCTTTTCCGGCATGCGTATAGATTTCTGCGGTCAATTCAGCCAAGCGAGCCAGCAACTTTACACCAAGCTTGTTGAGAAACGGGGAATCAATTTTGATGCCGGCTAACTCCATGTCAGTGAGTACATTCACGAGTGGCAACTCAATCGAATCGAATAGCCCAACTTGATTTTCTTTACGCAACTCTTTTGACAATCGCTCATACAACCTGAATGTGTAATCAGCGTCTTCACACGAATACCACGACAACTTGTCCTGCGGCACGGCATCCATAGAAATTTGCTTCTTCCCTACGCCGATCAGCGCGGTAATCGGCACCATTTGGTACCCGAATTCCTGAAACGCAAGCGAATCAAGGTTATGCTGACGCGTGCCCGGATTGAGCAGATATGACGCAATCATCGTATCAAACGATACCGGATTCACATGTATTCCGACCTGCCGAAGTACGGCGATGTCATATTTCATATTATGTCCGATTTTTTTTACATCCGGGTCTTCTAGCACTGATTTTAATTTGTCGAGCACTGCCTTTTCCTCAAGTATGGGTACCCCGACATAATATGCCTCACCGGCTTTCCAGCTGAAACTGATTCCGAGCAGTTTCGCATCAATCGGCTCTAAACTCGTAGTCTCCGTATCAAAAACAAATTCTTGCTGATCTTTCAATTTTTTATAAAATAAATCAAAATCCTTGACCGTATTCACCAGCTCGTATGTTTCGTCTCCTCCCGTAGGAATTTCAAATTCTGGCGTTTTCTTTTTTGCCGTGATTTTCTCATAGACAATTTCCGGTTCCGCCCCCTTTTCCGCTTCTTTTTCTTTCGCATCCCGCTGTTCACCTCCGCCAAAAATATCAGTTTGTTGAGTCGGAAGTCGGGCAAGCAGACTCTTGAATTCAAATTTTTGGAACAACGTGAATACCTTATCCCGGTCATACGGCTTTGCTTCAACACCGGCAAGCGAAAAGTCTACCGGTGCATCCAGTACAATAGTCGCTAGGTGCTTGCTCATGACGGCTTCTTTATGGTGATCAATTAATTTCTGCTTTACGCCCGGCTTGATTGCCTGAGCTTTCGGCGTATCTTTTTCGAGCTCCGCGTACAGTGTTTCGATATTGCCGAATGTTTTCAGCAGGTCAGTCGCTGTTTTTTCACCGATGCCGCGTACGCCCGGGATGTTGTCAGACTGGTCGCCGGCAAGCGCCTTATAATCAATCATCTGTTTGGGCTCCAGCCCGTAACGCTCTTTCACTGCTGCCGCGTCATATATCACCGTATCGCCCATGCCCTTGCGAAGCGTATACACCTTAATATCGTCATCGATAAGCTGAAGTGCATCCAGGTCACCCGTCGCGATGATGACATGCGCGTCGCCGGATGCTTTTTTTGCAATGGTGCCGATGATGTCATCAGCTTCAAATTTATCTTTCTCAAAAACAGGGATGCGAAAAGCCTCAAGCACGTCATGCGTAAGCGGAATTTGATCATAAAACTCCTGGGGTGCTTTCACCCGCTTTGCCTTATACTCTTTGTATTCATCATGCCGGAACGTCGGTGTTTTACGGTCAAACGCCACAGCAATATAAGCGGGCTTGAATTCCTTCAGCGCCTTAAGCAAGGTCGTGATAAACCCGTACACGGCATTCACCAGCGTGCCGTCTTTCATCTGTAACGGCGGGAGCGCATGGAAACTTCGGTGCAACAACGCATTTGCGTCCAATATCAGAAGTGTTTTTTTCTTGGCGGGCATAGTAGGGATATTGTAACACGCACGCAACCACAACGGAAAGCATATAGCTTGACAATTTGAGTAAGAAATACTAGGATTATTCGAAATAAAAAAAATGGATCTTACAAAAAAAGGAAAGTAAACTCATGGATTTAGGCTCAACTGTGATAGTAGCCTGTGTGGTCGGGGGGCTCATATATGGCTTTTACACACTCCGTCAGATGAGGGTGATATGGTTCTTGCTTCCCGAAAGTACAAAAATTTCGGGCAAAGCAACTCGCACATTAATCCTATTTGGGGAAAAATGCTGTGGATGCAAATCAAGGCGCCTAGAAGTTGTTAAGCTTGCAGAAGCGCCGGAAGAAAATGGTACCATCTACGAACCCATTGGTATTAAATGCAAGAATTGCGGGCTCTTATATGGTTCTGTAACGAATTCGTATGCAGGCCAGAGTATGGGTGATATTATCAACTGATGCCAATACTATCCTAAAGAATCCGACAAAAGACCAGGCGTATAATCTGGTCTTTTTTTGTATTAACTGCCTAGACACAGTACAATAAAGTCATGAATCAAGAAAAACCCCGCATTACATTTACATCACCTATTGAAGAGGACCCCACGTACACCGACCCCGAAGAAATTGCCCATGCACGACAGGCGCTCATTGATTTGGATACCCACGGAAAACTGTTTATCGCACCAAACCAGCCGACAAAGGGCGAACTCGAAATGTGGGCGACACAGCTTTTTGAACCAAGGGATGAGCTGAATGGAAAATCAGCATATGATTTTTTTGACAAAATCATTTTTGGTCACGGTGAGGGTCCGGCAAATATCGGCGACCGACAATTTAAAGCCGCCGATCAACTTGAAGAAAAATACCAAGGAACAATGAATAAGATTATCGAACGAGAAGCATCGGGAAAAGACAAGGTGCTCGTAGTGGTGTGCGGAACAACTGATGCAGATAAAATGACACTTTCTGATGCGATTCGTGAGTACATGAACAGAGCTCAATAGTAAGTTTTTCATCTCAAATCTTTTTCCAATGAACCCACCTCAGGCAATTATCTACGACTTTGACGGCACGTTAGTGGATACGCTTCCCTGGCATTTGGAAGCCTACCGAAATGCGCTTGCGAAGTTTGATATACAGGCATCAGATGAAGACATTATCACTAGATGTTTCAATATCATTGATCCTGTGGCAGCAAAAAATTTTGGCATAGAGGACGCAGATGCTTTTGCCGCATTTTATAGCGAAGGCGTAAAGGATGGTTTTCGAAAAGCCGATCTGCATCATCATGTGATTGAAACATTGCAGAAATTGAAGGAGATGGACTATACGTTATGTCTTGGCACGCTTGGTAAACATGTAGAAATTGACATCGCATTGAATCGTTTTGATTTACAGCAATATTTCGATATCATACTCGGTTATGATGAATGTCCGCATCCCAAACCGGTGATTTTTCGTACGATTGCGGAAAAAGTGGGAATCGACCCTGCACACATACTCGTTGTCGGAGATGCTTCAAACGATATTGATGCAGCTAAAAAAATGCATAGCCGCGTAGCGCTCTACCATCCGATAGAACATGAAAAATTTTACCCTTTAGCGCAACTTCAAGTGCTGGCACCTGATTTCGTCATCGCGGATCATGTAGATGTATTTAAGATCGTGGAAAAAAATAAAGAAACGATTAACTAACGTATTCTCATGCCCACACTCGACTCCCTCCAATCTGAAATAAACGAGATCAAAGAGCGCAACCGCCGTGTTGAACGCGACAAAGCATGGGAAACCAGCTGGACACGACGCATTGTTCTCTTTGTTCTGACGTATGCCGTTGTCGTCATCGTGTTTGCTTTTGCGAAACTTGAGAAACCGTTTTTGAATGCGCTTATCCCGGCCATAGCTTTTGTTATCTCAACATTGAGCCTTTCGTACTTCAAGCAGCAGTGGATAAATAAACAGAATCATGAATAACATCATCAAGCCAGCATTCTTTACCCGCATATTCGACGCCGCAAACCTCCAGCGGTGGAACGACCAGGTTCGACCCGTTGATTTGCGTGAGCTGGACAAACAGGCGCACAAAATGGTTGTCGCCTGGGCGATCGGTAAATTTCATGAAAACGACCCCGAATTCGATTGGATTCAGATCATCGAGGGTGGAATTTTTGAATTTCTTGAGCGACTATTTGTCACCGACCTGAAACCCCCGCTGTTCCACAAAATCCGCAGCAATCCTGAAGCCTACCGCAGTCTCATCGACCTTTCGGTTGAAGGAGCGCAGGAGATTTTCAGTCCGACATGGGTGGAAAAATTTCGAAACTACCTGCTTGATTTTGAAAAACCGGCGTCAATCAACCGCCAGATACTCAATGCCGCTCATTACTACACGACCCGCGAGGAATTCGACATTATCTACCGGGCATATCCGTACGGATATAATATTGAAAACATCAAGAATGAAATTGACGAGCAGATCAAAAAATACGGAAATTTAACGGGTCTCGCTCAGATTGTTCTGGACAAAAAACTGCAGGACTTCATCAAGCTGATCGGTCAAATGCGCTTCCAAATCCGATGGAGCCAGACGCACCGCGTCCCTCGCACAAGCGTTCTTGGCCATATGCTTATTGTCGCTATGATAGGCTATATGCTGTCGGAAGAAACAGGCATGTGCAGAAAACGAAAAGTGAATAATTTTTATACCGGTCTCTTTCACGATCTCCCCGAAGCACTGACACGGGATATCATTAATCCGGTCAAAAGGCATATTCTTGAAATCGTCCATTCATACGAACATGAAGAAATGGAAAAAGTATACGCACTCATTCCCCATGCATGGCGCAAGGACATAGAAATGTTCACACGAAATGAGTTCAGCAACCGTATCATTAAAAACGGGAAGATAGAGACATTCGACACCGATATCCCGCTTGAATATAACAAAGATGAGTTCAGCGCCCGGGACGGCAAACTCCTCAAAGGAGCCGACCGACTTGCCGCATTTATTGAAGCCGACCTTGCCCTCAAAAACGGCATTAACAATCCCCATTTTGAGCGTGCAAAAAAAGGCGTTCTCCGCGATTATCAGGAGCACGGTAAAATTAACGGGATCGATTTCGCCAAAATCGCGCGATCAACTGAATAGGTATTTCAATACTAAATAAAAAAAACGGGGATCCGACTGGATACCCGATACTTTAAGTGTAGTTATGTGTCGAAATGCGATCGTAGCGACTCGTAGGGACACGATAGATAAGACGACTGAGGAGTAGGTACAGGACAATTATCAACGCACAAATGATCAGATAGCTGCCTGAGGACCACAATATCAAACTCGGCAGTAGAGAGAAAATACCATATTGGAGTATGGTGCTCATCACGATGCCGATGATCATCAACAGCATTTGCGGGTCTTGCTCATAGGTCGCCTTTTTTTCCTCCACTTTAAAGTGTGCGAGCAAAAGACACACCCAAGAGAACAATGACAGAGCGAGACTGATCACCGTGAAAATTGTGCTAAAAGGACTTTCATGAAAGAAAAATACGATTGTTACCGGCGGCATCAGTAATGCTCCATTACAATACCAGAATATCTTGGGATTATTATCCGGTGGATCATCCCATGCCAACCAGAAGAATCTGCCAATCAGGATAACACTTGCGACACAGCCTGCATACACAAATGACGGATACTCCAGGATTGTACGCTCAAGCCATTGATGGAGAACAGCAACGTGTCGAGCGCTCCAAAAAAGTGCTGAAATGAAAAAGAGTGTCCCTAACAGGGACTTCCTCAATGCGTGATGAATGAGGAAATTACCATGACGACTCATGTCAATGTACATACCACCCTCCGTGGTGTGTTAAGGTTTGTTTTGGGTATTACAAAACGATATCGCTCCCAATGCGATCTGTCAAGAAATATCGTAGCACGCCGATGAATACGGAAATTCTTCGGGTGTTTTGACATACCCCGCACGGACAGGGTTGCGGTGGATATACTGAACTTTCTGATTAAAAAATTCTTGTGAATAGATATTTTTTATCCAATTATTTGCTTGCCAAACCTGAAATTCCTGTTTTCGTGTATTGACATAAAATTGATCCAACAGGGTCTGTGCCCACAAGGCGGAGGCGGGATTCCGAATCCCGCAATAACTCCCCTGTGCCGGATTCTGAATCCGGCCTCCGCGGCTTGAATAAAATAAACTACGATTTATTTTTTTATCCTGCTTAAGACGTTGAATAATTTGCTTTGATGTATGTTTTTTAAAATCCCTTAATATTTCCGAGATAGAATATTCACCGTATGGTCGAATCATGAAATGCACATGATTTGGCATAACAACAAAACCACCCAGATCAAAATATCTAGTTTTAAGATAATATTTCAAATTATTAATAATTATATTGCAATACAAATGATCAACAAATACATCCGTGCCATTCTTCACCTTCGTCGTGACAAAATACGCATGCCCGGGAATATTGATCGTCCGCAATTTAGACATTCGTCCGTCTCGTCTTTGTGTACACCTGTACATACCATGCCCAGATAGCCGCTCCGCACAAAACAGTCGCGCCGCCCAGCACGTACCACACGCGCGAGCTTTTTTTCGACTGTTCTTCCCCGATTTCAATCGTGTTCTGCGCTATACGATCATCCGCTGACTGTATATTTTCTGTCGACACCCCCTGTACTTCCGGCTTGATGAAATCATCATCCTTGCGCGGGAGGATCCTCAATCCTTCGTTGCTCTTTTCAACAATACCCGTAATCACGACATCGTCTCCTACGTCCCAGGACGGTTTGGAAATTTTTGCCGTTCGCTTCATATACACCGATGCCGTATGACCCGCGCCGTCAGCAATTATAATCGTCGAACCGTCGATAGACTCTACTTTTCCTGAAACCCGGACGAGCTGTCCCGGATATGCCTCCACATCTGAAACCGCAATGTCAGACACGGAGGCTTCCCGTGCATCAATCACTTCAATGCTGTTCATATCAGCAACAGATACCTTGATCCCGCCTTCAGCAAGGGAAATTTTACCTTTAACCTTTACATCATCCCCTTCATGTATGTCCTCAATCGAGAATGAGGCTACAACTTTTATTCCCGCAGAATTATCCTGCATATAAAACGTTTTACTTCCCAGGAGGTTCGGCTCCACGGTGACAATTCCTTCAATATACGCGACATCTCCCGAGGCAAGTTTCCGTGCATCAGATATAGGAATCAGCTGAATTTCTGATGATGCTTCTGCGCGTTGCAATTTTTCGGATGACGCAGGCGCGGCAGCTTCGGTTAAAACAATATTCTCTTCATGCGGAACATTTTCCTGACCGGGCGTGGGATTCGCCCACTCCCAGCCTTGGTCTGTGAAATATGAAAAAGCGTTGTCATACCGAGCTTGTCCATACTCTACGCCCTGCATAACCTTCCCTGTGGGATCTTGGAGGAATACCGTATCGCCCCCGTTATTTAATGTGATCTTAGTTTGTGAAAACAAAAATGTCAGAAAGTCGCCGGGGGCTATGGATGTATTGGCCGGGATAACAAATTTCTTTTTGCCGTCGGTGAGCCGCCAGCCATCAAGAAAAACCGTTCGTTGATCAGTATTGGTTATTTCGATGTATTCTTCCTTTAATGCTGATTCACGGGGAGCTGGATATACTTCAGACAACCGGATGTCGTTACTTAAATCTATTTCATGAAGAGTGGTAGGCGTCAGTGCTGACGAAGGGGCTGGAGATGGAGAAACAGGCAGGGGGAGCGTTTGCGACGAAGTAGAGTCGGGCGTTGAAACTGGCGCGGTTACTGAATTCGTCGTAGAAGGCGTCGTAGAGACTGACGGGACGTTGGTTTCAAATTCGGGATCGTTTGTACTATTCTGCGGTTCAGGTATGACGCGAACAACAAAGTCATTACCATTACTGTCCGTATCATTTCCGTTGCCTTTGAAATAATCGACTCCTCCTTCAATGAGCGTGTCAGCCGCAGAACTTTCAAGCGCCTTGCGTTCAATACTTTTTGTCGAAGCAGGATTTGAGGCCGGCGCGCCCTCATATACTGTTGCCGTTCCAAATCCGACGGTATCCACTACCACACCGGTCCCATCATACAGAATCACCGCGTTATTCGTCGCGATTGAATTTTCCGTCGTATACAATATGTCCGGCGTCACCGTTCCCCGATATCCGGTTGGATGCGCAATAAGTACATACCCCCCGGCAAGCATTGAGCGTTCTCCGAAACTTACAACGAGGTCATATTCGCTTCCTGTCGCAGTCTTTTTCTTAAGGCTATACCCATCTAATGACACCGTTTCTGAGGTTGGATTATACAGTTCAATAAACTCATCAGTTGAGTAACCGGTTTCCCCGCTAATCTTTATTTCGCTAATCACCAGATGAGATGCCGGAGTAGCCTGAACACTGATCGGTTGACTCATAAGCACTGTGATGACGATGAGACTGACAAAAAAAATGTTCTTATGCATAAGCAAGAGAAAGATAAAAATGAAGGAAGGAGAAAGAGTGGAGAGAGGCAGAAGCTGGTGAGATCGAGAATCTCTGATCACACAACGTCAATCTCTTCCTCATCTTTTTCCTTCTTTCACAACTATACTTCTCCTGTCATGGCTTGGCCTATCAATCAACAGATACAGAGGGAATCCGCGACCGTATAGGCCAAGGGCATGACCGGAAAAAAACGATTACCGTTCCGCTTCCGCAGGAACCTTGGTGACCGTCACTTCTTCGGGTGCCGCTTCCGCATTCACTTTTTCACTCTTGTCCGCCTTACCGCTCTTGCCGCCCAGCATGATGAGCTGGCTGGCGACAACTTCGGTACGGTAGTGCTTGCTTCCTGATTTGTCCTCCCAGGCCCGCGTGTTGAGACGACCTTCGATATACACCTTGTCGCCCTTCTTGAGGTACTTCCCGACGATAACGCCGAGACGCCCCCATGCGACGACCGGATGAAATTCGGTTGCCTCTTGCCGCTCCTTGGAGTCCGCATCGCGCCACGTGTAGCTGGTAGCCAGCGTGAACGTGGTCAGCGAAGCACCGTTTGGCAAAGCACGCACCGCAGGATCCCGTGTGAGATTCCCGATGAGCGACACTTTATTCAAATTCATAGTGTTGTACACAAATTAATGGTTAATACCTATTCGACCTTGTATTGACAAAAATGGGGAATTGTGCGCAAAATACATACAGGTATATGGGAGCCCTGATGTCCTGTCTGAAAAAGACAGTCCTCATGGTTTTAACAATTGCAGAAGTGCACACTGCAGTTATCCAAATTACAACCTCCAGAGAGACGACCGGCCCAGTAAAGCTAAGGTCGTCTTTTTGGATACTACGTTTTTTGTAAAAATCTTTTCGACGTGAATTCTAATCCCAATAAAACGACTAGATAGACCAACAGGATGACTCCATCGTCGGTCAGGGTATCAGAGGCATTCCATCCCCCGACAACATATACGCCAAACACATACGACGCGAATGACTGGCATATCCGAATGACTGCACGTTGTCGAGAACCGAACAGAGCAAAATACAGAACAACACTTCCGAAAATCAGCGCACCGAAAATAAGATACAGAGTGA
>JBAZCI010000032.1:0-14263 GCA_041671025.1 Patescibacteria group bacterium | reverse complement strand
TTCAGACGTGTGCTCTTCCGATCTTCAATTTTCTTGTCCTTCACCAGCGTCGCAATATTTTCGAGAAGCGAGGCCTTGTTTACTTGATAGGGGATTTCGGTGACGATAATTGCGAACATGCCATTTTTCATTTCCTGAATCTCCGCCACGGCCCGTATCACGATAGACCCTTTGCCCGTCGCGTATGCTGTTCGAATATCGTTCACATTATAAATAATGCCTCCTGTAGGAAAATCCGGTCCCTGAACATGCTCCATTAGATCCTCAAGGGAAGCATTGGGATGTTCGATGATATGAATAATGCCGTTTGCAAGCTCAGTGAGGTTGTGGGGCGGGATATTTGTGGCCATACCGACGGCGATACCAACGGTGCCATTGAGCAGTAAATTCGGGAGTTTGGCGGGGAGGACGCGGGGCTCCTGATGGGCTCCGTCATAGTTGGGCATGAAATCAACCGTCTGTTTTTCGATATCGGTTAGGGTTTCCTCCGCGATATGCGTGAGCCGCGCTTCGGTATACCGCATAGCCGCCGCTGAATCGCCGTCCATCGAACCAAAGTTTCCTTGACCGTCCACAAGACGATATCGCATTGAGAAGTCCTGTGCGAGACGGACCAACGAATCATACACGGCGACATCTCCGTGCGGATGATATTTACCGAGCACTTCTCCGACGACTGTTGCTGATTTTCTAAACTTCGTCGATGCGCGCAAACCGATACTCCACATTGCATAGAGGATTCTACGATGGACCGGTTTGAGCCCGTCACGAACATCCGGAAGCGCGCGTGAAACGATAACGGACATTGCGTAGTCCAAATATGATTCCTCCATTTCATCAACAATGTTCCGCGGAATAATAGCAAGTGCTTTTGGTTCTGGCGGCTGTTGATCAGCTGGTTGTTCTAATTTTTTCGGCATACAAAAATTATTGACTAAATTCAGGGAAGACTTCTTTTTCTACATTGGTAATAAATTCGCTGTTCGTTGTAGGGAGAGCTGTACTTTTTTTAAAAATTGACGGGAACTCTTTCAGCGTGTCGATTAGATCCCGGAAACGATTTTGCAGTCCTCCAAATCCCGGACCGCTGTTTGATGATGCGATGTTTCCCAGGGGGTTAACGATGACCCAAAGAATCAAGGCTGCGACTACGCTGATACTGACAAAAATCCATAACATCTTTTTGCGATGCTCGTGGGAATCGGGCTGGGATATGGGCGCTTGAGCTGGTTTGGCTACAGATCGACGGGATACTTTTGTTCGTGGTGATACTGCGCGTGCCACAGAATAGGTACAGGGTTAAGGTTTAAGGAAAATAACGCGAGTCTCTTCTTGAGGAATGTCTTTTTTTGTAATCCGGAGCGTATCAATAACCTCAGTTTTGCTGCCCATCTCACGCCGAAACGCATCCTCAGTTTCCAGACGCTTAGGTGTTTTCAATCCGGGAATGTAGTAATGCATCGGGATGACAATGCGAGGCTCGATTTGGCTGATAATTTTCGCAGCCCCTTTTGCGTCTACCGTATACACGCCGCCAATGGGGATCATGAGAATATCAACGTCTTCCAATTTCTCTAATTGCTTTGGTGTTAATTCCGGTGTCCCGATATCTCCCAAATGGGCGACCGTTAATCCTTCAAATTCAATGGCATACATAGTTACTACCCCGGTATCGCTACCTTGCTTTGTATCATGAAAACCGGGAACGCCATACACAAATACATTTCGCACCTCATACTCTCCAGGGCCATCAATAATAAATGGGTCTCCGCCTACGCCCTTGCGATTGTTGTGGTCGTTATGATCATGCGTAATCAGTAAGAGATCCCCCGCCAGACGAGGTACCTTAAGCCCAATATTGGCATCAAACGGATCGATAATAATGGTTGCGTCTTTGCCCTGGATTTTAAAACAGGCTTGGCCAAGCCAGGTAATATTCATAGTGGTACGTAAAGATAAATACATGACAAGTATACCAAAAAAGGGCAGTAACGTACAGCCCCAAAACGCCGAGAAAACCCCAAAAAAACCTTAAAAAACTACAATGGCAAATCTATTGCATCAGCCGCCGAAGGAATGTCAACTTCCGTGTGTTCGGATGCCGCCGGGCCCGAATCGTCAAAGAAGTTTTGCACCTGCCATGAGAGCTTTTCTTCAACTTCAAAAGTGTTGTGAAAATCTTCCCGTACTTCGGCGAGGAGTAATATGCTGTTGCGTGCCGCGACGAGCAACATGAGACGCACATACGCGAGACCGTGCTCATGGGTAATCGTTCCATAAAAGACATACCGCACACCCAGATCCTTGGCTAAGCGTTTTGCAAACTCGGGAGGAATGATCCGGGAAGGCGTCCATCCGAGATTTTGAAGAAAACGAATGGTCTGTACACGGGGTAATACGCCGATGCTGGATACGCCTGCGAGTGCCCGCCGTACGGTTTCTTCCAATTTTGTTCCCAAAATAGTCAACTCCCGCATCTGAGAAAGATTATGGAAAGGTACAAGAATTGCATTGGTCATCTGACGCCCTGTCGATCCGCCGGCAGACTGGACCCGAAATCCGGGTACTTGAGACGCCCTCCCTGACGAGGAGGGAAGCGCAGAAACACCGCCCGAGCTAAATTGCGGGGGGCGGAACGCTGTGGTATTTTTTGATGCGCTATCAGTGGTTTTTTTCATCGATTCGGTTTCTTTGCGTATATCATCTGCGCGGTCGCGCTGATGCATAATGGTTCGAGCTTTTTCGAGACGCTTTTGGTGGCGCACATCTTCTGGCGAGGGCCCCTGTTCGATTTCATGAGAGATCTCTTCCTTCACGCCGGCTCCCAGCACCTTTTTTATGCCGGTTTCGCTCGGACCATGGGAATCGACGTTCTTTATTCCGGATTTTCGCGCAAAGAGGCTCAATTTCATCTTGTCGCTATGCGCGATTTTTTCAGCGGCAGTACCAAGGAATTTTTTTGCCGTTTGCTTGGTAATTTTTGCTGAACCGGGACGATACCCCAGTGCATGCAGGTCTTTGTCGTGTTTGAGAAATTTTTTAAACGCCGTCGTGTTGATCACTTTTCCCGCTTTTGTCGCCGCCATCTTCTGCGCGACATTCCGTATGGTGTCGATCTTTATCTTTGGACGGTAGGGAATCGTACTCATAACGAAATATAGTATACCAAGTTTTTGACGTTCTGTCAATATTCATCTGTGGACTTGCAAAAAAATTGTACCTGCTGTACGCTACAACGCACTAAAAGAATAGCTTAATCACTCTTTTTGTTCAGAAATATGCGTCATGCATTTTTTTGAAAGAAAAGAACTCGTATGCCGCGTAAAAATGGTGATATGGGTTAAAGAAATTTTTTATTATGACCAAAGAACTAAGTATTCAAAGCCCCTCGAGTCCGATGAGCCAGCTTTTGGATAATGCTGAGCAGCCGTCACTCCCAAAAGTAGGTGACATCGTCGACGGAATTGTTGTAAGTGTCTCAAAAAATGAAGCATACCTGGACATCAACGGCCTTATGATGGGCGTGATTCGGGGAAACGAATTATTCGACGAATCAGGAAATACGTCCTCACTCAAAGTCGGCGACACAGCACAGGCAACCGTACTCGAATTGGAAAACGAGAAGGGCATTCTTGAACTTTCCTTCAGACAGGCGGGCCATCAAAAGGCTTGGGGCGATCTGGCGGTACTGATGAACAGCGAGAATATTATGGAAGTACCCGTTACGGATGCAAATAAGGGAGGAATTATGGTGCGTATCGGCCGCGTAGAAGGATTTTTGCCGGTATCCCAGCTTACCGTAGAACATTACCCCCGTGTCGAAGGCGGCGATAAGAACAAGATCCTTGAAATGCTCTCACAGCTGATCGGGAAAAACTTGAAGGTAAAAATTATCGATATCAATGAGGAAGACAATAAACTGATCGTTTCTGAAAAAGCCGCATGGGAAGAAGAGCAAAAGGATGTGCTTGCAAAATACCATGTTGGTGATTCCATTGACGGCGTCGTAACCGGCGTTGTAGACTTTGGCGCATTTGTAGAATTCGGTGACAAACTGGAAGGTCTTGTGCATATTTCGGAACTTGCCTGGCAGCGTATCGATAACCCCCGCGACATCATTGCGGTTGGTGATCGTGTACAAGCGAAAATCATCGGCATCGACGGATCGAAAATCTCTCTGTCACTCAAAGCGTTAATCAATGACCCCTGGAAAGAAGCGGTAAAACGATACAGCATCGGTCAACTCGTTACCGGAAAGGTGTTGAAAATTAACCCGTTTGGGCTGTTTGTTGAGCTCGACCAGGATATTCACGGACTGGCACATATCTCTGAACTCTCCGAATCGCATATCCACTCCCCGTCAGAGATCGCGAAAGTAGGCGAAAGCCGGGAATTCAAAATTATTTCTATCGAACCCGAACACCACCGTCTCGGCCTTTCGATCAAAGCGTTGACGGCTTCATCGGAAAAAGAACCATCAGAAAAAATGCCTGCTGATGACAAAAAACAGGAAGATGAGAAACCAGAAATCTCTGATGAAAAAAAATAACGGACTTGCATTTTTCCTCATTTTTAGGGATACTATAACCGTTATCTCATCAGCATGCGACCACTGACAAAAAACATTCTTGCATTTTTCATCGTCGTGATTGTAGTCATGGCGGTGTTTAGTTTGTTCTCGTCATCGATGGACAAACCTGAATCCGTCGGTATCGACAAAGTCATAGATAGCGTCGGTGCAGGTAATGTTCAGCGTATTGAAATCCAGGGAGATCAGCTGACCGTTACGTTAAACGACGGAACTATCCTGGAATCGCGAAAAGAACCGAGCGATTCGCTGACCACCATATTCACCAACTACGGCCTCAATCCCGAACTCTTCAAAAAAGTCCCGATCATCATCAAGGATACGTCCGGCGCGTCATTTTGGCTTGGATCGATTCTGCCTTTCGTCATTCCGTTCATCCTCTTTGCCGGATTCCTTTGGTTCATGATGCGCCAGGCACAGGGCGCGAACACCCGTGCAATGTCTTTTGGTCAGAGCCAAGCGCGCGAAGTCAAAGCAGAAGACAAAAAGAAACGTATTACCTTTCAAGATGTCGCCGGCGTTCAGGAAGCAAAACAAGAATTGATGGAAGTTGTTGATTTCCTTAAATTCCCTAAGAAATACCATGCGCTCGGCGCACAAATTCCAAAAGGCGCCTTACTCATCGGTCCGCCGGGAACAGGTAAAACACTCTTGGCACGAGCTATTGCCGGAGAAGCCAATGTGCCGTTCTTTCATATTTCGGGATCTGAATTCGTCGAAATGTTTGTCGGCGTTGGCGCAGCCCGCGTACGCGATCTGTTTCGTCGCGCAAAACGGTCAGCACCCTGTATTATTTTTGTAGATGAAATTGATGCCGTCGGACGACAGCGCGGCGCAGGACTCGGCGGATCACATGATGAACGGGAGCAAACCCTCAACCAAATTCTTGTGGAAATGGACGGATTTGATTCAAATACGAGTGTTATTGTCGTCGCGGCAACAAACCGGCCGGATGTGCTGGACCCGGCATTGCTTCGTCCCGGACGGTTCGACCGGCGCGTGATTATTGACGTCCCCGATATTAATGACCGTGAACAAATACTTAAGGTCCATTCTAAGAATAAACCGCTGGATACAGATATTGACCACCGCGTGATTGCCCAACGGACACCCGGCTTTACCGGAGCTGATTTGGCAAACTTGTTCAATGAAGCGGCGATCCTCGCGGCTCGTAAGAGCAAAAAGAAAGTTGAAATGGCCGACTGTCTCGAAAGTATCGAAAAAGTTCTCCTGGGACCCGAACGAAAAAGCCATATTTTGTCTAAAAAGGAAAAAGAAATCACCGCTTTCCATGAAGCCGGACATGCGCTCGTGGCTCATGAACTTCCTGAAAGCGACCGGTCCGAAAAGTATCGATTGTGTCCCGTGGACGCGCGGGCGGATACACGCTCAAACTGCCTTCAGAGGATAAGCACCTGCATTCCCGATCTGAATTTCTTGCCGATCTTGCGGTCATGCTTGCCGGACATGCAGCGGAAAAAGGAATCTTTAAAGATATTACTACCGGCGCGCACAGCGATTTGGCCGCTGCCACCAAGCTTGCCCGGCAGATTGTTACCGAGTACGGAATGAGCGAAAAGCTCGGTCCCCGTACATTCGGACAGCAGGAAGAAATGGTATTCCTCGGACGTGAGATCCATGAGCGCCGTGATTACAGCGAAAAAACAGCTCAAATGATCGACCAGGAAGTGTCCGCGCTTATCGACAAAGCCTACGAAACTGCACAGGATATTATTCGCCGCAAGGAGCCCAGCTTAAAGAAAATTGTTTCCGAACTCCTCGTCAAAGAAACGCTTGAACAGGCGGAGTTCGAAGCCATCTTCAAAACATCAACAGCATAATACACAATTAATAAACGGAGGACCCTATGACAGCCACACTTTTCCGCGACATTATTCGCCTATCCTGGCAGATTATGTGGCGGTACAAATATCTTTGGCTCTTTGGTTTTTTTGCATCGCTGCTCGGAAACGGCGGGGAAATGCAGGTACTCCTCAACAACGTGATCAATATCAGCGAGTCGCCTACAGCGCTTCTTGATCTTCAGAACCTTTTCTCTACCGGACTTCTTGGCGTCATCTTTATCAATATCCAGGATTTTTTGAGCGGTTCTCTCCTCCAGGGCATCTTCATCTTACTCTCCTTCATCGTTGCGGGTATCGCAGCAGTATGGCTGATCATCACCTCACAAGGCGCACTGTATGACGGTATTTCTAAGGCAATCGCCGGAAAAAAATCCGACCTTGCCCAGGGCTATCGTGCGGGAGCCCACCACTTTGGAACAATGCTTGCCCTAATGCTGCTCTCCAGCCTGGTAACATACGGACTGCTGTTTGTTTTCAGCCTGCCGATTATTCTCATCCTGCTCGTAAAAAGTACAGAGACGGGCATACTCCTCTATCTTTTGTTCGCGTTTGTCATCCTGATTCCGTTGGCGCTTGTCGTCGCATTTGTCGCAAAATATGCCGCGCTTTATGCAGTGGTACACAACCAACCCCTCGGCAGAGCAATAGCTTCCGGATGGCTTCTCTTTAAGAAAAACATACTCGCGACAGTTGAGATGGCGTTCATCATATTCGGCCTTGGACTCGTCGGAGCGTTCGCACTGATGATTGCCCTTGCCTTTTTGAGTGTGCCGTTTATCCTCCTTGGATTCCTGACAATCGCCCTCGGCACCATGGCAGGCTTCGTTCTGGTCGTTGTACTGGGGTTTGTCGTTCTTACGGCAGCTATCGGACTCTATGCGGCGGCATTTTCAGCCTTTCGCTATACGGGATGGACGATATTTTTTACCCGACTGGTTAAAAATGAAGGGGAAAGCAAAATCTTACGGGCGATGAGTCAAGCCGCTCAATATTTCAAACGGCCGGCATAGTCCTCTACGAATCTTGACGGTTATCCAGAAAAAGGGGAACATGCTCTGCATGGGCATGTAGCTCAGCGGTTAGAGCACCACGCTTATAACGTGGGGGTCGATGGTTCAAATCCATCCATGCCCAAATAGCCACTTACATACATTTGGGCGATTAGCTCAGTTGGTTAGAGCGTTACATTGACATTGTAAAGGTCGGAGGTTCGAATCCTCCATCGCCCACCAGAATATAAAATTCAGCTGACTAACATGCAATTGCATGCCATTTTTTAGCATCGGGATTTCGTGCGCTCATACGAGCTGGTCATTGGATTGCTTTGACTATTGAAATCACAGGGTGTACTGTAAAACATAGAGTAATTTGAGCATAAAAAGGAGGGATTTTATGAACAATTTTCCAATACCCGAAGACGAGCAGGAGCGCCTGCATGCTTTGGAGCGTTTGCATATTCTGGACACCGATCCGGAAGAACGATACGACCGAATTACAGAACGGGCAATTAAAGAGCTTCATGTGCCCATTTCAACCATTTCGCTTATTGATAGAAATCGAGAGTGGTATAAATCCTGCCAGGGTATAAAGAATCATGAACTGCAGAGAGATGCCTCATTTTGCACCCATGCAATCATGTCGATGACGCCGATGGTTATTGAGGATACGTTTCTCGATGATCGATTTAAAAACAATCCGCAAGTAACCGAACACCCATTCATCAGATTTTATGCGGGCATTCCGCTCCGGGATTTTAAGTCGGGGAGCATAGTCGGGGTATTGTGCATTAAAGATATAAAGCCACGGAAACTTTCTCAAGGAGAATACGCTCTCCTGTTTGAGCTGGGACAAGAGGTGGAAAAAGAATTGCAGAAATAATTCGAAGAGTACACTGCCTGCGCCCAATGACAAAAGGGCGGTTTTGCGGTAGCCTACAGATGTATGAGCACTAACATGTTAGCAAAACTTACCTTACAGATTACGCGAAAAAAGGAATTTGATTTCATCAAGGATCTGAAGAAAAAATTCCCTAACGCCGAACTCTACCTCGTTGGAGGCATGGTTCGAGACAGTTTCCTCAAACGAGAGTCGAAGGACTTTGATTTTGTTGTTCGAAATGTGCCCTTGAAACAACTAGAGCGTATTCTAAAGACGCGCGGCGTAGTCCATCTGGTGGGCAAAACGTTTGGCGTACTGAAGTTTGTCCCCCGGGGCGCTTCCGCGCTGGATCCTATTGATATCGCACTTCCCCGGACCGATCACGCGTTTGGCACAGGCGGATACAAAGACGTCGACACACAGTCAGACCCGTCTCTGCCCATCGAGCAGGACCTTCTGCGCCGTGATTTTACGGTCAACGCGCTCGCATGGAACGTTCTCGAGCAAAAAATAGTTGATCCCTACCACGGAGTGAAGCACATCAAAAGCAAAATGCTGAGAACAGTCGGCGATCCTATCGAGCGTTTTCATGAAGACTTTACTCGAATGCTGCGAGGGATTCGATTTGCGTGTCAGTTAAACTTCAACATTGAACGCACCGCATTACAGGCGATTAAGAAATTAGCGCACCATCTCGGAGAAAAGCGCGAAAAAACATTTCTTGTTCCCCGTGAAATGATCGCCCAAGAAATCATCAAGGCATTTGTTGCACAGCCGGTACGCGCATTTGACCTGCTCACACTCTTGAACGTATTCAAAATACTTATGCCTGAACTGCTGACCATGCAGGGTTGCGAACAACCAAAGAACTTCCATGCTGAAGGTGACGTATGGGTACACACACGTCTTGCTCTTGAAAAGTTACTTTCTCCCGCATATCGGAAGCAATTCGGCGCAAATCCTCTTACCGCTGAAATACTTTTTGGCACTCTTTTTCATGACCTGGGCAAACCCTACACGATGCAGACACCCGAAAAAGACGGCACAGATCGTATTCGGTTCAACAATCATGATTCCGTGGGAGCAGAAAAGGCTCAGGCAATTATGAAACGGCTTTCGTTTTCCGTCTTTCCAAAAACAGATACCCTCCTGCATGTAGATCCGGATCGTGTCGGCTGGATCATCAGGAATCATCTGGTCGGATATCGCAACGACATTGACGTTATGCGCGAAAGCACGGTGGAGCAGTACTTCATTAGCTCGACACAACCGTCCGACAGTTTAATAAAAGTACAATATGCGGACACCGCAGCGACAATCCATGAAAACGGGCGGGCAGATTTTTCCAGCTTTAGAAAAATACTGAAGCGCGTTCGTGTCATTACCAAGAAAAGCCGGAATCGAAAGCAGGCCCCTCCACCGCTCATTTCCGGACATGACGTCATGAAGATCGTGAAGATCCAACCGGGACCCCGTATTGGTGAGATCCTGACCCTGGTTCGAGATCAACAGCTTGCAGGAAAAATCGCGAACAAAGAACAGGCTCTCACATGGTTAAAAAAGCAGAAATATCATGACTGATACACCTCAGCAGTATACGGCGACCACAGATGATGCAAAAAAACGCCTGGATCTTTTTTTACTTGAACATTTTCCCACAGAATCGCGAAGTCACACCCAACGGCGAATCAAGCGCGGAGAAGTGACCGTAAACGGAGTCGTACCCTCTGTCCACCAATTTCTTAAAAATGGTGACGTTATTGTCATCGGCAAAGAAACCCCTGCAACCCCGCCGGCACCGACGCGCATCAATGCCCGGATTCTCGCAAAAACATCCGGACCATTGAACATTATACGCGAAACTTCGGATTATCTGATCATCAACAAGCCTGCGGGCGTACTCGTGCACCCAGCTTCAGAAAAAAAGGAGCGGACGCTCGTTGATATGGTTTTGGAAAAGTTTCCTGAGATACAGCAAATCGGCGATGATCCTTCGCGACCCGGCATCGTCCATCGGCTTGACCGGGATGTCAGCGGCGTTATGATTGTTGCGCGCACATGGGAAATGTTTGAACACCTCAAAAAAGAGTTCCGACTGAGACATATCCGCAAAGAATACGTAGCGTTAGTTCACGGAACACCGGCTAAAGATGAAGACGAAATTGATTTTTCTATCGCACGTTCCAAACGCCGTCCGGGCCGCATGTCGGCAAAACCGGATACAAGCGGTCGTCATGCATCCACGCGATTTACCGTAGAACAACGCTATCCGAACTATACCTTGCTTCGCGTCTTCCCAACCACGGGTCGCATGCACCAGATCCGCGTGCATCTTCATGCATATGGGTTACCTATTGTCGGGGACCCGCTGTACCATGCGCGGCATCATAAGAACGACCTCGGTATCGAACAGCCCTTACTTGCTTCTGTCAAACTGACTTTTACCGACACACACGGAAAGACGCAAGTCTTTGAAGCGCCGATACCTGAGCATTTTGAACGCGTGCTTTCGACATTAAAATAAGTTGACAGTAATTTTAAGACCTCTATACTGTATTTTCGATACTTTTTTTGTATTGAACTGCTGGATTTCGCATATACCGTGCGAGACGTTTGATATGTATCAGGCCCCATAACGGGCAGCAGAAGCTCTTTCCATATTAAGGAGTGTCAACATGAAACGATGTATTATCATCGTGCTGATCTGTGCGTTGTCGATGACTTCAGTACTTGCCACAGAACTGATTCCGATCGGGGGTACTCGATCAGACAAGGGGCAGTCGCCGCAGATCTCTTTGCAGGGATTGAACTTCGCCGCCCTAATGGTTACCGGTAATGCCAAAGAATACCGGAATACTTTGTGGGACGACATATTGCAGGCATCGTTAAAGGGCAAAATGTACGAGGCCGGCGCGACGTTCGATCCATTAAAAGGCAAAGACACACTATCCGTGAATGCAACATGGGACATTTCGGGAGGAAATATCCAGGCACTTACGCTGATTTTCAACAGCCCGGATTATTCCGGAACATTCATCATCCGACCCCCGCTCGCTTTGCTTGGAGACCTACCTATCACAGGTAAAATTACCGGCACCAGTAATCTTGCGGGTGCCAGCTTAGTCTACCGCCTCTATGAACAGCGCAACGTTGCGACTAAGCAAGAATAATTCTGGCCATATGTTCCATCATTGAACAATGCTCCATAATCTCTACGGAGCATTTTTTATTTGTCCGCCAGGGTTGACAAGGGCATTTTTTTCGCTATACTTGAGAAAGTCTTTACAAGTCTTTATTTTTATTATCTATTTATGGCAGACAAGAAGCCCGCAGATACTCAGGAAAAGCCCGTAAACACAGCTCCTGCACAAGAAAAGGTGATTCTTCCCGACTTCAAAGCCGGTATGACCATTCGCGTCCATCAGCGCATTTTGGGCGGCGAAAAAGAACGTATCCAGGTCTTTGAGGGCATGGTTATCGCCCGCAAAGGAGCGACATCACAGGGCGCAACCTTTACCGTTCGAAAAGTGAGCGACGGCATCGGCGTTGAACGTATTTTCCCGTTGTACTCTCCGATTATCAAAAAGATTGAGATCGTGAAACAAGCACGGGTTCGCCGCGCCAAGCTGTATTACCTGCGGGATTATAAAAAACGTTTGAAGGAAGTTTCGGTTAAATAACGCCCGATCACTTTTGTATATACCGCCAGCATTCGCGCGAGCCGGCGTTTTTATCTCATCAGCGCACTTCGACAATTCTTGAACATCAGATTGGTATTAGCTATACTGCATGGTGCTTTTTAACACACATGCGCGGGTGGCGTAATTGGTAAACGCGCTAGCTTGAGGGGCTAGTGGCTGCAAAGCCGTGGAGGTTCAAGTCCTCTCCCGCGCACGTCAAAAGTACGACATATACTGTTAATATATTGCGAATTGACAACCTCATACGGAAGAGACTTGAAGGGCAGAAGTGAGCTCCGTTGCGGAGTGAACGTCGACGAATGCAAGCAAGCGTAGCATTCGGCGTTGCCCGGGACCCAAGTCCTCTCCCGCGCACCAACAAGGCAGACGGCTAGGGACGATTAGCTCAGTTGGTTAGAGCGTCTCGTTTACACCGAGAAGGCCGTAGGTTCGAGTCCTACATCGTCCACCAGGACTGCTAAGTGTCATTGCGAATCCCACTACGGGGTGGAGCAATTTCAATTCATCCTGAGTAACCAGTAACAAACAGTTATGAAATATTTCTTAGGTATCATTATCATTAGCGCAGGGTTTCTGATGGTCTGGAAATCAGACTGGCTGGTCAATAATTTGGGAACTATAGAGTTTGCTGAAAAGTATCTTGGTTCAGGATTTGGTGGTACACGGCTTTTTTATAAACTCCTCGGCATTGCAATCATTGTCCTTGCCTTTATGTATATGAGCGGCGGATTAGAGTCAATCTTGGGAAATATTTTTAGCCCAACTACAGAAGTACTCAGTTCATAAAAAAAGAGACGTAATTTCCACGGGCCCTTAGCTCATTTGGTAGAGCGCCGCGTTTGCAACGCGGAGGTGACCGGTTCGAGCCCGGTAGGGTCCACCAAAAAACTCCTTCTTGAAAGGAGTTTTTTGATGCACAGTTTTATAAATTATTCGACATCCATGCCTGTTAATCCACCCGCGTCACGATATCAAATGGCGAACCTGAGATGACGCTTCCCGATGCGGACACTAACCTAAATAACTGCCGATACAACCCAGCCGAAGGGGCGTCGAGAATAAATGTGAAGGTAGCGGTACTTCCGGGTTTGACCGAAGATTCTGTCATTTGAACGCTTGCAGATGCAGTACGCCACGTACGATCGCGAAAGAGACTCGTACGATCGCCGAGATCATATACCCGCAGAGTCATCGCTGAACGCGTCCATGTAGTGACACCCGTATTTTTATATACAATACTGACGGGCTTTCGCCAGACGGATAAGAATGCAGGCGGAATCGTGTGCGAGACAAGAGACGCCCGCACCGTCGGGTCCACGCGGCTGATGAGCCGGAACTCGTTATTAACAACGGTTGCTCCCGAAACTGAAAGGGTAAGAACGTTCATAAACAATCCCGGAGTCGCCGGACTTTTCATTCGAAGCGTAAAAGTGGCAAGTGCGCCTGGCTTCACTTCCGTTTCTTGAAATGAAAAGCCCCCGGTACGTGCAGGCCATGATGCATCATAATACACACTTTGCGCACCGTTCATATCGGTCACCGAAAGTTTTGTCGCACTTTTTGACCACGTCGACGTTCCTTCATTCTTAACCTTAAATGTCACCGACGGCCGCGCGCCTATGAGCGTCGCGATGGGTAATGTTCGCTCTGCCAAAGTTGCCGCATACGGAAAGCCGGTCATATGCATAGTGAGAGGAAACGCGCCCCCGGATATCTGCGACCCGTTTGCAGTAACACGGAACTGTTCAGTAAATTCTATCTGATCACTTGGCGCTTTTACAGTAAAAGCAAATGTGCCCGTTTCTCCCGGAGCAACATTGGGCGTCGATAATTGTCCCGCCTGCTGTGCAGAGGGCCAATCAGACGCACGCACCGTACTTGCCGCATCCACGCTCTCGACAACTAACTGCGACGAACCATATATACGCCATGTTGCGGTACCGGTATTTTTAAACTCAACGTTAACCTCTTTTTCAGTACCTGCTTTAACCGATAGAGGAGCATCTTGTACCTGGACAAACTCCATGCCCAATGTACCGGTTACTCCCTCGCCCGCAGACTGAAAACGTGCCTGTGCATCCTGTCGGATTGCGGGAAGTTGCGTATACAGATTTGATCCCGGGCACAGCGTGCTATCTGCGTCTTTATGCCCGATAATGTTATCCATGGTTTGATCAACAAAAAACCCGCTTCCCGTAGGCGGTATGCTAAAACGAACACTTAACGAAGCC
>JBAZCI010000031.1:5882-16265 GCA_041671025.1 Patescibacteria group bacterium | reverse complement strand
GCCGGCCTGCGTATACGTCGGATCATAGAGAAAGGCTGCCTCGTGTTGGATAATCCCGATACTCAATCCAAGCGCGTTGTATAAGGGTCCCATCCACACAGCGTCACGCCTTGCAAGATAGTCATTCACAGTCACCACATGCACGCCTTTACCCACAAGCGCGTTTGCGGCGACGGGAAGCGTCGCAACAAGCGTCTTACCTTCACCGGTACGCATTTCAGCAATTTTCCCGTCATGAAGCACCATGGCGCCTATCAACTGCACATCAAAATGCCGCATCGAGAGCGTCCTCCGTCCCGCTTCCCGTATATACGCAAATGCCCTGGGAAGAATAGGGAAAAGCTGCAGGTCCTCGGGTAATTCTTTTTTCAATGCCAAAAAAGCGTCGCGGAGCTCCTGGTCAGAGAGCGACTGTATCTTCTTTTCTTGCAACGATATTTCTTCCACCCTTCCGGTATACGAAGAGAGTATGCGTTTATTCGCGTCCCCGAATATTTTGGTCAGTAGTGACATAAAAGTTGATGCGTAAAACGGGGGTTGAGCCCCCGGAGGTATTCCTGTATATCCTGCTCACTGTCAGCGAACTATCTGAGTAGCTTGTGAAAATATTTGTAGGCAATGAGTTTATGTACGAGCTTTGCCGCAAGAAAATCAGGCGCTGAAATACCGAGAATTGGCGCAAGTTCTACAACGTCAGCGCCCACTACGGTAACAGATTTCATCACCGCGCGCAAGATGCTGAGCACCTGCTCCCACAGCATGCCGCCCGGTTCGGGAGTTCCCGTACCAAGCATAATCGAGGGGTCAAAAACGTCCAAATCGATACTCACATACACGTGCTTGGTGAGCTGTTTCACTATTTTTTCAAGGGGGACGTTTGGTCCGTAATATACTTGCGATTCAAGATGGTTCTTGCGGATATAGGCGGCTTCTTCCCTGTCCTGGCTGCGAATTCCGCACTGTATGATCGTCGGCACCATCTCTCTGCATCGCCGCATTGCGCAGGCATGATTATACGCTGAACCCTCGTACTCGTCCCGTAAATCTGAATGTGCATCAAGCTGTAAGATGGACAAATCTTTATATTTTGCGGCAAACGCACGCACTGCACCCGGGGTAATAGAATGCTCGCCGCCGAGCATAATCTGAAACTTGTTCGCCTTGAGTGATTTCCGGGTAACCGCTTCTACACGGTCGACGGTTTCTTTGACTGAGTTGGTCGACGGTTCAAGCTCGGTATACGTAAAGACCCCTACGTTTGGAATTTCCTTTTGCAGTTCAATATCAAAAAATTCAACCTGACGTGACGCCGTAATAATCGCCTGTGGTCCCAAACTCGTCCCGTGCTGATAAGAAACGGTTCCCTCATACGGAACGGGCAACACCGCTACTTTCGATTTTGCAAAAGAAACGGGAGAAATGCCGTAAAAATTATACGGAGCTTTAAACATACATTTACCATCCAAAAAGTTTACCGACATCTTCGGGCGTTTCATGACGCCTGATGATGCGGGATTCACCGCTGGAGAGCGTGATCTTTGCCGGCGAAGACAATAAGCAATGATGAGACGCGAGAGCGTCCTGATAGGCACCGGTATCAAGAAAAGCGATATAGAGACTTTCGTTTTCAGGCACATCCTCAAGCCGGGGAAGCATCACATACGCGCCGTGCGCAATATACTTGTCATCAGAATCACAGCTTAATCCTGCGAACCAGCATCGGTCGAATTTATGCGCATTCAACCGGTTCACCGGTACTACGTGCCACTTCTGATGGATCGCCCAGGTATCAAGCAGGTCGTTCATAAAGCTTCCGTCGATAATATACCATTTTCGTGCGTTGCCTTTTGGAATGTCCTTTGAGGAAAGCACTTTGAACACAGTCAGTTGGGAAGGAGCGATGATGTACCTCCCCCACTCGCAAATGATGTTCGGGTGATTCATTTTTTTCGCGTCACAGAAATGGAGGAGCGACTTGATCATCTTGCGGACAAGATTATCTACGCTAATGACGCGCTTACGTTCATACGGAATCGACATGCCTCCGCCGATATCGATCGTATCCAGCGTCGGATTGATCTTCTGCAGACGGTAATAAAACTGAATTCCCTTTTTTACCGCTTCCAGGATATGACTTGCCTGCTCTATTTGGGATCCCATGTGATAGTGCAGTATCTTGAGATTTCTAATCCGTCCGAGTTTCAAAATTTCCTTAGGCAGAAGCCCGAATCGGTTGATACCCTTGTCCCAGTGTGAGTCCACTTCAACATCGAGGTCGACGCGGACACCGACATCTCCTCTGAAATTTTTCAACAACTCGTACTCATGCATGTCCTCGATGATCGGGATAATCTCGAGACTGTTCTTTCGCAATTCATCAATCAGCTGGAGATACTTTTCATTTTTCGGTCCGTTGCACAACACTTTAATCTTCGGATTGAAATTTTCCTGCTCCCACATACGTTTGACCAGATACAGCTCGTTGTACGACGCCACTTCAAGGTTCGCCCCTTCGCCAACCAGCGGAAGGATGAATTCCTTATTCTGGTTAACCTTCATCGGGTAGTGATAGAAAAATTTGCCTTTATACCGAAAGATTTTAATATAAAAATTAAAAATGCTAATCAGATCGTCCAGGCGGTTCTTAGCGATAAAGGGGAAAAACAGTTCAAGTGCGGATCCGTATTTTTTTACCAGCTCATGCACATTGTACGTGTAGTTCCCTTCCTGAACGATGAGCTCGCCGTCTTTATCAATATCAAAAACATCCGTGCTGTATTTCACGTTGCCCAGCTTCCAGAATTTTTTCTGTTTTCTGATCTGCAGGCTGTTATACTTCCCGACTTCTGTCTTGACGTCCAGCGGAGTTGGAATTCTCACTTTAGGGACGCTTGGTACCTCTTCGCCGTTGGATTTGCCGTTTTGCGGCGTTTTACGGTTCGGAGTTTCCGGTGACGTGTTTTGGTTGTTCATGGAATATCGTTCGTGTGGTGTATACAAATTTTATAGAGGTTTGGTGAACTGCACAATGAAAAACTGTGGATAACTCTAGCTCCGTTGTTTCCGGGATTTCTTGGCCTTGACCCGTTCGAGCTGTTTCGCAAGCTTGGGCACACAAAGATCGAGTGCCTGTTGCATATGTTCAGCCTTCTCCCCCGCTTTGAGAAATGACCCCGGGAGTTTTACGGAAATTTCGGCGCGGTATATCGCTCCGGAGTGTTGATTCTTGTCGACATCAAGTTCAATTTTTATTTCCTGGATCGCCGGCATGATTCTGCCAAGTTTCTTGGTATGAGCCAACGCGTACGCCTTGAGCGAAGGCGTAAGGGAAAAATCTTTTCCTGAAATGATTACGTTCATATGTTTTATTAGAAACCTACGTATTTAATTTCTTCGTGTAATTGGATTCCATACTTGTCACGGATCTGTTGCTTGACGTAGCTGATCAAAATCACAATGTCCTCCGATGTTGCCGTTCCGTCGTTTACAATGAAGTTGCCGTGCTCCTGTGAAATAAACGCACCGCCGATTCGTTTGCCCTTCAGCCCCGCTTCGTCAATAATTTTCCCTGCCGATCCTTCGGGAGGATTTTTGAACGCGCAACCTGCGCACGCTTTCCCGGCCGGCTGGTGTGCGCGTCGATCAATGATTTTTTTAGCTTCAGCGGCGCTTGTTTTGCGGTCACCTTTTTCAAGCTCAAATTCCGCCGCAAGAACAATTTCAGTTGTCGAATATTTGAACCTGCTGTAGCGGTATGAAAAATCGCATTGGTTTTTAGGTACGACCGTAACCACTCCTGCGCCATTCACGATATGCACCTGGGTGATGCGTTCTGCAATCCATCTCTGTGATGTTCCGGCGTTTCCCGCGACAGCGCCGCCAACCGACCCCGGAATGCCGGTGAGATACTCAAGACCCATCAGACCCGCCTTGATCGTTTTTTGAATGCAGAGCTGGAGAGAGCCGCCGGCATCCGCAGTGACATGCGTACCCTCAATTTCAACCGCAGTATTTTGCAGCCTGATCACCAGACCATCAAAACCCTTGTCAGATACCAGGACATTGCTGCCGCCGCCGAGGATAAAAAAAGGAACTCCAGCCTTTGTCGCTTCGCTGACCGCATGAACAATGTCATCACGTGTTTTTGCGGCAAAAAAATATTTCGCCGGTCCGCCGACCTTAAATGTGGTAAACGGCGCTAGTGATACATCGCGCTCGAGACCCTTGAACGTAAGCTTGTGTGTCTCTGTCATGCTTGACAGTGTACCATATTTTTCCTATTCTTTCATCGGCTATTCAGCAATAAAACAGCACACTTCATTAGTACCTCAAAGTTGGAGGCATATTTTGTTTTGGCTATTCACAAATGTACGCATACAATTTTGGCATCTGGTGATCTGGATCGATCGTATTATCGATCGAAACGGGAAACAAAACTTCGGATGTACCGTACATATTCATATTACCGACCTGACAGGAATTTTTCTAAAAAACACCAAACGTACAGACCCGCTCTCTGACGGTGCCTATGTTGGGAAAAATGAAATCCTCGGATACGTCCAAGCACACGGGGAAGAGATCCCCATTCGTTGTCCAATGGAAGGATATATCGTTGGGAACCCAGCCTTGAAAGATGGAGATAGCGTAAAATTCAATTCGCCCTTTATCAGAGTTAAGCCCACATCGTCAAAGTTATGACGATGTTTTTATTTTTGTATTTCACGAATAAGAGCTTCGTTCACTGTGGTAATACTCCCGGCACCCATTGTTATCACAATATCTCCCTGTTGCACCTTTTGTACGATATATTCGGGAATATCGGCGATACGATCGACATACGCTGAACGTCCCCCAATTTTTTTCTCCACTTCACTGTAGAGATCCTTTCCTGATACTGACTCCTCATGTTCTCTGCCGGCAACGTCATAAATACGAGTCACCACGACGTGATCCGCTTTTGTCAATTCACGTACAAAATCTGCAAAAAATTTCTTGGTCCGACTTCGCTGGTGCGGCTGGAAAATGCACCAAATGTTTTTACCGGGAAATCGTTCTCTTGCCGCAGAGATAGTTGCGGAAATTTCCGAGGGATGGTGGGCATAATCATCGACCACCGTTACTCCTTTAAACGTTCCCTTTACTTCGAAACGCCTCCACACGCCCGAAAACGTCGCAAGCGCTTCACGGATCGTCTCGTCGGAAATTCCCAGAACTGCGGCGGTCGCCCATGCAGCTGATGCGTTTAAGCGATTATGTTCGCCGGGTACCATAAGAGTCATGGAGCGTACTTTGCTCACCCATTCGCCGTAATCAACCTGCCGCGCATGAATACCCTCTTTCAGTGACTGCTGTACCGGAGCGTCCTCCAGCCGTGAAATGATACAGCCCGACGAGGTCACTTGCTGTGCGACATGGGTAAACGCGGATTGGATATCCCGCAGATCTGTATAGTAATCGAGATGATCGGCCTCAATATTAGTAACAACAAACACATACGGCGTATACGCATAAAATGAACGTCGATACTCATCCCCTTCAATAACTGCGTACTCGCCATTCCCGGCATGCATATTCCCGTCAAATTCGGGCACCAGAGTACCAACAATAACCAGCGGGTCTTTCCCCGCATGCATGAGGATATGCGCGATCATTGATGTTGTCGTTGATTTTCCGTGTGTTCCGGAAACGACAATTAACTTCTTCCCTACAGTAATTTGCGCCACCGCTTCGGGATAGCTATACTGTGCTATTCCTTTTGTTTGCGCGGCCACACGTTCAGGATTGGTTTCAGAAATTGCGGGACTGTAAATGACCGCTTCAGTCTGTTCGGGAAAATTGGCGACCGTGTGCGCGCCGTACGTTATTGACATACCCATCTGCTCCAGCCGTTCAGAAACGAGGGAACGGGAAAGATCCGATCCCGTCACTTTCTTCCCTTGTGTGGGAAGGAACGCAGCAACTGCCGATACGCCTATGCCGCCGACACCGATACAGTGGATGTGTTGTACATTGTTAATGCTCATGAATGTAAGATAGAAATAACAATCGAAGCAATCCGTTGCGCACTTTCCGGTTCGGCGAGTAAACGGATGTTAGCTGAGAGTTGCTCCCGTTGTTGTGTATTGTGCAAAAGATTTTCAATAAGCGTCCGAAGTCCCTCAGCGGTCACGTGATCTTGTTGAATACATATCGCAGCGCGGCGTGACGAAAAAAACTCTGCGTTGTCAACTTGCGGTGATGCCGGCAGTGGTATCAAGACAGTCGGCTTTCCAAAAATCGCGTACTCGGCCAAGGCAGACGCACCTGCCCGGGAAATCACTACAGCCGCATGCTCGATCAGTGAAAGCATCGCCGACGGTTCTAAAAATGCAACCTGCTTATACCCCGGGTATGGAGAATGATTACCCTCTTTACCTTTGCCGGTGACATGCACCACATTGGCATCGTGCATACTGAATGACGGCGAGGTAACGAGTGTATTCAAATACGCAGAACCGGTGCCACCGCCGACGACCACAACATACGGACGATCTGGTCGATCAGGAAAAACCGATACTGGACTCGCCGCAGGAGCGTGGGAAATAATACGAACCGGATTGCCGACATATTTCGCCTTTCCGTTCGGGATCCGCTTTGCTGTTTCTTTAAAACCCACGGTGACACTGTGTGCAAACGCATGTGTAAAGGCGAGCGACAGGCCGGGACGAAAGTCGGGCTGATGAATGATAATTTTTGCTCCTATAAGCCACCCCGCCCATATGCAGGGCACGCCGACGAATCCTCCTGCCGCCAGTATGACCTGAGGTCTGTACGAGAGAAAAAAAATGAACGCCTGAACAAAACCGATCATCACTTCAAACGGAGCAAAAATATTTCTTATGCTCAGATATCGTCTCCACTTTCCGGAAAAAATTTGACGATACGCCAATGACGCCGGTATAACCGCCTGAGACTCAATACCCCCACGTGTGCCGATAAATATCCCCTCTACCCCTGGCACCTGACGTTTAAGTACGTCCCATACCGCCAGTAATGGCGTAACGGATCCGAGAGTTCCTCCACCGCACAAAATGATTCTCATACAGATGAAGTCTGTTTTGAAACATTGATTAACACCCCCACTGCTGTCAGTGACAGCGCAAGTGCCGAACTTCCATAACTAATAAACGGCAACGGAATACCGGTTAACGGCAACAGACCAACCATTGCGCCAATATTAATAAATGCCTGAACCACAAACCATGCAGTGATCCCCGCCGCGAGTAATTTACCGTATGTATCAGGAGCCCGCCGGGCGGTAAGCAGGCCGCGGTACATCACCATAACGAATAATCCGATGATTAATACCGACAAAAAGAAACCAAGCTCTTCTCCGATAATCGCAAAAATTGAGTCTCCCGTCGCCTCCGGCAAGTAATTATATTTCTGACGAGAATGGCCGAGCCCGAGTCCCCAAAACCCGCCGGACCCAATCGCAAGGAATGCCTGATTAATATGATACCCGATCCCCTGAGGATCAAGCTCCGGATTAAGGAAAACGGTGAGTCGTGCGGCACGATATCCGGCGACCTTGATTAGCAACAAGAGCGCGGCAAACCCCCCGCCCAGCAACCATGCCATATGCTTCAACGGAGCGCCTGCGACAAAATACATGACTACCGCTATTGAAATGACAACCATCATCGTACCAAAATCTGGTTGGAGAATGATCATGAGTGCGACGGATCCAAGTAAAACGCAAAACGGTACAAGTCCGTAGGAGGGGTCTTTGATAGAAGCTCCCCGTTTTTCAAGCCACGTCGCAAGATAAATAATAAAGGTAAGTTTCAGCAGTTCAGATGGCTGAAACGTCGTCGGACCGAGCAGTATCCACCTGCGCGCACCTCCAAAGCTGTATCCGATGCCGGGCATGAATACGAGCACCAGGAGTACGAGTGTAAAAATCAAAAGCGGCAGGGCAAATTTTTTCCATCGATGGTAATCGATGCGTGATGCAACGATAAGTCCGACAAGGCCGACCAGCAAACCGTAGAGTAGCTGTCGATTGACGAGATAGTTACTCGACCCAAACTGCTCATAGCTCACAACGCTTGATGCGGACGTCAGCATGACGATACCCACAGCAACAAGTATCAGTATTGTCGCGAGAAGAGTGTAATCGGGTGCGTGATGTTTGATGCTCATGCGGGTAATGTTCGAAAAATCTTTTTAAACGCATCACCACGGTCAAATTCGTGTAAAAATAATCCAAAACTTGCAACTCCCGGGGAGAGTAAAACCGTGTCACCGGCCTTTGCATGCCGTGCGGCCCGGCGAACTGCGGATGTCATCGTCGCGACCAGTTCAGCGTGCACACCCTGCCGTGATAATAACAAGCTCAATTTTTTGGTTGCCGTTCCGGGCAGTAAAAATACCGCATCGGTACGCCGTGCAATTGCCTGCGCCAATCCCTCAAGCGGCAGATTCTTGTCCGAACCGCCCGCAATGAGAAGTATGCGCCCATGAATCGCCTCTAAAGCCGCGATTGCAGCCGCAGGTGCAGTTGCCGTTGTGTCATTGATATATCGAACTCCTTTTTTTACACCAAGCAACTCCATCCTGCCGGCGATTCCCTTAAATGCCGCGATGACGGCTGTTATTGTCCGGTGAGGCACGCCTTCAAAGTCTGCGATTGCAGTTGCCGCTACAATATTCACAAGATTATGGCGTCCGGCAATTTTCCTATCCGTAGTGGATGCGGTTTTTGCTACTGACGCATATCGTCGACGCATTACCCAGCCTTCTGACGGATAATAGACGGGTGAAATTTTTTGCGGATTGCTCGAGAACCACAGGATATTCCCGCGAACAAATTTTGCAAGTGCGCGTACGCGGACATCGTCATAATTAAGCGCAGCGGTATCCGATGCGGTTTGAAAATTGAGTATATTCCTCTTTGCTTGAACATACGCAGACATACTTCCATGCCTGTTTAAATGATCGGCCGAAATATTCGTTACCAGTGAAACATGCGGACTCATTTTTGCCCTCGCTACATCCTCGAGTTGCCAGCTTGAAAGCTCCAGCACAACACGATCATGCTGATGAAGCGAGCGGAGCAGGCTCAACGGACTGCCGACGCTATTACCGGCCAGCGCTGTCGTTGGCCATCGTTTTTTGAGCATCTCATATACCAACGCGGACGTTGTTGACTTTCCCTTCGTTCCCGTAATGCCGATAATGCGCGCGGGGCATCTTTCAAAAAAAAGCTGTATATCTGAAACCACCGGAATTCGCTTGGCATGCGCGCGGCGTAGATAAGACGACTCTGGCGGGACCGCCGGGTTCTTGACAATAAGTTCGGCTGAGTCAATGTCCTGATTACGATGCTTGCCGAGGACATATGTCACAGAAAGCTTTTTAAGCTCACGTATTGACGGCGCAAGTGTCTTGCGATCCCGGAGATCCGTTACAGTCACCAAGGCCCCCTGCTCAACGAGCCAGCGAACAACGGCAACCGCGCCTCCGTGTAGCCCGAGTCCCATGACTAACACCCGTTTGTGATGCACGTCGGTCATAAAAAAGATGAGCGCCTATCGTTCACCGGCGCTGGTGTTAGGTAATATCTATGATTGCTAAAATCACTCCGAGCACTGCGGTAACCGCGCTAATAATCCAAAAGCGCATAACTATTTTCGGCTCAGGCCACCCTTTTGCTTCAAAATGATGATGGATCGGTGTTGAGAGAAACACTTTACGTTTAAATACTTTTTTTGACACCAATTGGATCAGTACAGATGCCGACTCAACCGCAAAAAGGAAGCCAATGATCGGGAGTAGCAACGCCGCGTTTGTCAGCATGGCAATAATGCCCAGGGTAACACCAAGGGACATGGAGCCGGTATCTCCCATGAAAAAACGCGCGGGATTGATGTTAAACCAAAGAAAGGCGAAGAGTGCCCCGATCACCACGCCGCAGAGTGCCGCAAGGTCATACTTGCCCTGGATCAGTGCGATCGCCCCATATGCCGCAAATGCGGCAAGCAGTGTCCCTCCCGATAATCCGTCAAGTCCGTCAATTTCATTGACCGAAAAAGCTGTAGCAACAATGACAAAAAGAAAAATAGGAACGTACCAAATACCGATATCGAAATTTCCGACAAACGGAACATGAAGTGTCGTCCATTCCAGCTTCGCGTAAAACCACCACGCGCCAAAAATAGCTATAAGAATATAGAGTATAAGTTTATGCCGGATGCGCAACCCGCCGCCCACCGCACCCACTTTGCGTATGTTGAAAAAGTCATCGACAAGCCCGACAATTGCCGCGACAATAAGGGCCCCTAACGGCAAATACGTCTCGCTTCTCGATAAAAAGTCAAACTTGGTAATCCATTGAGCTGA
>JBAZCI010000031.1:0-5872 GCA_041671025.1 Patescibacteria group bacterium | reverse complement strand
GATGAAAAAATATTTGCAAGCACCGAAAAAAGTACCGCGATAGCGAGAACCGTAAACCATACCAAAATACCACCCATCGTGGGCGTCCCCTCTTTTTTTTGATGCATCCGCGAATAAATGGGTGTGTCCGGGGACATCCGTATACTCTTTGACAATCGGTACCGGTACAAAAAATGGGTAAGCGCCGGAGTTATGGCTATCGCCGCCACAAACGATACAAAGGAGAGAACGAGAATTTTTATTGCAATTGATTCATTCATACGCCGGAGACAAGTACATAGGTAAGTAAAAGAATGAGTGAAACCGTAAGAAGTACATTAGTGAGCGCAGCAGAGGCCATAAGCAGGATGGTTTGCATTTTATCCAGAGTCACAAGAAAAAGAAGCGTGCTATTCAAAAGGAGAATAAGAAGACCGATCCCAGGAAAAAGAAAAATGTGCCACCAGGCCCCAATCAGATCAATGCCAAAATAAATATTGTAGTGGAGAGGGACAGGATCAGCAGTCGGATGTAATCGAAGGGCAAGCAGTATGCCTTGAACAATCAGCGCACAAAGCGAAATGCCTAGGCATACAAGTATAGCAGGGTCTCTAAAAAGCTTAATCCGACCCGGATAAATATGAAAGGTAAGCATATCTCTTTAAAAAGCATAGCAAAAATTGGGATTATTTCAAGCTCATCATTGACTATATAATTGGTTTTTGATATAATACATGCACAAAAACAATATGTTTGCCGTGGAGGAAATACAAAAAGTAATCATCACTAATACAATATTAAGTGATGATATTTTGTCTTCTGCGATACAGGCAAGCAATGAAAAGCATATTGCGCTGGAAAAATATCTCGTCGAAAACAAAATCATCAGTGAAAACGTGCTGTACGAAGCGTTAGCGAATTCACGGAAGATGCCTTTCATAGACTTGCGGGACCAGACCGTACGCAAAGATATTCTGACGCTTATCCCAGAACCCATTGCTCAAAAGCACATGGTGGTGGTTTTTGATAAGGACGCTTCTTCAATCAAAGTTGCCACCCTGGATCCGTACAATATTCAGCTCTTCGAATTTTTAAAGAAAAAAACCGGACTGAATATTTCCCTGTACCTGACATCCCCTACAAGCATAAAAGCGTGTCTTTCGCAGTACCATAAGGGACTCTCCGCTGAATTTAAGAAAATCACAACGGGAAAAGATGAAGAGGAAAGTAAAGATCCCGTGCAGGGAAAAGATCTGGAAAAACTGGCGCAAGATCTACCTATCGTACGCATCGTCGACACTCTCCTCGAGTACGCGATTTTTGAAAATGCTTCGGACATTCACATCGAGCCGACAGAAAAAGAAACAGTCGTACGATATCGGGTTGACGGCATACTCCGAGACGCGATGTCACTACCAAAAACAGCCCATACGGGTATTATCGCCCGCATTAAAGTTCTTTCGAGTCTGAAAATTGACGAGCATCGCCTCCCTCAAGATGGTAGGTTTAAAATCGCGACGTCGGATCACAAGATCGCCTTTCGCGTCTCGATCATTCCTGTGTTTGACGGAGAAAAAGTCGTTTTACGTCTTTTGAATGAATCCGCTCACCTCCTTTCCTTGGAACAGCTTGGCCTCCAGACAACGGCACTTACTGTCGTCCGCGACGCGCTTGATAAGCCGCACGGTATCATTCTCGTCACCGGCCCCACAGGTTCGGGAAAAACTACAACGCTGTATACCATGATGAACATGCTCAATACCGCCGACGTAAATCTATCCACGGTGGAAGACCCTATCGAATACCGGATGCCTCGCGTCAATCAAAGCCAGGTGAATCCAAAAATCGGATTTTCATTTGCCTCAGGGCTCCGTGCGCTTCTTCGCCAAGATCCCGACATTATTATGGTCGGAGAAATCCGCGACAATGAAACCGCCGAGATTGCCGCAAACGCCGCCATGACCGGCCATCTGGTGCTAAGCACCCTGCATACAAACGACGCACCATCTTCGCTCCCACGGCTTGCCGAAATGGATATTCCGTCCTTCCTGATCGCTACGACAACAAATTTAATTATTGCCCAACGGTTAGTCCGTAAAATATGTTCGCATTGCATCCACAGCTATACGCTGAACAAAAAAGCAATCGCCGAACTTTCCAGACAGTTTGATCTTCCCGCAATTCTCTCCACACTGGAAAAAGAAGGGATCATTCTTTCCGCAAAAGCGCCTATAGAATCACTGCTCTTCTACCGGGGAAAAGGGTGCAAGCAATGCAATACTTCAGGATATAAAGGCCGTATTGGCATCTACGAAACGCTGGAAATTACAAAAAAAATAAGCGAGATGATTATCAATAAGGCGAGCACGACAGAGATACGCGATGCGGCGATTGCTCAAGGCATGCTCACCATGCTCCACGACGGTTTTATTAAAGCGAAAAATGGCGTCACAACAATTGAGGAAGTCATTCGTGTAACGAAAGAATAATTTATGCCTCTCTACGAATACACAGCACGGACCACAATCGGCGAACCGCGAGACGGACGTCTCGTCATCGCAAATGAAAAAGCGCTGTCCGAATACTTGTCCGCACAAGGCCTGATTTTAACGAACGCAAAGTTAATCGATGAAAAAAAGAAAGGCCTATCGGCTTTTTTCCGACTTACCGGCCACGTACCCATTGTTCAAAAGATTTTTTTTACGCAGAACCTTCAGGTTATGGTACGGACCGGATTCTCACTCGGAAATGCGCTACATACCCTCGGCCTGCAAACCGAGAATAAGAGCTTTAAACAGGTCATTATGGAGATGGAGCACGACGTAGACAGCGGCAAAACCTTTTCTGATGCACTTAAAAAACATTCCGATATTTTCCCTGAAATGTTTATTAACATGATTGCCGCCGGAGAAGTAAGCGGTAAACTTGACGAGGTCCTGCATCAATTGACTTTACAGATGAAAAAAGATCATACGCTCATTACCAAAGTCAAATCAGCACTCTCCTACCCCATCATCGTGGTTTCGGCAATGGTCGGGCTCGTCATCGCAATGATGCTCTTCGTCATTCCCAAGCTGCTTGGCGTCTTTGCTGAGTCAGGCGTGGCCCTCCCTCTTCCTACCCAGATACTCATTTCGGTAACTAATTTTACATCTCAAAATGGCCTCTGGGTGATTATTGGCCTCTTTGCATTAACTATTGGCGTCTTCCGACTGATCAAAACACAAAAGGGTAAATTTTACTACCACCGTATTCTGCTACGACTCCCTATTGTCGGGAAGATCATTAAGAAAATTAACCTCGCACGATTTACCCGAAGCCTGAGTTCACTCCTCAAGACAGATATACCCATCGTGCAAACATTACAGATTATTTCACGAACACTGGGTAATGTTCACTACCAAAATGTCATGATGATCGCATCAGAGGAAGTTAAAAAGGGCATCAGCATTGTAAAAACGCTTGAACGCTTCCCGCAACTTTTTCCTCCGATCGTGACTCAAATGGTACACGTCGGAGAACAGAGCGGTACCTTGGATACTATAGTCGAAGAAATCGCAAATTTTTACGAGGAAGAGGTCGACACAACGATGGCAAATTTATCCACGATTATCGAACCCGCATTGATGCTGATCCTCGGTGCCGGCGTAGCCGGTCTGGCTGTTGCGATTATTTTGCCGATCTATAATCTTTCGCAGGCGATATAGACTGGATTGCCGCTACTCTTTACGATATACTACTGACGTATGCTCCCATTTCGACCGTTCCAAAAAGCGTTTGCCATTGACATCAGTGATGCACGCCTCCGCGTGTTGCAAATAGAAGGAAAAAAAGGAGGTCTTCACGTCCGGTGCTTCAATGAATGTGGCGTACCGGAAGGATATATTGTAAACGGCGAAATAGTCCATCACGATAAGGTCGTCCCACTCATCCGTTCACTGGTTTCTACGGTCCATGGCAGACATGTTTCTTCGCATTTTGTTGTTGCCTCCTTACCGGAACGCAAGACATTTTTTAAGGTATTTGACATTCCCCTTCTCCCTGATGCAGAATTGCCCGGAGCAGTACAATGGGGCATTGAGCAGAATATTCCGATATCATTTGATGCGGTAACATACGACTGGCAGATTGTGAGTAAAGATGAAGCGTCACAAAAAGTTACCGTCGCAGTTGCGGTAATCCCAAAAGAAATCGCCGAGTCTTACACGGCACTTCTTATTGACGCCCGATTGCAGCCTATTGCGCTTGAAACAGAATCGAATGCCATAGGGCGCGCGCTACTCAAGCCCGATGACACACAAACAGCCAAGATCATCGTTGATTTAGGAGCAAGTAGAACATCCGTCATACTCATTGACGACGGAGCAGTGTATTACTCGTCAACACTTGATATTTCTGGCCAAGAAATGACTAAGCTCATTTCTCAGAAAATTTCTCTTACCGTAGAGCAGGCTGAAAAAGCAAAAATCATGTGCGGGTTGGATGAAAAAAAAGGAAAAGGCATTATTCGACGTACGCTTCTTCCCATATTTCAGCCTCTCGAACAGAAAATAAATGAGGTATCATTATTTTATACCCGCTCACTCCAGAGAGTAAAGCCGCTCGGAATTACATTTTGCGGAGGGGCGAGTCAAATGACAGGACTTACGGAGTATTTTAGCACGCAACTAAAATTACCCATTGCACAGGCTGACCTTTTTTCACGTATGCCTTCACTTTCCGACTCTCATCTCCCTCATACAAAAATACTTTCTTTTACTACGGCTATTGGACTTGCCATGCGGCCGTTTTACCACCATGAATCGTTCATATGATTACGCTCAATTTGCTGCCAAAATCTGAAAAAGCCATATTGCGCAGAAGTTTTTACCGCATGGTTTTTAGAGCATACGCGACAACCTTTGTTATCCTTTGCATAACGTACGCCGGATCGCTCTATGCTGCACAGAATTTACTGGAAAAACATATAACGCAACTTCAATCGGATATTCAGAGCGCAGCTCAGGGAACCACTATAAATCAAGGAGGGTCAATACAGGATAATATCAAAAAAATAAACGCACTGCTCTTATCCTACAGCACCGTGCAGCAAAACTTTTTTCCTTGGTCACATACGGTAGCCGGCATTGTTAAACGAATGCCTGCTGGTATTTCAATCACCCGTCTTACAATTGATTCGGAACTCCGCACCGTCCTCCTTGAAGGCGTCGCGGCGACGCGTCCTAACCTCATCACGCTTCGTGATGTACTCGACGCGACACCGTACTTCCAATCAGCAAAGTCTCCGGTTTCCGACCTCACCGAACGGTCAAATATTCCCTTTCAGGTTACTGCGACGCTCATGCCGTCCTTTTGGACTATTACTGACGAGACACTCTGATGAAACTCTCCCGCGACCATATCATCTTTGGTATACTGGGAATAGTCGTGCTTGCATGCCTTAGCGCATTTCTTTTCTTTTTGCGTCCCGAGCAATCAAAAATTATCCAGAAAGTACAGGACATTCAGGATCAGCGGCTTTTTCTTGCCACGCTTCAAAAAGAACAGGAAAATCTCGTTACGCTAAGCAGGGACGTTAACACAGTTTCAAAAGAACTTAACGTTCTTGAAAACATTGTCCTCAAAACCGATAATTCCCTGGACTTCATCGCTCAGCTGGAGACATATGCTGACACACACCATGTGGAGCAGTCAATTGCCCTTTCACAGCTCTCTTCTTCAACAGAGATCCAGGATGTGCCGCTTATTATCACGCTCAAAGGATCGCTGCCGAACGTCCTCTCCTATATGCGCACTCTAGAGCAGTCGCCTTACTACATCGGCGTTTCATCTATCGAGCTTGAACCTCAGCCGAATGACCTGGTCCAGGCAATCTTACGCACGCATACATTTT
>JBAZCI010000030.1:0-16370 GCA_041671025.1 Patescibacteria group bacterium | reverse complement strand
TGGGCGATCATGTAAAAACAGGGATTAATAGCCTGCTGAACAGTGGCACCATACTGGGGCCTATTAGTCACGTATTCGGTAGCGATTTTCAAGAAAAATATATTCGCCCCTTTTCATGGCAGCACAGCAGAAAATCGCACGAACTTTTTGATCTTGATAAAGCTATTGTTACAGAGGAAAAGATGATGAAGCGACGCAGCATTACTATGACAGATGAGCTCAAAGAATACCTCAAGTCATTGCATAAAAAATATAAAAAATAAATTACTACGTAACATCCATATCCAGAGGAAAGGAGGACAGTTTTGTGCAGTAACTCTGTTCTTTCGCAATTTAACATCGTGTGCATCGGAGCTGGAACCGGCCAATCAAGCATACTAAGCGCCTTGAAAGGTAGGTGTAATTCATTGTCGGCAATTGTAGCCGTCACTGATAATGGAGGACATAGCGGACATCTCCGCAAAATCCACAAAATTCCACAAGTGGGCGATGCTCGTAAATGCCTTACCGCATTGAGCGGCAATGTCACACTCCAAAGTCTTTTTGACTTCCGATACCCAAACGGACATCACCGCGCGGGAGTTTCGATCGGTAATTTACTGCTCGCAAAAGATACACGAAAGAGTGGCTTAGGTGAGGCACTTCGCAATTGGGGGGAGCGTATGCGCTGTAGCGGTAAAGTTTTTCCCGCAACGGAAGAAAATACTGAAATTGTGGCAAAAACCCAAAATGGATGTATCACAGGAGAATGGGAAATTATTTCCCGAAATCCTGTTATGCCCATCGAACACCTGTCTCTATCTCATGACGCAATAGCATACCCCCCTGCAGTTCAAGCCATTCTTGATGCCGACGTGATCATCATTTCTCCCGGTTCATTGCATACTGGAATCATTAGCGCCCTACTACCCAAAGGTATTGCGGAGGCAATACAAAAAAGTTTAGCGCCCTTGATTATGGTGTGCAATATCATGCAACAGCCCGGCTTGACTGACGGATGGGATGTTAGCCGTCACGTGTCTGAAATACACCGGTACTGTGGACGCGTGCCTAATTGCGTCATTGTCAATAATGAGTCTCTCCCCGCAGATATTCTGCACCTTTACGAATCATTGGGCTCACAACCGGTGCCACTAAATCAGGATGATGAGACATACTACTTACCATATCCGTTGGTACCTAATCCGATTGACGCTACCGTAAGTCGATCCGGACGGTATATCCAGTGGCCACACGTGTTAACTCACTGCCCCAAGAAATTGCCCGCGGCATTATCTCTCGCAGTGTCGAATCTACAAGCGTCTATAGCACTCTAGCTATGACGCTTTTTTTATTTTGACCCCAAAGAAATTAACGCACCTACGTTCCAGACTGGCCATAATTTACACTTGATTCTGGGCCTTCTTTTCACTATACTCAACAGACTTGGAGGCGTGCGAGAGTCCCCGCACCACTCATTTCATTCGGGGCGCGGGGCAGGGGTTGAATCGAAATAACTATTACTATGGAGGAGTGCCAGAGTGGTTGAATGGGCCGCTCTCGAAAAGCGGTAAGCCTTTACGGGCTTCGTGAGTTCAAATCTCACCTCCTCCGATGTAATACATGAGAATCTCGAAGATCCCGCACCATTCATGGTGCAGGGCTCCCGCCTCCGCCATGTACCACATGGTACATGGCTCCGAAGTACATGGTAGTGAAGAATAGTGACAATACATGTGATTGCTCTCCCCGTCATTCAACAGGGTTGCAATGACAAGCGTTTTTTCCTTACCAGTTAAATAACCAACTGCGCGCACGATTGACAAACCCCAAAAAAAGTGCTAACATTACCCATTGATTATTAACCAGACATACATATGGCAGATCAAGACAATGAAGGCGGATTCAAGCACGGAGCAAATCGTTTCGTGGATGAGTTAAGCCATGCAGTTGCAGATATCGAGGCTCAAAATTGGAACGAAGTTGAGTCCGATCTCGGTTCTGAAGCAGCGCGGGAACTTGATGCACTCATCGAATCGGGTACGCTTACAGACGATAATAAAGTTCAATATGTTGAACAATTGGACGGCCTGAAAAACAGCTTGCCCCAGGAGGATTTTCCCATGAAAGAAAAGATACTGTCAGCAATTGAATATCTCAGGGGACAGCTAGCGTAAACCGATATCAACTTAAAAAAGCGTCTCCTCACCGGAGACGTTTTTTGATATTCATGTACTTGCCTAACCCCTCACAAAACGGTATAGTCGTTGAAGGTGCTGGCCTTTTTGATGCCTGAATACGACCATATCTACTCATGGAATCGCCTCCTCGCCCCCAACGCATCCTCATCGTAGGAGATGCCGGACGGGGCAAAACAAGCCTAGCCAAAAAACTCGCAAAAAAGTTTTCACTCCCTTCACACTCAATGGACAGTTTTTTGTGGAAGGTAAAATTTACGGAGGAACATGACAGGACATACACACTGCAGCATATTGAAAAAATTTATTCTACCCCTGAGTGGATCGTAGAAGGCACCACCCGTCACCTGGTCACGCCGGGGCTCCAGAGAGCCGAACTAATCATTTTTCTCCGCTTTCACAATATTGTAGCGCAAATGATCATCCTCTTATTCCGTCATATCACCAAACGTGAGGAGAGCACCAAAGATTTATTCCGCCTCCTGAGACACGTTGTGTATAAAAGATACGGCCTGGGCTACATGAAAAACGAGATCACCCTGCCGGTTCTGCTCAAACCTTTTACTCACAAGGTTGTAACGCTGTCATCATTTGATGAAATGAAAAAATTCGTCAATGTATCATGACACCGTGATAAACACAAAAAAGACAAACGCATGACCAGCACATTAGCCCCTCAAAAATCACGTCTCGTACTCACCGGCCTTATCGCAATCGTGCTCATCGGCACAGGAATCTTGGCATGGAAAAATCGCGCCCCGGAAGACGCAACAACCGACCTTACCGTTACCCCACCGACAAATCAGCCGTCGGTAGTTGCTGAAAACACCACACCTGAACTGACTAAACCGGTCGAGAATGTCGAGACTACCACGCCACAGCCGGAACAACCTGTCGTACCACCCGATACTCCACGGGACATGACCACACCGATCACCCGTGCAACTGAACGAATTACCAAAAAGCCGTTCGGCATCAAAATCGACACAGCAACGTCTCCGGTACAGCCCGAACGCTTTTCCGGATATCATTCCGGCACTGACTTCGAAGCATTTCCGGAAGAACTCGGTACAGAAGTGACCGTGACCGCCGCATGCGATGGGACGGTTCTCCGAAAACAGACGGTAAACGGGTACGGGGGCGTATTCATTCAATCGTGCACCATTGACGGGCAGAACGTCACTGTTCTGTACGGCCACATGGACCTCGCATCCATCACGTTCAAACAGGGCAACGAAATTTCACAAGGAATGGCAATCGGGAACCTTGGTGATAACAAAAGTGCCGAGACAGACGGCGAGCGTAAGCACCTGCATTTTTCAATTCACAAAGGCACCGCAATTGAATTGCGCGGATACGCCCAGCGTGAGACAGACCTTTCCGCTTGGCTGAATCCCGCTGACTACCTATAATACACATATTAACTGCTAACCAAAAACCGCCATGACTACTCCACTGCATCACCTCGAACAAGCGACAAAAGACAACGACCTGTTTCGCAAGGTTCTGTCGACATCTCCTCACCTTCAGCTCGTCCTCATGACCCTCCAACCTGATGAAGAAATCGGCGAAGAAGTGCACGTAGACAACGATCAATTCTTACGGTTTGAAATGGGCACAGGCAAAGTAACGCTCAACGGTGAAGAATACCCGGTGACAGACGGCGACGCGATTATCATTCCTGCGGGAGCAAAACATAATGTCATTAATCTTTCGCATAATGAACCGCTGAAATTATACACGCTCTACGGACCGCCCCATCACGCTGAAGGAACAATTCATGCGACAAAAAAAGAAGCTGATGCCGCTGAAGAACAGGAGCATCACGGATAACCATGGTTTCATCGAAAGCGTCCACGGTTCCCGAATATCTCAAAAGCCTACCCGCTGATCGACGTGCGGGTCTTAGTGCTGTGCGAAAAGTTATTTTGAAAAATTTGCCCAAAGGATACGTCGAATCAATGAACTGGGGCATGATCACGTACGAAATTCCATTAAAGCGGTACCCCCATACGTACAACGGTCAGCCACTCGCATATGCCGCACTTGGGTCGCAAAAGAACTATATGGCCGTCTACCTGATGAATGTCTACGGAAGCACCAAGACGGCAAAGTGGTTTCGTGAACAATTCCGTAAGCGGGGCAAGAAGCTCAACATGGGCAAGTCATGCGTTCGATTCAAAAGAATCGAGGATCTGCCGCTCGATGTCATCGGCAAGGTGATCGGCATGGTTTCGGTCAATCAGTATATTGCGCACTACGAAAAAACGAGGAAGAAATAGGAGTGAGAAAAACTTCAAGCGCACACTCTCCAGTGTGCGCTTGCGTGTCATTACATGTTGTCGTATCAGCACCCGAGAGCCTGCCGGCAGGTCTCGCGAGTTGAGGCGTCACCGGTAGCATCACACGCGGCACACTGCGTTGCTTGCGCAGTGTTGGTCATTGCTTCTATCTGTTCCATCTGCGCACTCAGGTCAGTAAAGGAAACATCTGAAGGAGGGACAAATAATGAATTGTCCACGCGCCAGTCGTCACAATCCATATTAGTTGATTGATCGTAGTCGTATGTCTGTACGTTCGTGTTCGAATTTACATTCACGTCAGTTTCGATAGATGAAAGCTTAACCTTCGTTGCAACATTCTGTCCCTGGTAGGTACCCCAGTTGTAATGCCATTCACCATCGCTGAGAATATGTCCGTTCCAGGGAGTTGCATTAACGTCAGTCCCGGTGGCGGTATAATCACCGCGCACTTTTTGTCCATCAACATACATCGTCCAACTCTGGACTGCATATTGGTCGTTCTGTGAAAATGTGCATTTCATTGAATCCCCTTTTTCCATAATTTGAGCAATGCTGCGTACATCCGTATTTTGAGCTGTAGTCTCGGAATTCGTGTTTGTTTCGTCCGTTTCAGATTGCATAAAATACCACGCCCCTCCTCCGAGGAGAATGACAATGACTCCGACGATTATTGCTATACGCATATATATGTATGTTATGAATAAGCCTGTTCAAAGTATACCCAGTGATTGCAAATACGCCAAGCGCACACTTTAGTGTGCGCGATGAGTAGTCGTCTGTATGTATCTTAACCTTTAACGTGTGTATCAAAAAAATCAACCGTCCGTTGCATTACTTGTCCCCAGGAGCTCGTAAACTCATGTGGCTGATTTTGATATACAAAATACTCAACGCTCTTTTCCAGCGATTGAAGCTGATCGGTCAAACGATCAGACCATTCGATAGGCACCGATTCATCCGTCGTCCCATGATGGATCATGACGGGAGCCTGAATCCGATCAAAAAATGTCGAGGCGGAAATATTTTTCCAAAACTCCGGATTTTCAGCCGGCGTTCCAAATCGTTCGACGATTTGCCGTGCAACTTCCGGTCTGCGTTCTGTCCACCGTTCATAATTTTCGACTGCATTGCGGCTCACCGGCGCAAACAATACCGCTGCCTGTACTAGATCAGGGGCAACGACAAGTACGTTTTGGGTAACCCCGCCACCCATTGAATGCCCGAGCATCCCGATTCGGCTTCCGTCCACATATGAAAGACCCGCAGCTTGAACAGCCTTAATGACATTAATAACGTCTTCAGTATAGCCAAGCCGAAAGTTTACTTCATACTCGGGATCATCATCCGACTCCGCATGATTGCGATAGTCCGGATGTATGACAACATATCCGCGACGTGCGAGATAATCCTGTTCACGCTTCAAGCCTCGTCCGTTTGTATACACCGCCGGATCAATATATCCGTGATTCAAAATCAGAACGGGAAAGGGTCCGTCACCTGTAGGCACATTCATGATGCCCGATATGTTTAGGCTTCCGCTCATATAGGTGATGTAATAACGCGTATATGCAGAGTTAGTACCCAGCACGCGTCCGACCGTAAACTCACGCCCGTCAAATGTTTTGTCCATCAGCGCAGGAAGTGAGATGGGATGTACGTCAGTTGTTGCGCCGCGTACGTCTCCTGACGCCTCGGTCTGGGGAAGTGCGCTCTCCTCCGCAACGGCATTTGGCAATCCAGTATTTTGTGCGACGGGAGCGGAAGTATTGGATACAGATGAATTAAATTGCAAAAACCCGTAGACAGCGATGCCTGCGATAACGAATAGTCCGATAATACCTGCTATTCTTTTCGTATACATAGATTTTTACATGCCTGATCAAGATACTACAGTCTGTAGGAGTTGTCCAGCATATTTGTATTCCTGATTGAAAAGTGAGTAAAAAAACGGTATAGTGCACTCGATGTTACTCTCTGCCAATTTACGACCAACACCCGGTAAACATGCTGTGTATAGTATCGCATCAGTATTTCTTGGTGTACTTTTAAGCATCCTCGCTCATGCCGCTATTGAAGCAACGTACCTCTCCTGGGCGCAGGGGTCACGACATATTATTTGGTATACCTCTTTTGGCAAAGGATCATGCGCGCTCCACCCTGCTCTCCAATATGGACTGCTCATTGTAGGTGCTGTCGGCGGATTTTTTCTAGGGAAAATGTGGTGGCGAATGGTATATATTGAACAACGGTGGAGTAAGGGAATGTTTGATAAAAAAAGAGGAGAAAAAATATGGGTAAGCAACCGACATCACCAGAAGCTTTCTGTTGTTGTTGAACAGCATCCTTCTGCAAAAGGGCTTGTCTTTATCATGCATGGCATGGGCGGATTTAAGGAACAAAAATCAATTCGCGCCTATGCCGAAGCCTTTTTTGAAGGCGGATGTACTGTTGTCACTTTTGATACCGCTAATACGATTGGTGAAAGCGAAGGAACAATTGAAAAAGCGTCTATCGTCAACTACTATTCCGACCTCGAAGACATTATCCTGTGGGCAAAAAAACAGCGATGGTATCAAACACCCTTCATTCTCGTCGGCCACAGCCTCGGAGGCATCTGCGTGACGGTATATGCTCAAAAACACCCCGAAGAAGTTCGTGCACTCGCTCCGACGGCTACGGTTATTTCAGGCAGGTTGAGCAAAGCCAGACATTCGCAGGAAAAGCTTGATCAATGGAAAAAAGACGGTTTCCGTAAAGTCGCGAGTAACTCAAAGCCCGGCGTGATATCGAAGATACCCTGGTCCAGCATTGTTGATCTTCAAGCGTATGACGTACTTCCAGATGCACACAAACTTACCATGCCCGTCCTTGGTATTGTAGGTGACCAGGACACGAGTACTCCACTTGCACACCAGCAAATGCTCATCAACAAGGTCAGCGGACCAAAAGAGCTTCATGTCATCAAAGGTGCAAAACACGGATTTTACGAGCCACATGAACTTGCGCAAGTAAAAAAGATTATTTCTCAATGGGTTAAAAAAATTCCTCAATAGAAATCGTCATAATTTTTTTCTCATTACATACTACACCGCACCCTGGAAAGGGTGCTCTTGTATAATTTAAAACCATCGCAGCCTCGGCGGGCTGCTCTATATTATTAATATCAACCATAGCGCAGACCGCTGTGCCTGCGCAACATATATAAGAAGAGCACCCTTTCCAGGGTGCGGAGAGAATATATGCTTGTAATCGACTACAAAGCGAATCCTCAAGATATGTGCTATACTCCTTGAGCTATGTTACAACAATATTTTGTCTCAACATTTAGGCTGAAAAAATATATTTTCAGCGTTTTTTTACTTTTCCTGTTTTTTTCCTTTTTTCTCCACATTTCACCGGCACAGGCCGAAATTCGAAATCTGACGTTTCCCGTTATTGGTAACGTCAGGTATTCAAATGACTTCGGCGCTCCGCGGTCAGGCGGGAGAACGCATGAGGGTAATGACTTACTCGGATTTAAGCGCCAGCTCCTGATCGCCGCTGTCGACGGATATGTCCGCTATGTACCGTACCCTGAACCGTCGTGGGGATACGCCGTAACAATAACGGACGCTGATGGCTACGCATACAACTACTACCATGTAAACGACGACCGGCCGGGCACAGACGATGGCCTCGGCGGCGGCATGTTTGCCTACGCGCCAGACATGCGCCGCGGAAATCCCGTGGTCGCCGGGCAACTGATCGGTTGGATGGGAGACAGCGGAAATGCGGAAAGAACTACACCTCATCTCCATTTTGAAATCCGGAGGCCGGACGGTAATGCGATTAATCCGTTTGAATCACTCCAGGCGGCAACAAAAATCGACAGACTTGTCCCCGCTCCGCAGATTGATGATGAAATAGTGCCGTTCGGAGAATTCCAGGGAGGTGCAAGCATTGCGCGCGGCAACGTGGATGACCGCTACGAAGGCGACGAACTCGTCGTCGGCGCAGGTCCGGGAGGCGGAGCTCATGTACGCATGTTTGATGAGACGGGGGTCGCTACGGGACAATTTTTCGCATTTCCGGAAACATTCAAAGGCGGCGTGAATGTTGCGACAGGCGACATCGACGGGAATGGGCTTGATGAAATTATCACCAGCATCGCTTCACTCGGCGGACCGCAGGTACGCATCTTTGACTGGTCGGGCAAACTAATCACGCAATTCTTTGCTTTTGACCAGGCATTCAGAGGCGGCGTACGTCTCGCTGCAGCTGACCTGAATAACGACGGCCTCGAAGAAATTATTGCGGGCACCGGACCGGGTACCGCAACACGTGTCCGCGTCTTTGATCACAAGACAAACATACTCGCTGACATTTCTGCGTTTCCCGAAAGTTTCCGCGGCGGCATTGATGTTGCCGGCGCCGCAGCGACAGAAAATACTGAAGGTATCATCATTGTCGGCGCAGGTCCGGGTGGCGGCCCTCATGTACGTCTCTTTGACATCTCCGGCACCCTCCGCGGGCAGTTTTTCGCATATGATCCGCTATTTCGCGGCGGAGTTCGAGTAGATGCGAACGACATCGACGGCGACGGAACCTCAGAAATACTTACTGCGCCAGCTCAAGGCGGCGGAGCGCACTTCCGCCTGTTCTCCATGCGCGCCACCCCGCTGGACAGCTTTGATGAATATGAAACATGGTGGCGGAGCGGATATGACATTACCGGATCGCAGGGAACGATCTATGTAGTTGCAAACAGCGGGAGACGCGTATCTATTCGAGCTGTATTACAACCGACACTTTCCTCGAACAATCAACAATTTGATTTTTTCCAAACCCCTGACCCAGAAGGAAGCTTCTAAAGGACCGGGCATACATGGTAAGATAGGACCATCAGCTTACTCACGGTTACCATGAGCGATCCGAAATACATTCGAAAAGTCCAAACTGCGGTCAATATATTCATCCGCTGCGGAGATGATTTTTTGATGCTGCATCGCAATCCGAACAAGTGGATCGACGCGAGCAAACTCAATTCAATCGGCGGTCGCGTTGAGCCGGGTGAAAATTTCCTGGACGCGGCAATACGGGAAACGGAGGAAGAAACGGGCATACGCATCTCTCCCGACCAGATGCAGTTCGCGGGACTTGTGAAGCTGGAGGGCGGTTATGATGAAGACTGGGTAATGTGCTTTTTTTCTGTTGAAGTAAAAACAAAAAATATCCCCCACGGGACAACGACACCGGACGGAATATTGGTCTGGCTACACAAAGACCGGGTTCTCGACAGCGATTATGAAGTCATCGACGATCTGAATTACTGCTTTAAAGACATCGTAGCGGGCAATGTATTTTTCCTGACCGCAAAGGTAAATGATCAACACAACGTATACGATGTATCGTTGTCACGTTTGTTTGAAAACAAAAAATAGCAAACTGACACAGCCGCACTGTGTGCACTTTGCACCTCTGATATAGACGCCACGTTGTGGGTGTCGATTTTTTTGCTATACTCATAAGGCAATGACGTGACAGACATTTATCATTGCAAAAAATTAAAATACTACGTATAGTAGTAGATACCATGAAATCAGAGCTTACCATCGGTATTCTAGGAACGATTCTCATTATCGTTCTTTCTGTGTTGTATTGGAATGCGTATGAAACCGTTGCTTCAGATTCTCTATTATTCACCAACCAAGGAATCAATATGAACATTCAGACCATCCCGGAATCATCCACTACTTCAATAGTGTTGAATAAAGAAACGATCGCCAAACATCGTACGCGCGCCGACTGCTGGCTCCTTATTCAGGACTCCGTGTACGACGCGACATCATACATTGACGCCCATCCTGGAGGAGCGGACAGAATACTCGCCTACTGCGGGGCGGATGCGACTAGCGCTTTCCTTACACAGGGCGGTGAAGGACGCCACTCAACTTCTGCAGTACAGGACTTGCTCGGATTACGAATCGGATCGTTGAACGAGGTGCTTCCGGGTACCCAAGCCACTCTGCCAAACACTGTGGTTCCGATCAATACCTCGCCTGTAATCACGTCACCGTCGACCAATACACAAACTCAAGCAGTCCCAACAACCGTACTGGATGCCGCAACAGTTGCCCTGCATCGGACATCAAGCGACTGCTGGTTAATCATCAGTAACCAGGTATATAACGCGACATCATACATCAGCCGGCATCCGGGCGGGGCAAACCAAATCATACCCTACTGCGGAAAAGATGCGACAACGGCATTTACAACCCAAGGCGGACAGGGCAGTCATTCCTCCACGGCAACGAACCAACTCACTGCACTGCGTATCGGCTCGCTTGGTCAATCCGTACAAACGACTCAACCATCAAACGTTCCGGGTGTAACCACTCTCCCCACACAACAATCATCAGATGATCGTGAGGATGAAGACGAAGATGACTAACACCTTTACCATTACTAAGAAAATACATCGCATGCTCATGCTGATGATCATGACGATTGGGCTCTTTATGGCCGCAACGGGATTGCTCTTACGATACCAGAGTTTTACCTCCGAATATTTTCCCCTCCTTTCATTGGGACAAATTCGCTTCCTCCATAATAAATTGAGTGTGTACTTCGCGATCATTTTGATATTGATGATCATCACGGGACTCTGGATGTATTTTTATCCTGTCGTTACCCGGCACCGTCATCATAAACAGCCGCCTCACGAAATTCCTCCGCTGGAATAGCATGGATACTGAAAAAAAATATGCCACATTCGCAAACGGATGTTTCTGGTGCACAGAGGCCGTCTTTACCCGTTTAAAAGGCGTCTTGTCAGTCATGCCCGGATACTCAGGCGGACACGTTCAGAACCCCACGTACGAACAGGTTTCTTCAGGCACTACCGGCCACGCCGAAGCTCTGCAGATTGAATATGATCCGGCTGTTATTTCATACGAAACGTTATTGAACGTCTTTTTTGCCACGCACGATCCGACAACACTCAACCGCCAGGGCAATGATACGGGCGAGCAGTACCGCTCCGTTATTTTTTATCACGACGGGGAGCAACACACGACAGCCGAACGTATTATTGACCAACTTGATGCCGATCATACATTCAGCGCGCCGATCATTACCCAACTTGTGCAATTCGAAACATTTTACCCGGCAGAAAATTACCACCGCGACTACTACGCGAACAATCCGAATCAGCCGTACTGCCAATTTGTCATCGATCCAAAGGTGGCAAAATTACGCAAGAAATACGCTTCATTACTGAAAGCGGATGACTAGAGTGGTCGTGCTTTCTCTTCGTCACGCATATAGATGCTTGACGTTTTTTCGTTTCAGGATGTAGGCTACATGCATCCCTTACCTTTACCAGCTGGGATACGCGGCTATTCAGCCCCGTTTGACCTTTACCTGTGGCTTCTTATGGAGGATAGATATCTATATGAAGCGCATTAATATTACGGTGGTCGTCAGCTAAGATCTCATCGGAATGCGCCGGCGCAAAATAGACCTGGCATCCTATCTGCGGTCCGGTTAAGACGATGCCTGCAGGAGCACACCGTCAAATTATTTTTGAAATCCTGCGTATGCCAACCGGATGGACTCGTTTCATCCGGATTTTTTTTGGTGTATACTTACTCTATGAACGGAAACAATAGAGGAAATATCTATGAAGGCCAACGGGTCGCCATAGTCCTGAAGCGCGATCAACCTACCGGACAACTCACCGAGGGAATCGTACAGGACATTTTGACGAGCTCGCCCACGCATCCGCATGGCATAAAGGTCCGTTTAGTAACCGGCGAGATCGGAAGAGTACAGCAGATTTTATAGAAAACAAGAAAAAATTCTTTGAGTGTAAGACCAGCTATCGTTCTATGACTAACGAACAACTTGAGATCGTCGACAAACAGGATAACGTTATCGGTATTGCCTCTCGCAACGATATTCATACCAAAGGACTGCTCCACCGGGAAGTCCACGTGTGGATATATAACAACAAAGGAGAAATTCTCTTTCAGATTCGTAGCGGAGCGAAAACATTTCCGAACCTGCTGAACGCGTCTGTCGGCGGGCACGTCAATATCGGCGAAAGTTATATAGCCGCCGCACTTCGTGAATTGCATGAGGAAACGGGAATTATCACAACCCCTCAACAACTCACACCCCTCAAAACCGTCTGCCGGGCTACATACGATACGGCCACAGGTACGACAAACAATGCGATGCGGAAGGGGTATGCCTACCGCTTCGACCCGCAAACTACAAAACTCAACATTGGAAAAAATGAAGCCAGCAGTATTGAATGGTGGCCAATTCAAAAACTGCTCAGTACAACACCGAAAGAAGCAGAACGTTTCGCGCCGTCATTACTCAGCCTGGAATATCTGGGTGTGTTTGAAGAAATCGGCGCTTTACTTACCCGCAAAAAATAATTCAATATGAAAACAACGACAATCAAGCAAAGCGTCATATTCTCCGGCACTCCTCGTCAGATATACGAGCTGTGGATGGACAGCAAAAAACACGCGTCATTCACAAACGACTCGGTAAAAATGAGCACAGCAGTTGGAGGCGTATTTAGTACTTTCGGCGGCTGGGCAACCGGAGTCAACATTGAATTGATAAAAAATAAAAAGATCGTCCAGACCTGGCGAGGCGATGACTGGCCGACCGGTCATTATTCCACAATCACCATTCGTCTTGTGCCCGCAAAAAAAGGGACAAAGCTGATGTTCACGCAAACAGATGTGCCGCTAACGCTCGCCAAAGATGTCGCTGACGGTTGGAGAGAGTACTACTGGGGACCCATGAAGGAGGCATTAGGGTAACGAACATCTCTTATGACCGCTATGAATGAACCCAACTCATCTCGCAAATACCTTTGGCTACTACTTTTCATCATCCTGATATGCATAGTGGGTGCCGGCATTGCAGTAACCTTTTTCAAAAAAGAGAAAACGGGACCTCCTGTTCTCACGGCAAATTTCATAGATGCAAGTAAGATAGAAAAAATTTCAAAATTTCGCAGTTGCCAGGGGCACACGGTCGTTCCGCAAAATGAGAGTGAATCAAAACGGAACATGAAGCACTACCTGGTAGTCCTGCCTGAATATACTGGCAAGCAAGTCGAGGTCTACGCGCCATTCAACGGGATCGTCAACAGCATCGGCGCCCGGCCGGAGCAGGGACTTGAGGGAGAAATTTGGCTTGGTGTTCGGGGCAGTGAATGGGCAGTCAGTTTTCAGCATCTTTATGTGCTCGACACGCTCACAGAAGGACAAAAAATCAAAGCCGGCGATCTCATCGGCCACATCGCCAACAAGGGTATTGATCTCGTGTATGCCGTTGGTTCACGTGAAGTGAAAATGATTGACGGTTACGCATCACCATACAGCGCAATTGATTCTATCTTTAGCCACATGACCGACCAGGTATTTAACGAATATGTCGGTGAACATGTCAAAACACGAGACGACCTGATATGGACCAAAGCGTACCGCGACCAAAACCCGTGTGAATACCGGAATACAGAGGGCGGGCTCAATGACATTGCCCATCCAGAAGATTGGGTCGTGATGGAATAAAAGTGTTCGAGATAAAAAAACAGGCTACCCGATTGGATAGCCATAATCAGCCTGCGCACCCTCTGAAATGCAATCCGAACTGAGTTTCGGTAAATTTGTACTTCCCGGAAGGAAGTTGAATCGTGTATGTTCTCTTCACCGGACTGATATGTTCTCGGATAACCGTATATATAGCCCCCTGCACTATTAACGGCTTATTTTTAATTCCAAGAACGCATTTTGCTTTGATTTCTTCTGACCCCGCCATTGGAGCTCCTCCATAACAATGAGCGTCTTTTTGCAATTGATTGTTCACTGTAATAGAAAAACATGGGAGCGTCAAGATACGATGATTCCAATGTAAAACGCTTCTCATTACTAAAAGACATTTTTCGCCAATTTCGATATACTACTTATGTAGGCATATAATTAACTGAGCATCATCACTACTCCTATGGATCAGCCATCTGAACAACCCGTCGAATCAACACAACCAAAGCCCAAGCCCGGCAGAAAGTTCGGGTACATCATCAGCATTATTTTCAATATCGCATTTTACTATATCGCAAACAACCTGCTCAGTTGGAATGCGCAGTTTATCACAGACCAATGGTCTGAAGTGTTGGATATCATGAACATTTCGATTATTGTAAACATCATTGGTTTTGCCATTTTCGTCATCTTTGACCGACGGCTGTTTTATTTCCTCGTCAGATCAGGTATGGATGTGCTCAGTCTGATTGTTTCGTACCGTGTGTATACCGTATTTCCTTTCGACTTCAACGGTCTGTGGAACATGGGTTGGCTCAATTCAGTATTCCCCTGGGTGCTCATCATCGGCATCATCGGCATCGTTCTGGGAATCATCGTACGAACAGCTAAGTTCGCCGCGAATAAGAACATACACTACTAGCGCCGTCGGAATTTATTTTCAGCAATCTTGACCATCGTCGTTTAAAGAAATAAAATACAGACGCATTCATTTCCCACTCACGACTGGGCGGTTTTGTGCGCTGGAGACAGTCACCCCACCTCCCCTAAAGGTTTTAATGCTGGTAAACGAGCGTTTCTGCCCCTCCTCTCAAGAGGAGGGGAAAAGTACCAGAAATACCTTAGAAAAGCGTTGAAGAGGGGAGGTGGGGTGACTACCTATGACCACCATCTACAACATACGAGCAATGACGCCAAGGCGGAGAAAACTGCGTAACGATGCACCGCCCGCAGAAATCATTCTTTGGCGTTATCTCAAAGGTAAACAAATGGAGGGCTATAAATTTCGACGACAGTACAGCGTCGGTAGATATGTTATTGACTTTTATTGTCCACAGTTAAAGTTGGCCATTGAAGTAGATGGACCATCTCATTATATTTCTGAACAGGCGAGAATATACGATCACAAACGTCAGCACTTTATCGAATCATTTGGCATCACACTGATACGAGTGACGAATATCGAAATATACCGTAATATTAACGGTGTCATCGAGCATTTTATGTACGTTATTAACACCCTTCCGAATGACTCAACTTGACCCCCGTACCCTCTCCCTCATAGCCTCCGCACAGCAAAATGAGGTGACCGAAAACGCCATTTACCTCCGCCTCGCCGCATCGATGAAAGAGGAGCACAACCGGCAGATACTTGAAAAAATCGCCGCAGAAGAATCCCGGCATGCTTCATTTTGGCAACAGTACACAAAAAAAACGGTCAAACCGCGCGCATGGACCGTCTTCAAGTATACCTGGATCGCCCGCCTGTTCGGCCTGACTTTCGGGGTCAAACTGATGGAACGCGGAGAAAAACAGGCACAGGTAAACTACGCAGAAATCACAAAAATCATTCCTGAAGCGCGAAATATCCAATCTGATGAAGAGAATCATGAGAAGCAGTTGATCGGCTTAATCGATGAAAAAAAGCTGGCCTATATCGGCTCCATCGTCCTTGGCCTCAATGACGCACTTGTCGAACTGACCGGCGCCCTTGCCGGATTCACGCTTGCTCTGCAAACGCCGCACCTCATCGCCGCGGTTGCGCTCATCACCGGCCTCGCCGCCTCCATGTCCATGGCAACATCTGAATACCTTTCGACTAAATCAGAAAGTCACGGCAAACATCCCGGACGTGCGGCACTGTATACAGGCGTTGCATATGTCGGCACCGTTATCCTGCTCATTCTTCCCTTTTTGCTTCTCTCAAATGTGTATGTATCGCTAGCTATCAGTTTGATGGTCGCAGCAATCATCATTGCGGCATTTACCGGCTACACGGCAATCGCCCAGGACCTCCCGTTCGGAAAACGCTTCGGGGAAATGGCCGGCTTAAGTTTCGGCGT
>JBAZCI010000029.1:0-17263 GCA_041671025.1 Patescibacteria group bacterium | reverse complement strand
CGTCCTCTGCGGGCACAACCACACAAGTGTCCATCCGCCTTTCCCTTATCTACCGCAACCCCGCTCAGCAAAACAGCAGGTACGCCGAATTAACACTTACTACTTCAGCGGAAGTTCGGGATATCTCACGTTAACTATATGAAACACCCTCCTCAAGGATATATCGCACTTACCGCAATACTCATCATACTGGCTACGACACTCGCCATTGCCGTCAGTGTCAGTATACTCACCGTCGATGCGGGCCGCCTGGGTACCGTAGTGGAAAAAGGGGGCACAAGCTTCAGTTATGCTGAAACATGCCTTGAAGAAGCGCTCATTCAGCTTCGCAGAGACCAGTCATACATTGGCGGAAATTTGAACATCGGCGACGGATCATGTACGATAACTGTTGAAAATGATGCAAACCGTCGTATGATTATTTCACAGGGAACCATAGACGGGACCAGCCGGACAATTGCCGGTCAGGTAAGCGTGTCGCCAGAGTTTATTTTTGAAAGTTGGCAAGAAAAATAATTCCTATGTCTTCTGCACGAGCTCTCGGTATCGATATTTCTGACCGTACAATAGAAGTCTTGGAACTTGAAAAATCCGGCGGCATTTTTCATTACGTGACTAGCGCGCGCCATGAACTTCCCGATCATATTGTCGAAGATGGCGTGATCATTGATGCTGCACAGCTCATCAATGCGCTGACTGAACTAAAAGCGTCAGGCAAGCCGCAGCCGTTTACCAGCAACCGTGTCGTCCTCTCATTGCCCGAATCGCGCACTATGCGTCATATATTTTTTTTCCCTTCACATTTTACCCGCAATCAAGTTGTCGAGGCTCTTCCATATGAAGCGGAAAAAGTCATACCTTTTGCCATAGGAGACTCGCCATGGAGCTTTACTATTATCGGTCAGGAAGGGAAAAATCAGATCGTTGCATACGCAGTAGCGCCCAGTAAACTTGTGTCTGCATATCAACAGGCGCTCTCCGGCGCCGGATTTGAACTTGAAGTTGTGGAGCTTGAATCGGAAGCACTCGTCCGCGCCCTCGTTCCTCAGTCTCTACAGGATGAACTGCATGTGCTCATAGACATTGGCGCCAGAACATCAACCATTGCCATCGCGCATAAAGGATATATACGCTTCAGCATTTCATTACCTATTGCCGGTGCTGATTTTACCCGAACAATCGCTGAACGTCTCAGCATCAGTAAATCAGCGGCCGAAGAAAAGAAGATCCATTCCGGAATGACACAAAAGGATATTCGAGGAGCGCTCGCCCCGACCATAAAACAGATTGTTGTACAGGCAAAAAAGGCAATACAGTTTATTGAACATAAAACTCAACTGAAAGTCAGCTCAATTATTCTTTGCGGTGGATCTGCACAATTACCCGGTCTGCCCGAACATCTGGCTTCGCTCATTGAGTACCCCGTTTCGGTTGGAAATCCGTTTACCCATGTTGCAACCGGAAAGCAACCGGCTCCTTCAATCGTCTATGCCACCGTAGTCGGCCTAGCCATGCGCGGAACGGACAAAGACATGCATCAAAACGAAATTAATTTACTTACAACTTAATATCATTAATAGACATTTCATATGAAAAAAGGATTTACGCTTATTGAGCTCCTGGTCGTCATCGGCATCATCGCGATACTTGCCGGCATCGTCATTGTGGCAGTCAATCCGGGTCGACAGCTAGCACAGGCCCGCGATGCAACACGATGGAATGATGTGAATGCACTGTTAAGCAGTGTCCACCAATATGCAGTCGATAACTTGGGTAATTTTCCTTCCGGCATTGATGTTGATGAAACCACCGTACAGATCGTCGGCACTGACACGACCACAAACTGTTCAACGGCAACCCCCACCTGCACAAATCACGGTTCGCCCGTCACGGTGTTCAGCGCAGCTGCCTCCGGGTGTTATGTAAATCTCCTCCCGGTACTGGTGAGCACCTACCTTCCTGCAATTCCCCAGGATGGACAAACGGGATCGGCATTGACCACGCGCTTCTATATTGACCGCAATCCTACAACGGGACGCATAACGGTAGGAGCATGCGACTCTGAACAATCAAAAATAGAGGTCACGCGTTAACTCGTTAATCGAACTAAAAAACTCTCCCGTATGGGAGAGTTTTTTGTATACCGACACTACATGTTAATAAATTTCTTCTTTCTTTTCACGTTCAAATGAGACCCAGTCTTCAACAATTTCAATAAAAATTTTAAACGGCGCTTCGATAATGAAATCAAGCACAAAGACAAAGAGATTAATTTTTGGAGTCTTCTGCGAAATCCATGAACCGACACGCAGCACCGGCAGTGTAAAAAAATCCATGATGATACTGATTAAATTGTCCTTTTCATCAATAATGATCAATTCCTTCACTTCACGTCGGAGTTTCACACCGAAGAAACTAATTACCGTAAAGAAAAAGATAAAGAGAAAGCCGCTGACAATACTAAAGTCTAACGTACGCAGGAGCCAAATTAATACCCCGAAGGTGAGCAAAAACGTGACCGTATAGATGGTATCGAAAATAACACGGACTGCTCTGCTGCGAAAAAACTTCTTTTTCTTTTTGTATAAAAACCCCGCATACGGTTCCTCGTACACAATTTTTTTAAGAAACTCGACAACTTTGTCCGTGTTTTTCTTAGTGGGAAACCGAATCGACATCGCGATAACCAGCATCAGGAACGGATGAAAAAGCGTATTAATTGCCAATGGCAGATAGTGCGTCGTGTGAAGAACGAAACGATCAAACGGAAACTCAAGCACAAGCGCGAGCATCATCTTGGTAATAAAAATATAGATGATTGTGCGTACATAGCTTCTCCGAAGCTTCTGATGCGCTTTTTTATACCGGCCGGTGCATACTTCCCGGATTTTTTCCTCGAAAACATCCTGCTTGGATATCAGTGAGCTAAACCCGCGGGGATTTTCCTCAATTAAATCGCGCAGAATAATAAACAGTATTGAAAACCGTTTCATGAATCTTTCTAACCGGTCCGCAAACGGATGGCGAAGATTATACTCAACGTGCTGGAAAAGCGCGACAAAATTCTGTTGAACGTACTCGATACTTCCGGGTGTATTGGACAACCATCCCGGAACAAAATAGTTAAAGAGATGAAATCGAATAATTCCCGGATCAGACTTGATTAACGCGCGATGAATGGCAATATACACCTGCAAATCGCGCTCTTCCGGGTCTGCAATATCCTCCGCAAGATCAACATCTTGCCGAATCGTGCCATACATACTCTCAACGAGCGCATCTTCGCGAATCGGTTCTACTAAATGATGCTCAATCTCTGCCGCGGCAATCGAAAGAATCCAATACCCGTGTGCCCGACGCTCATTGGTAAGCCGGTTTGGGGCAATACGGTCAATCAGTACAAGATATTTTGCAATGATCACATCAACCTCGCTGATGACCCGCTCAGGAATTGCATTGTTGGGTAGATACCGGGCGCGAATGAGTTCGGTTACCAGCAACCTGCCGAGCTCGGTACGACGATCCTCCGTATACAGCCGGCGCTTGAGCATGCGCTCAATCGCATTCTTTCTCAGAAGATGTTCGTCTTTGTATTCGATCGCATTACGGGTTTTTTCATACACAAACGCAAGACGACTAATCGTCGCATGAACCTTGATTTTTGGTTCATCCGCTGTGTACGCATCCTGCATCCGCTGGCGGGAATACGCTGAAATGAGTTTTTGGACTGAATGGCTTAATTGGCCCATATGAATAATCACCTACTCTAGCAAATTTATCTTCATTTGTCAACCCCCCATTGCGTATGAAACGACTTTTGAAGAAACCGTATTCCGTCGATGATCCGGGGTCCCGGACGATTGAGATAGGTATCATGTATCACATGAATATTTCCCGACCACACCGCCCGAAGTTGTTCCCACCCGGGGCGACTGGCAACTTCTGCCGTATCCACCCGGTTTCCCTTGCCACACCAGTGAAGAACAATCATATCCGGATCAGCCCGGACTATTTCAGCAAGTGTAACCTCACGACTTGGTTCACCGGGATGCATGAGTACCTCCCGCCCGCCTGCGAGTGTCACAAGTTGAGGAACCCAGTTTCCCGATGCCATGGGTGGTTTACCCCACTCCTCCATATAGACGGACGGACGCTGTTTACCGAATGCTGAAGGCGGGTGCAGGTCAAACAGTTCGCGCTCCATGCGACGGATAAGCATATCCGCTTCTGTGTTTTTGCCACATATTTCTCCGATGGTGCGGATAGACGACAAAATATCACCCAATGTTTTTGGGTTGAGATGAACAATTTCACCGGGGCCGTCATATGATTCGAGCTCAGGAGGGTAATAGATAGATGAAAAGATAACATCGGGCTTATGCTCCGACAGCGCATCTACCCTGGTTGACGTCCATGATCCAATTTTTGATTTCTGCGCTGCAGCGACCGGATAATCGCACATGTGCGTGACTGCGACAACATGCTCGCCCAATCCAAGCGCAAAGAGAATTTCAGTATTTGACGGTGCTAATGAAGCAATACGCATACATCATCCATTTTACTGTACTCCGCTCCGATACACAACTTCATATTCCCTGTGCCAGATTGACAAATGCATCACCAATCATTTTTGTTATCATGCGTGTAAAATACAAAACAGAAAATACTTTACCCCCGATACCTACGGAATTCCAGGACACCATACAATACACCAGCGTTCCTTCCGCGTGCTTTTCCAGGGTGATCGCGGTTTGCATGTTGGTAATTTGTGTCATCGGTCGTTCATCAAGGAAACTTCTGATATCGCGCCATACGATGCCCGAGCCTTCCCGCCATTCAATAATCTGCTGATCTATCTCCCATCGGCCCATTTCCGTCTCGAGAATAACTCTCCACGTCAATCCGTTGCCTCTCGGGGCATCCTCCAACATGCGTACATCAATAACACCCGGCATCCAGGCAGCCAGACGTCGGGGATCAGAAACAATGCCCCATGCTCGCGATATCGGGCGGCGAATTAAATAATGTTTTTTAACTGAATACATATCCGGTTATATACGGTATCCGGACGTACGCCATTGCTTATGTACTACCACCATCCGGCGACAGGTTTTTTACGAAGACTTGCCGTGCCGTCTCCATCGACGATAAACTCGCACGTTCGTCCTTTGATTTTAAATACTTCCTTGTGCGGCGCGTGAGACTCTTTGGCTTTCTTCATCAGCGGATACAATTTTTCCATCCGTTCACTATGACTAAAATACTGCAAAAGACCGTCTTCATCCACGATATCGTCTTTAAAGTCTATTGTTCCCATATATGCACACTATGCGATTGATATGCTCTACATGCAGTATATCATCGTTACGTTTTGTTCGCCACCGTCATCCAACCGTAAAGAAACTACATCTTGATTTTACCTACGATCCACCACGTCGCATATGCTCCGGCAAAACCAAGCACGGTAATGAGTACGACCGCGTCACGGGAAAAAATGACCAGATCAGGATTGATATCCCATAAGAAAAAATATGTCGTAAGAGCGACAAGCCACACGGAAGAAAAGAGTAGTTGATAGATGCGGTAGGAACTTTGCTGTTGCATATATAGAGGTGTATAAAAAAATCCGACCGGGGCCGGATACCGTCAAATAGTGAACATTTTTTCACCGGAAATTATTTTCTGCAACATTTTCAGCGTCTTCTCTGCGGGCGAATGCATGATATCATGCGTGTTATACGTGACCTTGACTGAATCACGCCGAAATTCCATTGCTTTCCTCCCTTTTGCGCCGGGAACTCGCTGTTGCTTTTTGTGCAGTAGATTATACTGACGCTGGTATTCTTTTGCGCGTTCCCTGTGCGCCAGATAATACTGTCGCTGATAATCTTGCCGCCTCCGCTTTGCTTCCTCTGGGCTGACAGGATCTTTTGTCCTCCGGCGCGTTTTTGTTAAGGTAACTTTTGCCATCGTATCCTCCTTTAAACCGGTTTATTTTTCTACATTCAGTATACGATACAATCAGGGATCGCTTCAAGTGTGCGAATGCGAACCCATGTTTTTTTGATAGAGCAATTTGACGATTTCAGTCGTGCAGAAATAGACGAGCACAATGAAGATAATCATGCTCATATGGATAAGCGTGGGAGGGCTAAAACTAAATACTCTCTGAGCAAATGGGATAAATGGCAAGAGAATGGTCAGTGCCGCAGCGCCAATGGTAAGAAAGAGCAGGATATGCGAAGGACGGCGAGCCTTAAAAAACGGAAGGTACGTTCGTATGGAAAACAACAGGATTAATTCAGTCAAAATACTGCCGATAAACCAATTCGTCTGAAGAACAGACGGAGAAATCCGGTAAAAAAGACCGAAAAAAATAAAATCAAACACCGTGCTCACCACTCCGAGCAGCGTGGCCAGCAACGCTACCTCCTTGATCTGATACTGTTTTGGGGCCCGTAATTCTTCATCATCTACGGTATCGGCTGCAACGGCAATCATAGGAAAATCCGACAGAAGATTGACAAGCAAGATTTGTAACGGAAGCATGGGAAGAAAATCAATAATCAGTGAGGCAATAGCGATCGCATAAAAATTACCAAAGTTCGACGTTAATGTTGCGCGAATATACTTCATCGTATTCGCGAACACCCGCCTGCCTTCCTGTACGCCGTCGATCACCACCTTTAAACTTTGCTTCAACAATACGATATCCGCCGCTTCCCGGGCAATATCGGATGCGTGATCGACGACAAGCGCGACATTGGCAATCTTGAGGGCAGGTGCGTCGTTAATGCCTTCGCCCAAAAAACCGACTTCATATTTTTCCTGAAGAAGTTTAATAATGTTGTATTTCTGCTGGGGCGAAACGCGCGCAAAAACCGAATATGTTTCTACCGCTGTATACTGATCCCCTGGAGAAAGTCGTTCAAGCTCTTCGCCCGTCATCACCTGTTCTGGTGTTGCGGCAAGGCCGACCTGAAAACCGACGGCGCCCGCGACTTCAGCGCTGTCACCGGTCAGTATTTTAACTCGGACACCAAGTGATTTTGCCTTTTGCAAAGCTTCGAGCGTGCTTTGCTTCAACGGATCGTGAAAAGCAATTAACCCGATGAATTCCATGTCCCGTTCACTATTGGCGATATCCGTTACCGCCGCCGTATGAGGCACCCGTGCAACAGCGATCACCCGGCATCCGCGTTTCCCCTGTGCGGCAATCCACCCGTGCACACGTTCTGTACTATCGGGCGTAATAGCTTTACAGCGTTTGAGAATTTCTTCAGCTGCACCACGTGAAATAAGCTCACGAACACCCGCTCGTTCAACAATAACAAGATTGCGCCGTTTCAATGGATCAAACGGAACTTCATGTACGCACGCATATTCCGTGAGACGCTTATGATCCGCTTCAGTGAGGGCATCTGTCAACGCTGTATCAAACGGATTTTCCACTGATCCTTCCTTCATATGCAATGACCCCAGACTTCCATACCACACTGGGGACAGTGCCGCATGTTGATAGTGGTCTGCGACGGTAAGTTTATTTTCAGTGATCGTCCCTGTTTTGTCCGTACATAATATTTCGATACTGCCGAGATCTTCGATCGCTGAAAGACGTTTCACGACAACTTTATTTTTTGCCAGGTGCAGTGCACCGCGGGAGAGAGAAAATGTTGTAACAACGGGTAGCGCTTCAGGTATGACGCTCACTGCGAGTGCAATGGAAAAAATAATCAATTCGCCGATATCGGCCTTGCCACCTTTGGTCACGACATTGGCAATAAAAACAAACACCAAGGTTACCAAAATTAGGCGAAGAATAAATCTGCTGAAACGGGTAATGCCCTTTTCAAACGAACTGACATGTACAGCCTCTTCGGTTAAATGGGCAATATCCCCGATAACCGTAGACCTGCCCGTACCAAATACCACGCCTATTCCCTGGCCGCTCATGACCGTCGTTCCGGAAAAACCGATATTGTTGGCTTCAAAAATTTCTTTGCCTTCCGTCGGTAAAACCTCCGCAGTTTTTTGAACAGGCACCGATTCTCCGGTCAGCACAGACTCATTGACCGTCAATGCATCCTGTGAAATAAAACGAATATCCGCAGGGATAAAATCCCCGGGCTCGACTGACACAATATCTCCCGGAACGATGTTTGCGTGCTCAACAATTTCTAGTTTTCCTTCACGTAGCACCTTTGCCTTTCGAACAACAAACTGGTTAAGCATGTGCACCGTCTTTTCCGACTTGAATTCCTGATAGAAACCGAGCAGCGCATTAATCAGGACAAAGACGATGATCATCGTTCCGTCGATCATTTCACCGAAAATAAAAGCAAGAACTGCCGCGCCGACAAGCAAATAAATAAACGGCGATATGAATTGCCGTCCCAATATCCGCAACCATGTTTGTTGTTTTCCCCGAATTTCATTTGCGCCGTATTTCACCTGACGCGCGCGAACTTCCGCTGACGACAACCCCTGATCACGACCTACCGTGAATTCTTTCAAAATATCCTCGCCTCCCTTGGCTGTGTATGTTGCAAATGACATAGCGCTACCACATATTGTAACTGCAATCACGCATAACGACCAGTAGGCGATATAGACACTGTGGATATCACGATTGACGGTTTCATACCGGGGTATAAAATATATACATCTACTTAGTGATGACTAGCCCTCACTAAGAGACAAGGAGCAAGGTTGAAATCAACCTTAAACATTCGTGGTCCGACCTAGGGCCACTCCATAACAACAACGGGCCTTTCGGTCCGTATAATAGATGCAGTCGCATCAAACAATTGTTCTCTAGGGGGCACAGAACTGGGTTAGAACCTAAGGCATTCGTATTGAATCTGTCATTCAATTTACGACACTCAATCCGAGTGCCTCTTTTTTTATCTTGAACTGATAATTGCGAGGATAATACCGGAAACAATCGCAAGGCTCATACCCACATACTGATGTTTTCGGAGACGTTCCCGATTCAGGATCATACCGAGTACAGCCGCGAGCGCAACATAGCTTTCGGTAATTCCTATCGTAACCGATATGGGCAATACCAGAACTGCGGTGGCGAATCCCAGCCAGGCTACATTATCGAGCACGCTCGCCAACCCGACCATGCGCCAGGCAGAAATGCTTGTGCGCACAACAACCGCTACCTTGCGACGAAACACGAACCATACGAATAAGATCAGCCCGATCCCGAAGTGCGTGTACCAAATAGCAATAAGCGGATTAGTCGCCTGACTCGCGAGACCCGTATATACATTGTATCCCGACATAATCACCGCACCCACGAGTGCTAAGAGGACGCCTTTTTCTATTTTTTTTCGGTACGAACCGAGATGCCACCATCGTGTTTCGTATACACGCAACATCGTCAGCAGAATTCCGATGAATACCACGGCCATAAGAAAAATCTGAACTGGCTGTATGCGTTCACCGATAAGTACAATGCCGAACAACGCGGTAATAACCAATTCGAAACTCATAACCGGTTCGATGACGGCGAGTTTCCCCTGTTTATACGCTTCGAAATTCAACATCGCGCTGAACAGTCCAGTCAGTGTCGTGAGTGTCAATAATCGCATCGCGTGTCCGTGCGAAAACAAGTAGGGAAGATCACTCCAGACGAACGGGAGAAGAATAATACCGCCTGATGCGCAAATGACAAACAGCGTTTCGAGCGTGCCGATCTTCCGGATAGACCGCTGAATCATAAAATCCCCGAATCCCCATCCGAGAAATGCGATCACTGCCGCTACGATTCCAAGTGTATGTGACATATACACCAGTATACAGTATTGTACCTTTTGTATACTACAAAAACGATGTACTCATACATCAATCGCCTCATGTATTTAGTCTTATACCCATACATTAATAAACCAAGAGCACGCTTTCCAGCGTGCGGAGGTTTATTGTCTCGAGCGCAGGCGTGGAAGCCTGCGCTGCGTTTTTTTACTTTACAACTTATTCACCCCCACCTACTACTCACCACCTACCATCCACTATCTACAACTTAATAACAAATTCTACGCCTTTTTGATTTTCGGGAGTTCGCGCATGTATTTTCCACCCGTGAACTTCAACAATTTCTTTCACAATTGCCAATCCCAACCCCAAGCCGCCCGTAGAACGATTGCGGGATTTTTCTAATCTGAAAAAGCGTTCGAATATATCATGCTGGTGCATCTGCGGAATGCCGACACCGTCATCGCTAAAAATAATTTCATCCGCATGCGTAGAAATATGTACGGCGCGCGCATCAGCGTATCGCAAGGTATTATCAAATAGATTCACAAAAATTCTCTCTACCAACGATTCGTCTGCGGATACGGTGTATTCATCTGAGATATCGGTTGTGACGACAATCTTCTTTTCATTCAGTCGCGGTTCAAATTGTAATGTAATCTTTTCAATCAGCTTTGCGAGCCTGAAATTGGTCACGTGAGGCGAAAGCGCCTGACTGCGCAACCGGGCATATTCTTGCAAGCCTTCCGTCATATCCTGCAGACGCTGTACTTGCTGGCGGAGCATACCAATGCGCTCTTTATCCAACGTCAATACGCCGTCATCAATACCTTCCAACTGCGCAGCTAAAACCGTGATCGGCGTTTTGAGCTCGTGCGACGTATCAGAAATAAGATTTTTACGGAGCTCTTCTGTCCGTTGCAGGTCAGAGGCCAGGCTGTTGAATTCACTCATGATCGCGGCAAACTCATTCGAATGATCATCCTGTAAACGAAGTTTGTAATTACTCTGGCGAAGCTTTTTCAGCCCGCTCTGCAAGGTGTTGAGTGGTCGGGCGACAATCCACGAGGCAAGCAACCCAATGCCAACAGCTCCCACAAATGCGCCCGCACCGATAAGAAAAAGAGAATACTGGAAACGATGTTTAAACTGATCGCGCGGACTGACGACTGCACCCCGGAGCGGCTCGTTAAAGGGAGCAGAATACCCGCCGGGAAAATAGATCGGCTCATCAATTGAAAAAGCTCCGCCTTTGTCACGTATCACCGTGTAGACGTCGGAAAATACCCGTTCACCCCTGTTCACCACAACAAAATTTAACACCACCATCAATACGACAACCAGCATACTGACGACCAATGCAATTTTAAAACTAATCGTATTAAAAAATCTATTCGCCATATTTGTATCCTGAACCAATAACGGTCTTAATATATTGTGGATGCTGAGGATCATCCTCAACCATCTTTCGAATAGTTTTGATATGCGCATCAACAGTACGTTCCATCGCCGCCTGCAAACGCTGTTCCTCATCCGTCGCTCTCAACAGTTCGTTGCGCGAGAATACCTTGCCCGCATGCCGCATCAATGTCCGCAAGATATTGAACTGCGTTGTAGTGAGCGGTATGGCTTTCCCATGCTTGACCACCGTCATCCGCTGTTCATCAAGCGCTAGGGCGCCCGCATGTACCGGTGAAGCCTGTGAACGACGCAGGAGGGCATGCACGCGGGAGATGAGCACCTTTGGCGAAAAAGGCTTTTTGATATAGTCATCGGCACCCTGCGCGAGGCCGATCAATTCATCCGATTCTTCCGCCCGCGCCGTAACCATCAGGATTGGCACCGTTGCCGATTTCTTGCGGATCGCGCGACACACGTCTAATCCATCCATGTGCGGTAAATTAAGATCGAGAATAACCAAATGCACGCCGGTATTGAACTTGAGCGTCGCTACCTCCCCGCTTGCCGCTTCTTCAACTTCAAATCCTGCGCGTTGCAGATACGTGCGAATAACTTCTCGAATGGCTTCTTCATCCTCGACGACAAGGATCTTCATAAGGCTGTATGGTAGCGAGTTACGGCGAAGTTTGCAAATGGCTATGACCGGGAGAGCTCATGCATCGTTCCGTCCTTCATTTCCATGACGCGGTGAGCATATTTTTTTATGTAATCAGAATGCGTAATCAAAATCACGGTCTTCCCGTGCGCTTTGTTCAAATCGCGAAGCATATTGACGATCTCCTCACCCGTGCGGCTATCCAAGTTACCGGTCGGCTCATCCGCCAGAATAATTTCCGGTTCATTAATCAATGCACGGGCTATAGCGACCCGCTGTTGTTCGCCCCCTGACAACAGACTTGGCAAATGGTGAGCACGGTCAAGCAGACCAACTTGCTTCAGCGCTTCACGCACCCGTTTGCGGTCGTGCGATGTTCGTTTGGCAATTCCCGCTTCTACATTTTGTTCCGCGGTAAGCGTGGGGATAAGATTAAAGCTCTGAAATACAAAGCCGATTGTATTCCGGCGCAATGCGGTAAGCTTCATATCGCTCATGTGTCCGATATCCTTGCCGTTAATTTCAACCGTGCCGCTGGTCGGACGGTCTAATCCGCCGACTAACTGCAGAAACGTGCTTTTTCCTGAACCTGATGCCCCGATGATGGCAAGAAACTCTCCCTGCGGAATATCTATTGAAACATGATCGACTGCGTGAATGACTTTAGTGCCTTGCGTATACCGTTTCAGAACATTGTGGACTTTAATGATGGTCATAAATATATGGATACGTTCAATTATTCAAGATTCCGCAAAGCTTCCTGCGGCTTCATCTTCGACGCTTTGAGCGCGGCAAATGTCCCGGACACCATAGCGCCGAGAAGGGCGACTGCAGATCCCATGAGCAACACCAGATAGGAATACGCAATATTGAGTGTCACCGATGTTGCAACGCCTGATTGTTCGCTGGCCGCCTCCGAACCGGAAAATATTCTTCTCGCAAATCCGAAGCCTCCGTCAGTACTATTTGCAACCGTTGCCGAAAGTGTGATATCGGCACGATTTAATATCAGAATAGCTCCGACCGCTAAACCGATACCGATCAAGGCGCCCAAAATGCCAAGCACTACATTTTCCGATATAATTTGACGGACAATCTTCGTATTGCTCCACCCGATGGCCTTTAATGTACCAATTTCGCGCACGCGCTTATTTACGGACAGTATGGTGAGCAAACTGACGATAACAAACGCGGCGGCAATCACGATAACACTGGTGATGCCGATGAACTTATTGGTGAGATTCGCCGCATTGACCAGACTGCCGGTTACTTCCTTCGCCGTGTCTTGAGCATCAGTAACTTCCGCGCCGGCAAATACACTCTCAAGCGCTGTGCTTGTTTCATCTACCGCATCCGCGCTGGTTGATTTAATCAGCATCACATTGATGCGGTTCTCGCGCCCGGACAGTGTCTGCAAATCTTTCAAAGGCAGGTAGACATCGGCTGTTTGTGAATATAATTTCGGCTGGACAAGCCCGACAACCGTTAATTCTTTTCCTGCCAGTGTCAGTTTGTCGCCGACTGCAATATTATTTTTATCCGCATACGACGTATTGACCACGGCCTGATCAGCCCCGGTAAAATAAGTACCGCTCGTTATTTCCCCGGGCAAAATCAGACCGATATCCGTCTTTGTCGTATCGACACCGGCGACCGTATAGCCTTCTGTTGAAATATCCGTCGTAATGGGACCAACCTCCTGCCGAAAAATCCGCTTCGGGGCAACAAATTCAGTTGTTTGCCTCTTGAACCGTTCCGGCATCGCGGCGTTCATTGCCTCTTCCATAATCTTTCGCGCTGCAGCTGATTGCGGATCAAGCCCCTGAGATTGAATTTTTGTCATCGCCGCATTCCGCGCAGCATCCACAGCCGCCTGTTCGGCAGACGTCATCGCGGCAATATCCGTATTGACTTGAAAGGTCTCACCGCCCGTCTCAAACTCGGCAGTTACTTGAGGAATTGTCCCCTCCTGATGCGCTACATTCATAACCAGTCCCGCCGCTGAATTTGCGACCAGTGATGAATCAAGTTTATCCATCTCACCCTGGTCAAATGTTAATAATGTTCCGGGGAGAAAATTATCAGTTGAAAAAGCCTCGCCGGGATTTCCCAGCTTTGCCAGATCTGTCGTAATACGATTGTCCTGCAGCATTTCTTCGCGCGCCGAATCATCAAGAGTCTGAATGGTCTCCGGGTCCAGCGACCGCGAAACCATGATATCCGTGCCGACATTCTGAAGCGGATTGAGCACCGTATCCTGCGCAGTCGAGAGGCTCTGAGAAATTGAGATAATGACAATAATGACCGCACTCGCCATTCCAAGACCAAGTGAAATCATCAGCGTCTTGCCGGACCGCCGGGTTAATTCAGCCCACAGGTATCTGATATAAAACATACGATGCGTATTAAGAATAATATCCCTCTCGATATATCCACCATATCACGCACATGTGAATTTGGCGTGAATACATATCTTTTTGGAGTATACGTTAAACCTTCTACAGAAATGGAAGCAAGACTGGTGTTTACTCTTTCAAAACGCGACTAAAGTCGCTAGGGAAGAATTTTTTATTCTTCTAACCGACTTCAGTCGGGTTAATTATTTCAACGGGAACACGCCTACACTCACTTCTCACCGGGTGGCTGTTTTTTTTATATTCCGCTACACTATTTTTATATGATTCAACCTACACTCCTCCAGATCAAGACAACAGACGAACTCACTCTGCCCGGCATGATCTACTCAGCCAAGCGGTCAAAACGCGCGGCGATATTTCTGCATGGTAACGGCAGTTCATCCGTCTTTTACAAAGATGACATGCGTAAAACCATGGCTGCGGCATTCAACCGCGCGGGCGTATCGCTACTCCTCTTCAACAACCGCGGAGCGCATTTCATTAAAACACTCCACGTAAAAGACAAACGGAAACGATTTGGCATGGCGTACGAAAAAATCAAAGAATGCATTATCGACATTGATGCCGCCATTTCGTGTCTGAAAAAGCTCGGATACGCCGAATTTTACCTGATAGGCGAATCGACTGGCGCCAATAAAATTTGCGTCTATCATTTTTACAAACCCAAAAATCCTGTTTCAAAAAATATTTTGATCGGCGGCGGGGACGATACCGGGATTTACTATTCCATGTTAGGCAAGAAAAAATTCTTTAGGCTCCTCGAAGAATCAAAAAAGAACATCAAACGGGGCAAAGGCGAACAGATGATCAGCGAACTTTTGCCTGATGAGTTTTTTTCCTACCAGGGATTCTATGACATCGCCAATCCCGACGGTGATTATAATGTCTTTCCGTTTTATGAAAAAATGAGAAATGTCCGACTTTCTCGTAAACCGTTATTCCGGCATTTTAGATCAATCAACAAACCGACACTTGTCGTCTATGGTTCGCAGGACCAGTACGCATGGAATAACGTCCCGGGAATAATGGATATTCTCAAAAAACTGAAACCCGAATTCCAATATAATATGATTACCGGTGGCGACCATTCGTTAAGCGGGCATCAGCGCGAACTTGGGAGTATAATTTCAGCATTCCTTAAACATAAACGCGCTCAATAATATGCCAGACTATATCAACGAGCATGGGTGCATATACTGCGGCGAAAGTTCTGGACATCTGGCGACCTGTCCTCGTGTTCTTACCAATGAATACAAAGGAGAAGGAAAAGCCGATATTCGAAAATCTTCTACTGAAGTTGACTGGCGTATGGCAGAAAAAAGAGAAGATACGGAGGCGGAGACAGCTTATTATCAATCACTCATTGCAGCGCATGAAACCGTCGACCCATTTCCTACATCAACTTCTCATACAAATGAAGATGCAAACACGAATAATGATATTGCCCAGCAACGCTACACGGAGTACATGCCGCCCTATAAACAAAATATCCACGACACCGAAAAAAACTACTGGAATGGGGATGTAAATATTGGCCATAAATTACATCTGAACGTTCCTGTGACCTCTATACACGATGTTGCAGAATATCTTAAACGTCTAAATATCGAGCATAAATATTTATCTGGCGGTGACGTTACTGACGGTAAAGTATTTACCATCTACTGTGGCTCAAAAGATCGCGCAGATGCTGTCGCTACGCAAATTTCAGCCGACTTACATCCCCATCTGCGTCGACCGGCTAATACGAGTGAAGTAGAGTATGCGCCAAACGTGAGTGGCCGGTTTATGGGCAGTCAAAAAGAATGGGGACAATACCCGGTTGGTAAAATGCGCGGAATTGCCGCATTGACTGAGGACAGACAGCTACTATTTGGATATAAAGTGTTGTCTGAACAAGACAAGCAGCGGAAAAGCAAAGAAGCCTTCAAACGATCATTTGACCGAGCTGCAGAAATATACGGTACATATTTCTACGGTTCGACGAAGGCAGAAAATATTGACCAATAGATCCGGGATGAGTTGGTAGAAACACCCTACTCGCGCGATTTTACTAGCGCTGTATTAATTTCCCCGTTGATTAACACAAATAGCGGCTGTGTTTCATCAATCATGTAGGTGCATGTCGCGAGGCTTTCGATTCGTTGATTATTTTCCTGGTAAAAATGAAATATCTTTTCCTGACCATCATAGGCTGTCGGACACGTTCCGGTAAATTTCTCTGCCCGTAACTGAGTAAAGTTAGTCGCATGTACTGCTGCGGTAAGTTTTTCAAGCTGAGTGATTGAAATTTGTCCTTGCCCAAGATGAATCTCTTTACCGTGTCGCGATGAAGAGAGTTCATACCTTCCGGACCTGGAAAGCGTATACGTAGTATTACAGATATACCCGCTGCCACCATCAAGACACAAACCCCCATGCATCTGCACCGTAAGTAGCCATTCTAAAGACAGAGGTTCTGTGGATCCGGTAGTTTCGTGAAGCCCCAGGAACACAATACCCAGACTGCATAACGAACAGGCTACAATAAGCATCCCCCAGCCATAGATCAGGGCCATGTTCCCTCGCAATATCGGCGAACCAAAGACTTTTGGTTTCACATATCGATACCGGAATCCAAAATACGTATCTTTTAAAAAATAGACTGCAACCAGAAAAGCGAGCGATGCCGCCCATATCTCCCGCACCACTTTTTCACGATATATCAAGAATGCAACAACCTCGGCAAGTAAAAGTGTAAAGAAGATCACAAAAAACCAAGAATACCGTGCACTCATCACTCCATGATCAACTTCTTTCATCAATCAGGCAGATTAATTATTTATTCACCTATACAATATACATCAGTGCAATCCCAGCGGCAATAATAATCGTGCCAACGATTTTTGTAACAATATTAGTACGCTCACCGAGCAAAAAAATTCCGCCAATGAGCGTGAACACTAGCGCCGATTGCGTCACGGGAATGACGCGCGAAGCTTCTCCAACCTTGAGTGCATAAAAGAGAGAAACTTCAAATCCCCCA
>JBAZCI010000028.1:0-18029 GCA_041671025.1 Patescibacteria group bacterium | reverse complement strand
GTCTGCCGGGCGCACGTTTCCCAGTTGAACAGTTCCGCCCGGACTTTTCCTAACCTCGACAGGCGCTTCCGTAAATCAGCGCCGGTCAGTACTTTTTTAATCGCGGCGGCAAGTTCATACTCTTTTTCAGGATCAAACAGGATGCCGGCCTTTCCGACAATTTCCTTAATTGACGGAATATTACTTGCAATAACCGGCGTACCCAGCGCCAGTGCGTCCGCAACCGTCATCGCAAATCCTTCATAGTAGGACGGATTTACAAAGCATGCTGCAGCTTTCATCAGATCCACTTTTTCATTTTGTGTAACATAATCGATGAACCTGACCTGTTTACCCAGCTTCAATTCTCTCACTTCATCGAGCACCACATCGGCCTTGTATCCTTTTTTTCCCGCAATAACCAATGTGTACGCTTTATACTCCGGATTCCAGGTCAACAACTTGTGATACGCGCGGATAAGCGTGGTCACATTCTTACGGGGCTCAATCGTGCCTAAATAAAGAATAAATTTCTTGCCGATCTTCAAATGCGCTATGCCTTTGCGTCCTCTTTTTAATGCTACTTTTTCGATCCATGCTCCGTCATGTACTACCCGAATCTTAGCGCTCGAGACATTAAATAACTCCTGCAAGTCTTTTTGCGTACTCTCGGAGACAGCAATAATCCGGTTAGCATTACGGATACTTTGGGGCAGTAACAGCCGTGAGGAAAAAATATGTGACGGAAACCAGGACGGGTTTTTATACATAGAGAGGTCATGCACCGTCATGACGGCTTTGCGGGGATACGTCACCGGAAGCGACGTTGTCGGAGAATGGTACACATCCAGTCCAAACTTCACCAGATAGGCGGTCATGAGCATGTGTGTATACGCAAACGGGAGAAAAGATTTGTACTGTGAAAAAGGGAAATGCCTGATCTGAACATTCGAACGGACAAACTCGCTGGTATCCCGCATGCGATAATCAAAGAAAAGCACGTATTGATTCTGACGATCAATACGCAAAAGATTTTTCACCAGTGCATACGCGTAGTAACCTTCAATCGCGCGCTCGCCGAGCGACGGATTCAAAATAGTTCGACAATCGATACCTATTTTCATAATGCGTTTTCAACTACGCTGGCTAAAGCCTCCTCAAAAGAATTCCGTTCCTCGTATGCTACATTTTTTCCGGCGCGGATATGCCCATAATCCGAAGTACATTTTCAAGCGCTACCTTTGTTGCCTGTATCAGCTGTAACGGCTGGCGGTTCACTTTATCATCCTCGATCACCCGGACGTTCGTATAATAGTCATGGAAGATGGTAGCGAGCTCATACGCGTATGTCGGCAAAGCATGCAGAGCAAACGAGCCGGATACATCTTCGATAAGCTCGGGAAGCTGAAGGATCTTCACCATAAGCGCGATACTGCTGGAATGCGGATCAGATGACGGTTTTGCCCGTGATACCGGTTTCCGTTGAGTATTCCGTAGTATACTACAAATTCGGGCATGAGCGTACTGTACGTAGTATACCGGATTCTCTTTGGTCTTTTTTTTCGCTAAGTCGAGGTCAAAATCCATGTGAGAGCTTGATGCGTGCATCAGGAAGAAGTACCGTGCGGCATCCAGCCCGACATCGTCGATCAATTCTTCGAATGTGACGAACATTCCCTTGCGTTTCGACATCCGTACCTCGACTCCGCCAGACAGAAGACGGACAAGCTGAAAAATGATAATGCGCAATTTCCCGCCGTGTCCGAGCGCTTTCATTGCGGCCTGCATGCGCGGGGCATACCCGGCATGATCCGCTCCGAGAAAATTGATGACCATATCAAACTTCCGACGAGTCAGTTTATCATGATGGTAAGCAATATCGGGGAGAAAATAGGTCGGTTCGCTGTTTTTCCTGATCAGCACTCGGTCTTTTTCATCTCCAAATTGCATCGTTTTCATCCAGATCGCGCCGTCATGTTCATAGATCAACCCCAGGGCACGAAGCGCATCAAGAATGTTATCAATTTTTTTACCCTGATAGAGTGTTTTTTCCGAAAACCAGGTGTTGAATTTAATGTTGAGCCGACCGGTAACAAAACGTTGGATGTTCCCCAGCATTTTTTTCAGAATGCGCCCCTTAATTTTATCGCGCACTTCAACCAACGCGCTCTTGCCGAGGGCATAATTTGGTAAATACAATGTCTTTGCGATTTCTTCAATATACTCGCCTTGATAGCAATAGTCCGGGTATTCCATCCGGATACCCTGCGAAATCCAGTATCGTCGCAACACGGATTCTGCAAGAATATTGACCTGGTTACCCATGTCGTTGACATAATATTCCCGCCAGGCCTTATACCCGGCCGCATTGAGCACATGAGCCAACGTATCGCCCATGAATGCTCCCCTGCCATTGCCGAGCGTCAGAGGTCCGGTCGGATTCGCCGAAATAAATTCAATATTGACTCGCTTGCCTTTGCCTGTCGTGCTTGATCCAAATTTTTTCCCGCTGGTAATCACTTTAGCCATCTGCCGTTGAAGCCACGCGGGTTTAAGAAAAACGTTTATGAACCCGGGACCGGCTACTTCCGCTTTTTCAACGGCGGGGTGGCTGGTGCATGCGGCTACCAACTGGAGAGCAATTTCGTGCGGGGGCGCTTTGACGATCGGTGCAAGCCGCATCGCAATATTTGTCGTATAGTGGCCAAATTTCAGATGCGATGGCGGCGTGAAATCAACAGCAAGACCGCCTGCGGCAAATGCATGCTCAGTGTGTTCCCAGGTTGATTCAATATATTTCGTCAGCTGTTTGATTAGCTGTTGCTTGATGGTCATACGTGTCTCCTAGTATATCAAGCAATGCGTGTATTGAGAATGATACGTAGTTCGATCAACGTGTTTATACTACACTCCGCACCCTGGAAAGGGTGCTCTTGATAATATTTTTAACATCACAGCCTCAGCCTATCTGCCGCCAGGCAGGCGGGCTGCGCTATTTGTATTTGTTATTTTAACATCGCAACAAATGTAGAGCACCCTTTCCAGGGTGCGGATTTTATACACGTGCAATAAAAAAAGGCGCCGTGTACGAAAACACAACGCCTGTCATTTGCCAACGCAGATTAGCAAAAGATACCTTTTTTGAGACCTTCAAAAGGATCTTTTACCGCATTCTCCGGCTTATCTTGAGAATCGCCGTCAATCATCTATTCCTCCATACCATGTGAATTGACAAACACAATAAAAGAACGTAGCCTGGACCGTGCAGACCGGACAATGGAACCTACTGATCTCGAACGCCAGTTTTTGATCAGGCTCCATTGCCGGTCTGTTTTGGTAAAAAAGTCATGGCACAATAACCGTACCCAGCTGTAGACAGTCCTTTGCCCCGTGTACAGCCTTATCTTTGCGTGCGGTGACAATAATATCCGCAACACGCCCCCGAGAGTAATGCGCAGTTACCCGGGTAAACCACGTATCCGATGATACCGTACCGTCATGAGCAAATGCGCTAAATGTAAACGCCTTATTCGCAATCTGACGCTGAAGGACAAAACGGTAATGGCTTCCGCACGCCCGGGTAAAGACATCGTTAAACGCGCAATCATCCGGGAAAATAGTTCCTTTCATTCCGCTTGAGATCGATTCCTTCAGTACGAAATCGCCACTTTTCAAAATCTCATCATAATATGCGCGGGGCTTCCGCTTAGTCACAAGATACGTATCGGGAATAAACTTCCTGATTCGCTCAAGAGCAGCTCGTGGAATCATTGCGGTAAGTATCGCCTCGATTTCCGGCACACCTTCCTCATTACGTAATAATGCGAGTAACGCCTTTGATCCCAGAAAAGGTTTGGGTGGAATAACAAACGTAATTTGACTATTTCGATACATCTCCGCAATGTGCTGACTATGCATCGCATTGATATACATAAGCGGAAAACAGATCAACGTCGCTGATTCGAACGTACTCCCGTTCAGACAGAGCCGACCGCTTTCAACGCTCATCTCTGTCTCCCCTGCAAGCAAAAGGTTCACATCCTTTTGAGCCAATGCTTTTTGGACGACTCCAAACTCCGGCGCATAGAACCTCTCGTAGTCAGCATAGAGCAAGAGCGCAGATTTCCCCGCGTGCGTGCACATGATCTCATCGGCCAGGCATTTTGCAACACCAGGAAAATGTTCTCCAGCGGGCTTAATGATCGACCGCGCCTGCGCCGCTAAAATCGAATACCCCATGCCATGATCATTGTGACCGTCAATTTCTGCAATATGATAATTGCCGGCTTCATCAATCATGAAATCCACTTTGATAATCCCGGGCACCACATTCGTATCAAGCGTATGAAATTGATCATAGAGACTTGGGATACCGACTGAAATAATTCTCCGGAACATTTGCCAGGTTTTTGACGAACCGAGCTTGGGTGTTGCGGCGACTGCGGCTATGCGCGTCAATCCCGCGATAACTTCATGAAGCGCACCGCCAAGTAACTGAAGATCATCTGACTCCTTCCTCGTCACTTCAAAAACACTTGGAGACAACACAAACGAATGAGTATGCCGCCTCGGTCCCTCCCACAGACCTGAGTACTCTACAACCACATTCAATTCCTTAAATAAAGCGTCAAAATATCCTACAGTATTTTCACCTTCACCCGCCGCAAAATGTAAAGAATGCGTAGTCATGACTTTCTCCTTAGATTAAATTGTGAAGAACAACATTTGTGGTTTTCCAGCGTGTCCGTATATCACCGACACACCGGAAAATGACAAATAATTTTTTAGAGCACCCGCTCGAGTTCCGAAAGAGTACGAATGATTTTGCCAGGAAATTCAGACTGAGAGCGGGGTGTTTCTTCTGAAAACTTTTCGCGACGGAACCAAACCGTTTTCATCCCTATCCGGTTCCCGATCGAAATCTCCTGTCGAATTCTGTCCCCGACAACATAGCAATCACGCGGCATGATCTTATATGCGCTCGTCACTTGCCTGAATAACCTCACTGATTTGCGCCGGACAAAAATCAGGCGAGAAAAATAGGGCGCTATCCTGAGCTTACGAACTATCGCCTCCTGCCGCGCATCACCATGACTCATCAGCACGAGCATGAATCCCCGTTTTTTCATGTGTACGAGCATACTCCGAGCACCGGTGATCAAACGTTTGGCGTCAGGATCGTACAGCGTACGATTGAAGTCGAAAAAAATAATTGAGTGTTGTTGCATAATAACCAAAAAACCTCGTCCGGGTGGATGAGGTTTCTTTAAAATTTACTTTATCTGATCTTACGAGTACAACATGTTACGTTTCCAAAGTAAAGAAACCCCGCCCGGCGTGGTACGTAAAATGCCAGTAGAAATTTCCTGAAGTCTGTATTTTTGAAAACGATGTATTCATATCGTAAGTGAATTATAGCAAATCAAAAATCGTTGTCAAGAAAAATATAAAAACAGGCGCCACGTTTTGCCTCGTAAACTCCCCTTTCTCGCGCTATACTACCCCCATGCCGCAACTCGCAAATAACCGAAAAGGATACTTTACGTACACGATTCTCGACAAAATCGAGGCCGGTATTGTGCTGACCGGAACCGAGGTAAAATCAGCCAAGATGAAGATGATCAGCCTCGAGGGAAGCTACGTGACATTCCGAGACGATGAACTCTGGTTGATTCACTCGCATATTTCAGCGTACTCACGTGCATCCCACGATTCAGCGCATAATCCCGACCGTGACAGAAAGCTGCTCGTCAAACGGGCTCAGGTAAACACCCTTATTGGCAAAATGGCCTCTGAAGGCTTGACAATGATCCCCCTATCTATGTATACTAAGGGGAGCTTGATCAAGGTTGAGCTGGGTTTAGCGCGTGGAAAGAAGAAACATGACAAACGCGAATCTATCAAGAAACGCGAGGTCAACCGCCGCATCCACCAACTCATGGGAAAAGGATAATCCTTTTTTCGCCCTTCAAGCATCGCCACATGGGGATGTTTATAATCGACAGTGTACATTGTCACGTTAACTGCAAGCCGTCATATGAAAGTGTTGACGCAAAACCCGCCTTTCATTACACAAATGCCAATTCATTTGTTAGCAAAGTGAAGACTGCATTCGCTAACGCGTTTGCCCCTTCCTTTGCGCCAGTTATTGCTTAAACCGCAATAACCATCCCGCCTTCTGACTCCTCTGCGAAGGACCGGGGTGCCATTTCGAGGACCGACCGCCTGGCGTTTGCCCTTGCGCATCGGTATATGCAAACTCGGGCGCTGAAGCTTTTTGTCTTTTTTTGACTTCTGCCGCCGACAAACGTAAAATAGAATAGCTTGGAGACGTTGCGTGGCTCGTGTGCTGGACAGGGGTGTAATACCCCTCATCTCCACCATTCGGTCGTCATTTCATTCCTCCCTCATGGTCTTCGACCCTTATAAGGATATGTTCATTATCAAAACTGTTTTAACAAAGACCGAATGGTGCCCCGAGATTTCCTGAGGGGCATCAAATGTTGATATATGAAATATTGTGTATACATTCTTCTCTGTTCAGATCATTCGTTATATACAGGTTCAACACATAATCTCAAAAGCAGAGTAGCAAAACATCAATCGGGGAAAGGCCCGACATACACAAAAATGAGATTGCCGGTAAAACTTGTATACTTCAAATGTTATGCTACCCTTACTGAAGCACGGAGAAGAGAACGAGAGATAAAAGGCTGGAGAAAAGAAAAGAAGTTGAATCTCGCACGATATGGCCATCCGCATGGTCATCAGAATAATCCTTAACGTTTAAGACAATTACTACTGCGAAGCGCTATCGGGTCAATGCCCAGATACGGATACCCGAGGTACGGCTAATTGACGAAGCTGACAAGCAACTCGGAGTCGTGTCGACAGCACAGGCACTACAATTGGCCCAGGAGCGGGGGCTCGATCTCGTTGAGGTCTCTCCTCTCGCCCAGCCGCCGGTTGCCCGAATACTTGATTTTGGAGCATACCAGTTCCGACAGGAAAAATTAGAGCGAAAAAGCAAAGCCCGACAGAAACGCGTCGACATCAAGGGCATCCGTCTTTCGATTAACATCGGAAAACATGATCTCGATATGCGCAGATCGCAGGCGGAGAAATTTTTTGAAAAAGGAGATAAGGTATTGATTGAGATGATCCTCCGCGGCAGAGAACGCGCGCATGTTCCCCGGGCCATCGATGTGATGAAGCAATTCGTCGCCTCTTTCGGAGATTCCATCGTCGTCGAACAGGATGTGTCGCGGATGGGCGGAAAGCTCTCGATGCTCCTCATGAGAAAGAAATAATTTACTTGATATGCCAAAGATTAAAACTCACAAAGCGTCTGCAAAAAGATATACCTTCACCAAAAAAGGTAAAATTCTTCACCGTAAATCCGGACAGGGCCATTTTAACGCCCGCGAATCCAGCAACACCACACGCAACAAACGCCGGGACGTTTCTGCGAGCCCTTCATTTGAAAGAAATATTCGTCGGTTGAATCCATATGCTTAAACCCCTATGCGCGTAAAACGAGGCACCATTCGAGCAAAAAAACGAAAGAATCTCCTGAAGAAGGTAAAAGGATACCGCTGGAGACGTAAGAATATTCTCCGCCTGGCTAAAGTTGCCACGACAAAGGCGGGCGTATATGCATACCGCGACCGACGGAACAAGAAACGTGAATTTCGGAGACTCTGGAATATACAGATCAACGCGGGTTCACGCGGACACGAAATTTCCTATTCGAAATTCATCCACCAGCTCAAGCTTGCACAAATCGACTTGAACAGGAAAATGCTCGCTGATCTTGCCGAAAATCATCCGACCGTATTTGCCGAGGTTGTCGCAAAAGCGAAAACGAAATAGCGTTTGAGGCTTTCCTCTCTGTGACAGTTCTTTATCGTTTTTTGGAAAGCAAATTAAACATCAGGGTGGGCCTGTGGTGTAGCCCGGTTAATCCCGGAACTATAATTCGCTATCGCTCATCAAGTTCGGGACCTTGCACGTCATATATAATTGAATTTTAGAGCGGGCCTGTGGTGTAGCCCGGTTAACACGCCTCCCTGTCACGGAGGAGATCGAGGGTTCGAATCCCTTCGGGCCCGCTCTAAAATTCAGAAACTGCCTCCCTGCAATGTAATCATCTCGGCTAAGCAAATTTCAAAAAACCCTCATGTTATGCATAATTAACTGCGGGACATCATACCTCTCCAATCTCCAAAGCACATTTGGCGGTTTTGGTTTTCCAAACACTATCATACCCGTTGAAAACATTTCAAATACAAACTTCAATTCTTTTTCGGGTATCATTATTTCCGGCGCTCCAATCTTACTGACTCAAATCGACACTCAGAAATATGTCGATCAATTTATGTTTATTAAAAAAACAGCGATCCCCGTTCTCGGCATTTGTAACGGGCACCAGGTGATCGGATTGCTTTTCGGGTCAAAAATCTTTATGGGTGAAGATGTTCACCGTCAAGAATCAATATCAATCCTTCAAGAAGATACACTTTTTCAAGGCATGGAGAGCCAGTCCCTTTTCCAGGAAGAGCATAGCGAACACATCACGCTCCCAAAAGATTTTTTACTGCTTGCAAAATCAGCATCGTGCGAAAATGAAGCAATGAAGCATCCTGATAAAAACATTTTCGGCGTCCAATTTCATCCGGAAGCATCAGGCGAACAGGGTAGACAGGTGCTTCGAAATTTTCTTCAAAGCATGATTTAATCAACACGAAAATGTATCCCAACTCGAGCGATGGATTAAACAAGGAGACAAACAACGCGGTGTATTTCTTTACACCCGCGTTTTATCCGCTCGACAATTTTTCCGCCCACACGGTAGAGATATGGGAAAAAGTGTTCCCTACCGCCGAACATGCATTTCAGTGGAAAAAATTTGCGATAACCCGTCCCGATATCGCTCAAGAAATACTCACCGCAAAAAGCCCCCATATCGTGAAGGAAATTGCAGATGCACACAAAAATGACATCCCTACGACATGGGTTGATGAAAAAGTCGCGGTCATGGAGCAGATTCTCTCTGCAAAAGCGGACCAGCATAAAGATGTAAGAGAAATTCTGAAAAAAACAGGTACACGGGAAATAATTGAAAATTCGCCTGTGGATAGTTTTTGGGGAATCGGACCGGATCAAAAAGGAGAAAATAACGTCGGGAAGATTTGGATGCGTCTACGGAATACGATATCAACCCACACCCGACCGCATGCCTAAACGAGCTCTAGTCGTCGGACTCGGCGGTCTGCGCGGCGCCTACGACGCCGGCGTTCTCGCGACACTATGTAGAACATTGGGACCGACGTATTTTGACGCCATCTATGCTTCGTCAGTGGGCGTTTTTTCGGCTACCTTCTATGCGGCCGGACAGGCAGATGTTATCGAACACACATGGAGACACCGTGTCGACGGGACAAAACTGGTCAACATGTTTAATGTGTTCAAGAAACGTAAGGTACTTGATCTGGCGTATTTGATCGACATCTTTCAGCGCGAAGAATCGTATCTTGATGTGGAGAGAATCCTCCATTCACACACCAAACTGATATACGTACTCACCCGGTATCCTTCAGGTGAAGTTGCATATCAAACACCGACTCACGATAATCTGTTTGAACTGATGCGCGGATCGGCTGCGATGCCGTTTATCCACGGGCCGGTACGTATTCACAATGACTTGTTTATTGACGGCGGACTGACGGACCCCGTCCCGGTCATAAAAGCTCTTGAAGACGGATATGAAGATATCACGCTGGTGTACAACAAGCCCGCCGGGTTCTTTGTCAGCCGCAGATACGCTCTTTCATCTCTCCTGATGTCATTGTTGCTCCCTCGACCCATTGGACGTTCTCTACGGAATTTAAAGGGTCTTATCGAGCATATTGAAATGACAACACTCGCTAATCCCCATATTTCCGTCATACGCCCCTCTGCTCAAATCCCGATACATTCTATACTTGATGCCGACAAAGCTCGACTCAACGCAACGATTGACCTGGGTATAGCCGACGCAAAGAAATACACCGAACATCTGCACAGTGCGTAACAGAAATACTCTTCTTTCCCTCATTTCACCTGCGCGCGGCTTTGGTAATGTGTTTGAGCCGTTTAGCCAGGGCGAATGTTAACGACCCCTCATTCATCCGCCAGCGCCAGTTCTTCCCTTTTGTTGCGGGCATATTCATCCGCGCTGAAGAATCAAGGTTTAGCAAATCCTGAACGGGTGTAATAAACGTATTTGCGCCGGATCGCAGGCCACATTCAATCAGCTTCCACGAAAAATTTTTCTTGGTCGCTTTGAGATACGACAATGCAATGCGGCCTTCCTGGGTATGACGCGGATCCCGTATCCAGCCCCTCGCGGTATCATTGTCGTGTGTCCCGGTATACGCGACGACATTCGGACCGTATATTTTCACATAATGCGGATTGCCCGGCTGGCCGCTAAAACCAAACTGCATAACACGCGTTCCGGGAAATTTAAACCGTTTACGCAATTCAATCACGTCGCGCGTAATATACCCGAGATCTTCTGCAATAAACCTCAGTGACGGAAATCTGCGTTGCACTTTTGCAAAAAGCTTTCTTCCCGGCACCGACACCCAGTGCCCTTTTCGCGCGGTTAAACTTCCGTACCGGATATGCCACACGCCTGCAAACCCTCTGAAGTGGTCAAGACGAATAATGTCATATAATCGTTCGGCGGCGGCAAAACGTTGGAGCCACCAGCGAAAATTGCTTTTTACAATCACATCCCAGTTGTACTGGGGATCATTCCAAATTTGCCCGCGCGCACTGAAATAGTCAGGAGGAACACCAGAAATAAATCGGGGACGAAAATGCGTATCGAGCATAAACATGTTGGGATGTGTCCATACGTCCACACTGTCATCGTGTACAAAAAACGGCAGATCGCCGATAATTCTGACTCCCCGTGTATTCGCATATTTTTTCAATGCACTCCACTGCTCAAAAAATATCCACTGAGTATACTGATGAAATACTATTTCCTTAGCCAGCTTTTTTCTCCATGCGGTCAACGCGCGCGTACGTCGCTGAGCAATGTCCTTTGGCCATCGGTGCCAAAAACGATTGTGAAAATGTTTTTTGAGTGCCATGAAAAGCGCAAAATCATCCAACCATGCCTGTTCCTGATGGCAGAACCGCTTAAATGATTCCCGTAAACCTGGCGCTCCCCGTTCAAGAAATATTTCAAGCGACCGCGCGAGCATCTGCCTTTTTTGGGCGACTACGGTGCCATAGAGAACGTCGCCCACCAGCAGTGTTCGTGTAATATACTTCTTGTCGAGTAATTTTTGTTCATATAAAAACTCCCGGCTAATCAACAGCCAGTTGCCCGCAAATGCTGACGGCGATGCATACGGTGAACCGTATTTGTCCGGGATGGTAAGCGGAAGAACCTGCCACATTTTCTGTCCCGCGGCATGCAAAAAATCGACAAAACGGTACGCTTCGGGCCCGAGATCGCCAATACCGTATTTACTGGGTAATGATGTGGGGTGTAGCAATATCCCCGCTGTACGTTGTTTCATATGTACATTCTACCATGCATAGTGATCACAAATCGACCTATTGTACAAGGTCATGATTTCGCGAAGACATCATCAAATGGTATACTGATATTGTTCATAAACTACACTAATGAAAAATACTACTCACTTATACGTCGGCATCCTGGCTTGCGCGATAACGTTCGTGAGCATTGGACTCACGCCACATTCCACATATGCAAGCGCTGAAGATAACATATTTGGAGTCAATGTCAGCATGGAAATTCGCTTTAATCAAAGCGAGGAAACTACCATAATAGAAAAGCTGAACGATCTTCATGTATCATGGGTTCGTGAAGAATTTAACTGGAATACCATTGAACCGAGTCGCGGAGTTCATGACTGGGCCGGTTATGATCGTTCGGTTGCACAGTATCGAAATGCCGGAATTTCTGTTTTGGGCGTTCTTGCCTATAGCGCTGAATGGGCATCTACCGCCCCTTCATCCGCCGCTTCACGAGATAAGTACCCGCCGGATATTCAGGCCTGGAAAACTTTTGTAACCGACGTAGTTGCACGCTACCCGGAGATTACGCATTGGGAGGTATGGAACGAAGAAAACCATGCCGCTTTTTTAGTAGCAAATGATAAAATCGCCTCATATACATCCATACTAGACGCCGCATCGACCGCCATTCGCTCTGCGCATCCCGGTGCTCAAGTAGTTTTGGGCGGCCTTTCCGGTGCTGATTCTGACTTTCTACGCAGATTATACCTCGCCGGAGCTAAAGATTTTTTTGATATTGTTGCGATCCACCCCTATCGTACAAACTACGGTAAGACCATTTATTCACCCGAACTGAATCAATTTGGATTAAATAGCCTGGTGACTGATCTGTATGTCATGCGGAGCATGATACACGCGTATGATCCGCAAACCCCCGCTCCTCTATGGATAACTGAATTAGGATGGCCCACATGGTCTCAGGGAGTCACAGAAGCACAGCAGGCTGATTATCTGCAAAGGAGCTTTATACTGAGTCGGCTGTATCCCGAGGTAGAAAAAATATTCTGGTACAACCTACGGGACGATACCGCAGAAGATCATGAAGATAAAACTTTTGGCCTGTATAATTATGATTGGAGCGAAAAACCTGCAGTAAAGGCATTGCGTCAACTTGCCACTGCATACCCGACACTTGTACTCAAAGAGAACATGGAGGCCTTCAGCAAACCCATAGATGAATTTAATTCACCGGCACGTTTTTTTGTTGAAGCGTTCGACAATGGTAAATTTATCAAGAATGAAACGGTAGCAAACCGACCCACAATCAGGAGTCTCCGGAGTCTCGGAAGTATTTCGTACCGATATGCATTTTCCGCTAACCGCGTAGCGCAATATCGTCGTATCGTGATTCGTAATGCACCCCGCACACAAGCAGAAAGTTATGATCTCTGGTTATGGAGCGACGGAGGAATTCACCCGGTCCGACTCCGTTTCAAAGATGCAACCGGAGAGATTTTTCAAGGCAACGCAGGATATACCGGGTATGGCTGGCTGCACCTCTCACTGACATTAACAGATACCGCTAATAGTTTTGTGTCCTGGGGAGGAAACAATGACAAAAAAATAAACTTCCCCGTTTCTCTTGATAGTATCATTGTAGAAAAAAATCCAGACTCACCCATCATGAAAGGAGAAATTGTGCTTACACGATTTACCTACAGACGCTTTGACCAGGCATATGCATACCGCTTCCAACAAGATGGCCGCAATACGTGGGTATTTTGGCACACCAAAAATTCACCCCAAGTCGCAGCAACATACGCACCCCTTACTACGCGAGCCATGAATATTTGGAACTACTACGACACCGGTTTTCGGACGCTTACTTCATTCGAAAGTTTAAAGCGCCAGGTAATCATGCTGGGACTAGAAACACGTCCGCTGTTTATTCAGTAAGTATCGACACGAGAGTCAAATGATATCCACCCTGATCATGACGATTCACGGGGGTGTTTAAGGTATGCTGTTGACTGTAAAAATAAGGTATGTCAAGCTGGTTGACCGCCCTTTAATAACACAACTTCAACGAAAGGCTAGCACATGTCAGCTTCTAAGCGTAAACGCTTTGTCGGGCTGACACAACCTGTGTTAGCTCCTCCGGGATTCGGTTATCACCCGCGCATGCAGGTGTATTTTCGAACCCTACGTCATATGGAACGTCGTATCATCCCCTGCACACTCTCTGATATGGGAAGACTCGTGCACGGTAAAATGACGCCTCTCTCCGATTTTTATGACGCCCGTCACCCGTCTGTATATGTTATCCCCGCGAATAAACATCTGTGGGTGATAGACGAATGGGGAGACACGATCGGTTTCATGAACACGCGTCTGTGGTTTAGTTCGAGCAATTTCTATCTGGATCGTGAAAACGGATGGCTGTTTCCTGCATTGGATACAGACGTGTTCTGGCGCCAGGGATGGCTCAGTCAATTGGGTTATCTCGTCCCTCCGCCGCCTGAACATCTTCCAGATGAGCGTATTGCCTTCGCCTGTCCGCCATTTGGGCATACGCGCTGGCTACATGCATATATTTGCGCGATGCTTGCCGAAGTAATTCTCGCACGAGCCGGTTTCTCTGAAGAAGAGCGACGACCAATTGTTATCGCAATTGCATATCACGATTGCGCAACTGTTGCCGGCTCGGATTCCGTCAAACGGATAGATCCTAAAAATCTTGATGAAGAACGGAATTTTGCCTGGGTACTCAAAAGAGCGGGTCTTGCTCAGCGCTGGAAAGTAGAGTACGGATTCAACCTTGTTCACGCATCCTCTTGGGTGCGCAACCGAGGTATGTTCGGACTTCTGCTCGATATTATCGATAAGATGTCCTATGTGAGTCTCGACTGCTACAACGCAGGATACCAGCGTGAAGGCGTCATACGCGATCACGGTATGACATACCCGCTGTTTATGGACGTATGGGAAGATATCCGTTTCACCCCGGATAAGAAACGATTCGCATTTCTTGATGCAGATCGCCTATACACCTTCTTACTTGCACGCGCATATGAACATAAGCAGCTCCTGCTGAATCCCTACGCACGAACGTTCGATTTTGATCTTACCCAGGCAATAGGCAAGTACTACTGGCAAGGAAAGATTACAAAAGAAAATCTCCTTACCTGGAATGCCGAGCAGCTGCTCGCACGTGTCGAACCTCTCTTGCCTCATTTTCATGGAGGACTTTTTGAACCATACCAGTATGACTTTAAAAGGTTTTCCACGGCATACGAAGCTCGTAATTTCTGTAGAAATAACCGTCGGCTTCGTATACACCACATTGACCACCTAAGAGGATTTAATCCCTGCCTTGAATGGCCCGTCTTTGTGGACAGTGACATACACGGCAAGATCGTACCGTTACGACAGCTCCTTTCTCAAACAAAAATCCAGTTCATGCAAAGACTAGTGGATTCTACAAAAGGCCATTGTGTCTACTGGATCAAAAACCCCGAACAATAATCGTTCGGGATTTTTTTAGTTATACATTTACATTCGCACCCCCCTTTTCAATACCATCTAGTGAAGGCTCATCCTCAGATTGGTTTTTAAAAGGTCGTCGTGAAAATTGAATCGGTCGGTCTAAAATAGTAACGTGCTGTTCCAATAAAGATTGATATGAATTAAGCGCAGGATCTATAACAGATTGAAAGTCAGCAAGGGTGTGTAATTCTGGTTCAATATCCATCCCTTGTGAACGCAGAAAACGTACAAGACGAATTGCATGCGTCCATGCATCTCGCTCCGAAGATTCGTACTCCTTCATGAGCTCATGAATATGAGCATCATTTTGAAAAACAATATGATCCTCATCTATTTCTGACTTTACATCGGGATTTATTGCCTGACTTTCATCATCTTCTATTTTAGAGGGCAACTGTACTTGTCTATCCAGCAATTCTTTAAGTACGATTTTACTCGCCTCTTTTGCATCCTCATCTCCGTTATTACTTTCACCGATCAACATATTATAAGCAAGAGTAAGTGCCCTTGCTCTCTGTAAATAATCTTCAAAGTTAGACTGCGTATGCACCTTTGAATAATATTTTCCTTGCCAACCATGAGCAATCTCATGAAGTAGCCGTAAGATACCCCCTTTTTTCGCAAGATCACCGTATTCCACAGATCCTCCTTCTCGTCCTAACAGAGCCCTAAAAGTACCCTCTTGGCTATTACTCCCAGAATATTCTTTTAAACTTTGAGGATACAAAGTGACTTTTTCTTTTCTTGTTTCTTTATCATACTGTTTCTCAAATTTATTTAATACAGAGGATCTTAATGTATATCCTGATGGTATTAACTTGCTAAAATCGAGTTTCATTCCTGTTTTTTTATCCGTCATAACTACCGTTCCTGAAGCATCATTCCAATCGGTATAAAGGTCGTTTTGCACCATCTCGCTAATACTATTACTTCCCCCTTCCTGAGCATACTGATATATGCCATGTTGAACTGTACAATGCTTTAGAATATTCGCATACTCAACAAATTGTGTTTTTGGCGATGTATCCATTCTCTTACGAATATGACTATCCTGGATTTCTTCATACGAACCCTTGAAATGGCGTCGGCGAGCAGATTTCAGAAACTCTAGTGTCCCGGCTGAGGAATTTTCAAGGATCCCCGGTTTGTCATCATGAACATAGCTTATATCCGGTTTACTTAGTGAACGGGGTATTAAAGAACGCATATACTCACCAGCTGAACTACCAAGATTACCAGAACTGTGCATTTTATTAATATACTCCTGTAGCTGCTTATCAGGTTTTCCAAGATAATGGTCGACAAAATTTTTAATATTAGTAGAGACTTCCTGCAAAAGTTCTCGAGCAGATTTTGGTTGTTCTATCGATTGTACCTCCGGGGAAAAAGTGAATTCGCGCTCTGACATATTTCACGTGTCTATTACTTCAACTGATCCACCTCAATAATGCGTACATTCGCCCCTCCTCCGCTCCGCGGTAGTACAATGACTTCGTCAATGCCGTCACCGTCCACATCCCCTCCGGACACATTTACTCCATTGAGAAAATTCGTCGCATACGCGTAAAACTGCTTCATCAGCAGCGTTCCGCTTTTATTCAACACTTTCACCAACGGCTGAGCATTCTCCCCGACGCCGACAATAATTTCCTTTGACCCGTCGCCGTCAATATCCGCCCCGGTGACAGATACGCCGCCGCGATAATCTTGTGAAAACGCATACCAGCCGGGATTTAATTGCTTAATCTGATTTGGACGTATTTGAAATGTCTGAATGTGCGGCGCACCAAATTCCGGACCGGTAATAATTTCGTCTTTGCCGTCACCGTCAGTGTCCGCCGTAGCCACTTTGATGCCGCCACGAAATGTAAGTTTGTTATATGCAAAAAAGTTTGCAATGACCTGTCCGTTTGACTGATGTACGGTTACCTGTGCGCCGCCTCCGCGTCCTGCCGCGACGACAATGTCGCTTGTTCCATCGCCATTCACATCGCCGCAGGCAAGATATGCCCCGCCTTTAAACTTGCCGTCCAATGCGCTAAAACTGGACTTCAGCGTACCCGACCCGGTAAATACTCGAATTGTTGGCACCGCTCCCCGTCCTGGAACAGCGACGATATCTTGGATACTGTCGCCATCAACATCACATACATACACACGCACGCCTGAGCGGCTCGTACTATCATATGCAAAAAAGGTTGCGAGAACACTGCCCTTATTCGTCACGACGCGGATCTGAGGTGCAAGCCCGTCTCCTGTACCGACAATGATTTCCTCTTTGCTGTCTCCCGTAACATTTCCCGTAGCTACATTGAAACCACCTTTCACCGATGTAGGAAAAGCGAAGAAAGACGCACCCGGTGCGACGTTGATCGTTTCGGGCTTTGATATTGTCGATGTGTTTTTCCCCGCATACGGAAAATACGCGTTCGCGGTGATATTATTATTCTGCATCAAATTAAAACCCCGTTCGAGCGTGGATTGCTGGCCGTCAGAATTTTTTACCGTAACATCATATGATCCTGAAGACATTTTTGACAACGGCAACTTTGCGGCAAGTTCGGTCGAAGAAATGACAAATGTTTTTTCGGCGGCAAGATTGCCGAAAATGACCGACGCCCCGTGCCGAAAATTCTTACCGGTAACTTTCACTTGCAACCCCGATCCGGTATTCCATGTCGGATTTACGTCTTTCGGCGTGACCGCAAGCGTTATCGGCGCAGGTTCTGTAAACGGAGCCGCGCCTGTAATATCGACTTTTCGAATGACGTCATTCCAGGAATCGGCAACATAGAGCGCATTCCCGACAAGATCAACATACATGCCCTTCAGATTGTTAAACTCCGCGGCTGACTGTGCACCGTTTACGTACCCCCGCTCTCCTGACCCCGCAACGAGTTTTGTCACATTCGCGGCAATATCAAGCATACGGATACGATGCTATCCTGCTTCCGTGAAAT